>CAJFHE010000019.1 GCA_904378095.1 uncultured Clostridia bacterium | reverse complement strand
ACTTCATAATACTAGCTTTTGATGGATCTGCTTCTAAAAGTAAGCCTATGTAATCTTCTTTATTTTCTATCCTTTTTACTTGTGGCATTTGTTCTCTTACAGCACTTGTATCCGTTGGTATATCTGGTTTTGCAGAATTGTGGCAATTATATCTACTTTCCTCTGAGAATATGCATCCACAGTATTTTTGCATATAAAGTCCTAGCTCTCGTGCCTTTGCTTGCCCTTCTCTAAAGCCTACACGAAAATCTCTATATAAAAATTTTAAACCATATTTTTTTGCAATTTCTTCGCAAACTTTTTTTAATTCTTCGTGTTTTTGATATGGGCTAACTAACAAAGTTGTGGTAATTGTATCATACCCATGCTCTTTAGCATATTTTGCGGTTTGCTCTATACGCACCGGGTAGCAATAATTTACACATCTATTCTGTAAATCTCCAATTACATTTTTACAAAATTCATCTAATCCATAGTCTTCTTCAAAAATTGCATTTACATTAATAGATGCTGTATATTCTTTTAAACAGTCACGTCTTGCTTTATACTCCATATATGGATGTATATTTGGGTTATACCAATATACTGTTGGCTCTATTCCTTCTTTTCTTAGTGAGTCAATACAATATACACTACATGGTGCACAACAAGTGTGCATTAATAATTTCATCTCTGCTTCATTTCCTTTCTCAATTACGAACTTCAATCTTCATATTTAATAACTTAATAATTCCAGCCCCTACAAGCATTACAACAAGATAAGGTATTCCAAGCCATGCTTCCTCACTCCATAGTGCAAAAGATGCGAAGTTTGCAATTTCACTTGAGTAACTAAGAGCAAGTATTGTGGTTTGTGATTTACTCTTAAGCCAAAACATAGTTGGGTAAAGCCACATGATGTACCATGGATTAAAGTTAGTTATAAGTATAAATGTGAAAATTAATAAAATTACATTATATTTTCTTATAACTTTATTAAATCGCATCTCTTTTTGTAATAATAATTTGATACATACATAAGCATAAAATACTGTAAAAACTCCTAAGCATACAATCTGAAGTTTTTGAGCAACTCCTTCTCCTAGGTATTCATATAAAACATAGAAAATAGACCTATTATATTTTCCTTGCTGCATAAATAATCCTGCAAATACGCTTAAATCTCTCATATAGAATATATAAAATAACGCTATAATCGCTATGTATTCTATTCCACAAATTATGCAATAGCCTATTCTTTGTTTTACATCTTTTTTTCTTACATAATATAAAATTATAAATGGCAAGATTAATATTGCTAAATATTTTATTGCTGTTGCCAAAGCAACAAATGCTACTGCTATAAATAAATTCTTCTTTCTTATTGTAAAATATATAGCAAGTAGAATAAATAAAACAATAAAAATATCGTTATGCACATTTGAAAGTGCTTCAAATAATATAAAAGGATTTAATCCATATAAAATAACAAATAATTTCTTTCGTGTTATTTTATAAATAAGAGCACAATTTAGTAAATGTACAATTAGATTTGCTAGTTTAAAAATCAATAAAGCAATATCTATATTGCCAAATGAAAGCCATGAAAGTACTGTACATATTGCCGTCCAAAGTGGTCCATATACCACGGTTTCGTATCTCCAGCAGTTAGCCACTTTGTTAAACATCGGCTCATTCTGTCCTGTGCTATCAACAATTTCTCCTGTTGATACATAATAAGGATTTTCCCCATAATGTGCTGCAGACCAGCCATTTGCGATATATGAATATACATCTGTGCTTGTATATGGAATTACTATTGCAAAAAGTACTGAAACTATTGCTATCAGTATAAAAATCTGTTTTTTGTTTTTAAATATCTGGTTGCGTTTTTTTATAATCAAAACATATAACAAAAACAATATTGTGATTAATGCAAAAAACACTATTGCATTAATTATCTTTTCTCCCGAGGTTGTTGGCAATCTAAAAAGATATGTCCACACAAAGTAAAAGCGATAAATTGTTTTATTTTGTATTAAATAAATAATTGAAGGTATTACAAAAATTATACTTGCAATTATAAATAAAATTACAGGTAACTTACTTCTTTTTTGTATAGCTTCTCTTTCCATCTTTTTTCCTTTCTTATACCATTGGAATATCACGTTTTGCGGAACTACTTTTTAAAGGCTAGTTTGTATATAATCATTGCTTCCAGTATCATTATATGGTATGCCTATATGCTCATACGCTGCAGGTAAAGCAATTCTTCCTCTAACTGTTCTTGAAATAAATCCAATTTGAATTAAATATGGCTCATACACATCTTCTATGGTGTCTACTTCTTCCCCTAAAGTAGTTGCAATTGTTTCTATTCCTACTGGTCTTCCTCTGTATTTTACAATTAAAGTTTCTAATATTCTTCTGTCAATTTCATCTAGTCCTAAATCATCTATTTCTAGTTTATTCAAAGCTATTTTAGTTATTTTAAGTGTTATATTTCCATCTCCTAATACAGCCGCATAATCCCTAACTCTTTTTAATAATCTATTTGCAATTCTCGGTGTTCCTCTTGACCTTCTAGCAATTTCCATAGCAGAATCGTTATCTATATTTATTTCTAGAATATTTGCAGAGCGTTTTACAATTGTAGTTAAATCTTCTGTATTGTACAATTCAAGTCTATGTATAATTCCAAATCTGTCACGAAGTGGAGTTGCAAGTGAGCCAGCTTTGGTCGTAGCTCCTATCAAAGTAAATTTAGGCAAATCCAGTCTAATAGACCTAGCACTTGGACCTTTTCCAATTATTATATCCAAAGTGTAATCCTCTAAAGCTGGATATAATATTTCTTCAACGCTTTTATTTAATCTATGAATTTCATCTATAAATAATATGTCGAATTCAGACAAATTTGTAAGTAGTGCTGCCAAATCTCCTGGTTTACTAATTGCAGGACCAGAAGTTATTTTTATGTTTGAATTCATTTCATTAGAAATAATACTTGCAAGAGTGGTTTTTCCAAGTCCTGGAGGGCCATACAATAACACATGGTCAAGTGGCTCTCCTCTTTTTTTGGCTGCCTCTATATATACTTTCATGTTTTCTTTTACTTTGTCTTGTCCAATATATTCTTCTAATGTTTTTGGTCTTAGTGAATTTTCTAGCCTTTCTTCTCCAATGTCTGTAAGCTCTGGACTTATTAAACGTTCTTCATCCAATTGTTTTCCTTCCCTTCTTATAGCAATTATAATAATTATTCTTTCATTATTTAATCTTGTTTACGTAAATGTTCTTCATTAATCTTTTCTTTATCATCATCATCATTCATAAATTTAGCTACATCTTTATATCCTATGGCAACTATTGCGAGAATTAACAAAGCAAAAGATAGTGCTTTCCAAATTCCACTTTCTAATAATATAACTGCAAACATTCCTAGTATTGCTGTTATACCATACATTATAAGTACTGCCTGTTTTTGAGTATATCCCTTTGCCATTAATTTATGATGTATATGCCCCTTATCTGGCTTAAATACAGCTTTTAATGATTTTCCTTTTATAATTCTTCTAAATATAGCAAATAATGTATCAAAAATTGGCATTGCAAGAATAATTATTGGTGCTATTAAAACTAATGCCGTGTATGTTTTTGCTACACCAAGGATAGAAATTATTGCAAGAGAAAATCCCATAAAATTTGAGCCTGTATCTCCAATAAATGTTTTTGCTGGACTAAAATTAAATGGTAAAAAGCCTACTATCGCACCTGCTAATGCTGTAATTAAAATTATTGCTATTAGAGGTGATCCGTTTAATGCAAATACCATAAGTAATGATAAACATGATATTAATGTTACACCTGAAGATAATCCATCTAATCCATCAATTAGATTAATAGCATTAGTAATTCCTACAATCCAACAAACTGTAAGTATATACGAAAAAACTCCACCTATTTCAATTTTTCCTTCTATAAACGGAATAGAAATATCTTCTATTTTAATTCCAAATGCCACAACTATTATTGCTGCCACAATTTGTGCTGTGAGCTTTGCATAACTTGGAATCCCCTTCACATCATCTATATAGCAAACTATGCCAAGTATAACTATTCCTATAAAAAAGCCTATTAATTTAAAATAATAATTTTCTTCACCAAATAAATTTATTTTGCCTTCCAATGATGTTGTAATTAACAAATAAATAATAGATACCAAAAAGCCTGAAATTACTGCTAGTCCGCCAAGTCTAGGCATTGGTTTTTTATTCACTCTTCTATCATTCGGTATATCTATTGCCCCTACTCTTTTTGCTAGTCTCATTGTATGCGGTGTAATCACAAAAGCTGTTATGAAAGCTAGTAAAAAGGCAATTACTATATCTCCCCACATAATTATCGTACCTTTCATTAAAATTCTGTTTAAAATCTGCTACATCTTGCTGGCACATATCTATTCAGAAACTATTTCCACATTATAATCAATGAATAGTCCACTCTCTATAACTCCTGGAATTGCCTTTATGTCTTTTTCTAACTCTTTTGTGATTTCTTCAAATTTAGCATCTAAAATTACATTATTGTTTTCAGTTAAGATTGGCCCATCTTTTCCCATGGCTTTTCTTAATTCGATTTCTTTTCCACCTAATTTTACTAATTCTTCGTTTACATAGTTAATGGCTTCTGGGAAGCATTCCACAGGCACCTTAAATTTAGAGCCTAACTTCTCAACTCTTTTGCTTCTATCAATCAATATATACGTAATTGGCGAATTAGCAATATTTAATTTTTCTTTAAACATTGCACCGCCTCTACCCTTTAGCATCCAATTATTATTATCTACCTCATCAGCTCCATCAAAGCTCCAGTCTGGTTTCATCTCCATTATACTAGCCGTTAGAATTTCCAATCTAGCACAAAGCATTTTTATTTCTAATGAAGTAGGAATTGCAATTATATTTATGTTTTCTTCTTTTATTTTTTTAGCAATTTCTATCACTGTTAAATAAGATGTTGAGCCAGAGCCAAATCCTATGACTTGTCCATCTTTAACTTTTTCTGTTATTTGCTTTGCAATTTTTTCCTTTTCTTCTCTTTGATTTATATTATTAAACTCTACTTTTGTTAAAATTTCTTCTCCCCAATTCATATAATTCTCCTTTCAATAACAAATCTCTTGAAAGCTCTGTTTCTTTTCTTGTAGAATTATATCATTATATTTTCCCTTAGTAAACCTTTTTTTTCTCATTTCATTATCTTCATTGCTTCTTCTGCAGTTTTATCTTTATCAAATTTATTTATAATAAAAATTGCTAAGCCTACAATTATGAATGTCGCTCCATAAATAATTAAACTAAATTTCCAATTTCCTGCAACCAAATTGCTTCCTGCAAATGTAGACGATATAACAGATGGGAGTCTTGCAAAAGTAGAAATTAATATAAATCTTAATGGCTTTAATGGTAGTAACCCAGCAATATATACAAGTAAATCCTTTGGGGTTCCAGGTATCAAAAACAATATCAACATTATCCATTCTATTTTCTTTGGATTTTTAAATAATTTACTATTTTCAATTTTATCTATTCTCTCTTTGCTGCAAAAGCTATATACAAATTTTCTACCAAATTTTCTAACTGCCCAAAAAACAATTGTTGTTATTATAAATACAGAAACTGTAATAAATATTAGTCCACCAATTCCTCCATAACACATACCAGCTAAGATTTCTATAGGCTCCCCTGGAAGTACTATCAAGAATATTTGTGCAAATTGTAATCCAAATAAAGCCAAATATCCAAGTGCTCCTAAATTTGCTACATGATTTTTAAAATCTAGCTGTCCTTCTGGTGTGCTTAAATTTTTAATTACTGGAAATAGATATACTATCAAACCTATGCATAAAGCCAATACAATTATCATTAATAACCTTTTAAATACTTTTGTTCTCTTACTCATTTTACAACCTTCTTTTTTAATTTTTTAAAGTATATCATAGAATTTGCAATAAAGCTATTACATTAATTAAACATTAAGAAATAGGTGTTACTATACGTCTTTTAGCCTTATAATTTCTTCAGAATGAAGTTTGCCAGCTCTAGTTACACTATTATAACCATATTTTTGTTTTAATTTGTCTACTACCTCATCTAACTTTTCCTGTTTTTTATCTTCCTCTCCGCTAAATAAAGAAAGTTGCACTTCATCTTTTTCTACCAATTTATCTACTCTTAGTCCGACTAATCTTATGAATGTTCCGCTTCTTATGCATTTCATCCAATAACTCTTTTGCGACTTTATAAATTTCTTTAGTATTAGATGTTGAATACATTAATTTTTTCTGATGTGAGAAATCTTTAAAATCTTTAGTTCGTAGCTGTACATTTATAACATTTGCATACATATTATATCTACGTAGTCTGTATGCTACCTGCTCTGCTAGAGTTAATAATATTTCCTCTAATTTTTCTTTGTCACATATATCCATGGGTAATGTAACCGAATTTCCAATGCCTTTGGGCTTTTCTTCTAAATAATGGACTTCGGAATTATCTATTCCATTAGAATATTCCCACATCATTAAACCATGTTTGCCAAATTTTTTTATTAATTCTTCTCTATCGCATTGTGCTAAATCTCCTATTGTTTTTATTCTCATATTATTTAATTTAGGAATCGTCTTCTTGCCAAGCATAAATAATTCGGACACAGGTAATGGCCACATTTTGCTAGGTATTTCCTCTTCAAATAAAGTATGCACTCTATCCGGCTTAGTAAAGTCAGATGCCATTTTAGCCAATAATTTATTATGTGCAGCACCAACATTTACCGTAAAACCCAGCTCTTTCTTTACCCTCCTATTAATTTCATAAGCTATATCTATAAGCTTTCTATTACCCAAATATTCTGTCATATCCAAAAAGCATTCATCAATGCTAAATCTTTCTATTTTATCTGTATATTGTGATAATATTTGATATAAATCATTTGAGTGTTTTCTATAACTTTTATAATCCCCTTTAAACACTTGTAAATTAGGGCATTTAAGCCTTGCTTGATACAAAGTTTCTGCTGTATGAACTCCTCTTGCTTTAGCTTTCATACTTTTAGCTAAAACAATCCCAGACCTTTTGCTTTCATCTCCACCAATTACTGCTTCAATCTCTCTTATATCTACCTTTTCTCCTTGAGCTAATCTATCTATAGCAGTCCAACTTAAAAATGCATTATTTACATCCACATGTAAAATTTGCCTTTGCTTCTTTTCCATATTATCACCAACAATATTATAAAACATTAGTTCGTATTAGTCAATCTTGTTTTTTGGGACGGAGGAAAAAAACAAGATTGTAATGAGGATTCCAAAAAACTTTTGGACAATTTTAAATCTATCCCCTGTGTTTCACTGGTTTCAAATAAAAACAGTAATACAGAGTTAAATCTGTTATCACTGTTTTATTGTTTTGTAATTCTGCCAATTTCCAATTTATCTGCAATCTTTTTTACACTATTTTCTATATGCTGATAATTATTATTATTCTCTATAATAATATCACAATTTTTTTTGTAAAAGGCATTGCTTTTTTGTGCTTCTAATCTTCTCTCGGCTGATTCATAATCAATATCATCTCTTGCTACAATCCTATCCAGCTGTAATTCTCTCTTAGAAACAACTCCAATAATTTTATCACAAATTTTATCTAACTGGGATTCAAATAATAATGGAGCGTCAATGATTATAGTTGTATCTTTTGTTGTTTTGCTAATTTGTCTTTCTATTTCTTTTTTTATGTATTTAAATGTGCAATCATTTAGCTTTTGCCTTGCTTTTGCATCAGAATAAATAATCTCGGCTAATTTCTTTCTTTTAAGCTCGCCTTCTTCGTCAACTATATCTTTCCCGAATGCTTTAATTATATCTATAACATAGTGTGTTCCTTTTTTAGATAATTTTTTTGCAATTTTATCTGCATTAAGTATTTTCACATTATAGTTTAGCTCTAGTACTTCACAAACAGTGCTCTTACCCGCGCCAGAGCTTCCTGTTATTCCTATTATCATTTTAACCTCCTGTTAATTTGATTAATTAATTTCAGGCAAATCTTGTTTTTTTCCTCCGTCCCCAAAAACAAGATTTCTACAAAATTTCAATTTTATTTGTATAATCCAAATTAGAATAAGAATCTGAATAATAGCCTAAAGTATATATATTCGTTGCCAAGATGTCCTTTTCAAGCATCTCCTTTAAGTTTTTGTTTGCAACAGTATCAATATATTTTTTTACTGATGTTACAACATTTAATTTTGGATTTAGATGCATCATTTCAGATATTAATTCTTTTCCTTTATTATTAAAGCCTAATACACGCACATATGGAGTAACTTTTTTTGAAATTTCCATCTGTTTTTTATCTATTCCAAGCAATGCATATAAAAGAATTCTTTGAATTCTAGTCTGAGTAAACCTTCTAGTTTTCACCATATTAATCAATTCTTCTAAAGTATTACAAGAATCTGCTGCATTTTTAATTGAATTTTCTAGACCTTCTGATACATCTGGCAATTTTGCTATATCTTCTGCCGACATTTTTCTTAAAACATAAACTATTTCTTTTTCGAATCTTGATAAATCAATAACATAATGCCCTTTTCTTAGCTCGTCACCTAATAACAAATATGAATTTCTTGGCATAACTTTGCTTATATCATTTAATTCTTTTGTTATAAGCATTTTTCTTATTGCCGTTGCACTAGCAAATTCATCCACAATGTATTTATCATTATATAATACTTTTTGTCTTTTAATTCCGACTGGTAAAATTGTACTTTTTGTTTTTCTCATAGCCTTCAAATATTCTATTGCCAAAATATTATTTGAGCCTGATAACACATTTGCATATCTTTTTATATCATTTAAGTACATAAGAAGAGCATTTTCTCTAGCTTTAGGAAATGAATTACCTTTTTTTAGCTCATGACTTAACATCGTAATATACTCTTTTGGCTCATTGTATAAAACATTTGCTATATTGTTTAATGTCGCAATATCATTAGCTTCCATTCCGAATGAAATAGTATCCACAACTCCTAATGAATTAAGAATTTTTATTGCTCCCTCTGCAAAATTTTCTGCACTAGAGATGCTATACACTGTTGGTAGCTCAATAACTAAATCTACTCCATTCATAAGAGCCATTCGTGCTTTTATCCATTTATTGATAATAGAGGTATTTCCTCGTTGAACAAAATTACCAGAAATAACTGCAACTACGTATCGAGCCCCAGTCTCTTGTTTAGACTTAGCAATATGATATAAATGCCCATTATGAAATGGATTATATTCTGCAATTATTCCTAAAACTCTGCTCATTAATTTCCCCTCCATCTTGTACTAAATACAATTTATTGATATAATATCATAAATTGACAAAATTTACAATGATTAGCGGAGGTTTTTATGGAAGAAGTTACAATATACACAGATGGTGCATGCTCTGGGAATCCTGGACCAGGTGGATGGGGAGCAATATTAATGCATAAAGATAATAAAAAAGAGATTTCTGGTGGCAAAAAAGATACTACAAATAATGTGATGGAGCTAACTGCAGTTATAGAAGCATTGAAGCTGTTGAAATTTCCATGTAAAGTTAATTTATATAGTGATAGTGCTTATGTTGTAAACGCATTTTTACAACATTGGGTGAACAATTGGCAAAAAAATAATTGGAAAACAGCTGATAAAAAAGATGTTAAGAATAAAGAATTATGGCAAGAATTAATTTCTCTTACTAATACACATGAAGTTACTTTTCACAAAGTAAAGGGTCATGCGGATAATGAATATAATAACCGTTGTGATGAGCTTGCAAGAAATGCAATAAAAGAAATTGGGAGCCATTAGGCTCCCAACTCTTTTAGGAATTTCAAGACTGCACTATTATACGCAATCTTGATTCTGGAATTACCGTCTTCCAATATGAGGTATCTTTTCTTCTGAGAAAAGATATGAAAATTCTTTTTCAAAACCCTCACATCATCAAGACCAAATTCAAACAGAATCACATCACCATTTTGCTTTATGACATACTCAAAATCGTCTGGCATAAATAGAATTATAATTGCTACTACAACGGCAGCAATCATTGATATAATTGCTATTTCTAGAGCTACAATACTCACATTGCATAGACTTTTATCAGTTGATGCAATAGAAAATATCAAAGATAGTACCGAAATCAGAACTAGAACAAATGCAATCATACCAACATATTTGCCGCTTTTCCGTTCGAATTTTTTTGTTTCCATTTTTCTACCTCCTAATTGCATTTTGCAAGATGAATAGTGATATTATATCATAGATTATGTTAATTGTCAAAATAACTGTACTGTAATAATTATTTAAATCAGTTTTATGTACTATAGACGTAATCTCTCCATTGCTTCAAATGTCTTTTCTCTATCACCAAAAGCAGTTAGTCTAAAGTAGCCTTCCCCACTTGGACCAAATCCCACTCCTGGCGTTCCAACTATATTATACTTTTCTAATAATAAATCAAAGTATTCCCAAGATTTCATATTATTTGGCGTTTTTAGCCATATGTAAGGTGAATTTATACCACCATAAGCCTTAATTTCAATCTTTTCTAATCCATGTTTTATTATTTTCGCGTTTTCTTTATAGTAAAAAATATTATCTCGTATAGCCTTTTTACCTTCTTCTGTATATGTTGCCTCTGCTCCCCTTTGAATAATATACGATACTCCATTAAATTTAGTAGTCTGCCTTCTATTCCACAATTTGTTTAGACTTACTTTCCATTTTGAGCTTTCTATTTCAATCTCATTTGGTACTACACAATATGCACAACGTAGTCCAGTAAAACCAGCTGTTTTGGAATAACTCTTAAATTCTATGGCAACTTTCTTCGCTCCTTCTATTTCATATATACTATGTGGTATGCCATCTTCTTCTATAAAAGCTTCATAAGCAGCATCAAATAAAATTATACTCTTATGTTGCTTTGCAAAATCCACCCATTTCTTTAGATTTTCGGCATTCATTGCTACACCTGTTGGATTATTCGGTGAGCAAATGTATATTAAGTCTGGCACTTTTTCTAACTCTTCCGGTAATGGAGTAAAATTGTTTTTTTCAGTCGCATTCATATATATTATTTTTTCATATTGTCCATTATCTTCGTTAAATTTCCCTGCTCTACCATACATTACATTACTATCCAGATAAACAGGATATACTGGGTCAGTAATTGCAACTTTCGCATCAGTATCAAATAATTCCACTATGTTTCCTGTATCACATTTTGCCCCATCTGATATAAACACTTCATTTGTATTTATGCCTAAATCCTTGTAATCATTCTGCACGATTTTCTCTTTTAGAAAATCATAGCCTTGCTCTGGACCATATCCTCTAAAAGTAGCAGAATCTTTCATTTCATCTGCTGCTCTTTCTATTGCCTCTATTACCACGGCTGGAATAGGCCTTGTAACATCACCTATGCCTAAACGAATAATATCTGCTTTTGGATTTTTTTCTTGGTATTCACTTACTTTTTTATTAATTGTAGAAAATAGGTAACTATCCTGTAATTTTAAAAAGTTTTCATTTATTCTAATCATTATACCTCCTATCTCTATTCAAGTTTTCCTTCAAATACTGTTGTAGCTGGGCCTTGCATGTAAATATGGTTATCTTTTCCCCATTCTATCTTTAGTTTTCCTCCTGGTAGGCTTACATTTACAATCTCGTCAGTATATCCATTTAGTCCTGAAGCTACAACTGCTGCACATGCTCCTGTACCACAAGCAAAAGTTTCTCCTACTCCTCTTTCCCACACTCTTACACGTATATTATTTTTATCTATTATTTGTACAAATTCCACATTTGTTCTATTTGGAAAGATTGGATTACTCTCTATTACTGGTCCACACATTTCTATTTGCAAATCATCCAAATCTTCTACAAAAGTTACAGCATGAGGATTTCCCATAGATACTACAGTAAATCTCATTTTTTCGCCTTCAACATTTATATCTAAATCTTTATTAAATGGCTCATAAACATTGTATGGTATATTTTTATCCTGAAAAATAGGCTCTCCCATATCTACAATAGCTTCATTACACACTCCTTCATCATTCTCAAGAATCTTTACTTTTTTTATTCCGGCTAATGTATCTATTGCAATTTTATCATTGGTTGACAAATTATGGTCATGGATATATTTTGCCACACAACGTATTCCATTTCCACACATCTCGGCTTCGCTACCATCACTATTAAATATTCTCATCTTAAAATCTGATTGTTTATTATCAGGTTTATCTATTAAGATTAGTCCATCAGCTCCTATTCCAAAATGTCTATCGCTTAGTTTTTTAGCCATCTCTGGAATGTTTTTTAACTTTGTTCCATCTGTACAATCTACATATATATAGTCATTTCCTAGTCCTGTCATTTTTGTAAAATTTAGCATATTTACCTCCTAACAGAGCACTTTTGTACTCTTTCACATATTTTCTAAAGTTTCTCTTAGGATTAATATATGCTAAATTTGGAAAATTATACAAAAAACGCCTAACTTATTTTTGTTAGACGTTTAAAATATATTATGGTGGCTTGAAGTGGAATCGAACCACTGACACAGGGATTTTCAGTCCCTTGCTCTACCAACTGAGCTATCAAGCCATACATATAAATAAAAAAAATGGCGACCCGGAACGGGCTCGAACCGTCGACCTCTAGCGTGACAGGCTAGCGTTCTAACCAACTGAACTACCGGGCCAAATATGTAATTTTAGTAAAAAAATGGTGGGCGCAATAGGGCTCGAACCTATGACCTCCTGCTTGTAAGGCAGATGCTCTCCCAGCTGAGCTATGCGCCCGTTTCCTTCGACTTGTTTAGTATACTAAATTTTTTAATCTTTGTCAATACATTTTTTGAATTTTTTTATTAATTTTTTGTCAAGTTGTTATACGTCCAGCCTTATTTGGTTTTGATGCTAAGCGAGGGTACTATTTAGAAAATTTTTGTAGGAGCGCGTAGCGACCAAACGAGCACCCTCGCTTAGCTTTTATAGGAATAAACCGTGAATTGTAACACCAAGTTATCACGCCTTACTTCAATTCTTCAATTGCTCTTTGCAACTGTGTATCATTTTCATCTGTAAGCTCTGTTATATCATCTGGTAATTCAACTGTAATATCTGGCTCAATTCCAACTTTATTTATTTTGTTTCTATTTGGAGTGCAGTATTCAGCTGTAGTTATTTTTAATCCACTGCCATCAGACAATTTATATAAAGTTTGAATTACACCTTTCCCGTATGTTTTTGTTCCAATAATTGTAGCTTTATCATAATCCTTTAATGCTCCTGCAAATATTTCTGATGCACTAGCAGAATTTCCATTTACTAAAACTACAATTGGAACATCTATTATTGGAGCCTCTTTTGATTTTGTTTCTTCTTCTTTACCCTCTTTATCTGTCTCAATTAATAATGTACTACCTTTATCACATATCATTTCAAGTATATCTATTGCTTCGTCTACTACTCCTCCACCATTATCGCGGATATCTACTATAAGTGAAGTAGCTCCTTGTGACTTTAATGTTTCATAATTCTCCCTAAATTCTTTTGCTGCTCCTCCATCAAAATCTGATATTTGTATATATGCAATATTGTTTTCTAACATTCTTGAATCAATGTGACTTACTTCTATTTTCTTTCTTTCAACTTCAACTTCAAATGTTTCATCATCTCTTGTAATCTCTAATTTTACTTTTGTGCCTTCTTCTCCCTTAATTTTATCTGACATTTCATTTACATTATCCGGCGTTACTTCTTCGCCTTCTACTTTTGTTATTAAATCTCCTTCTTTTAATCCAACTTCTTCCGCTGGTGAGCCTTCCATTGGCTCGACAACTGTTATGGTTCCTTCTTCATAATTTACAACCATATATATTCCTATTCCTACATAATTTCCCATAGCAGTATCATATTCTTGGCTCATTTCTTCTGGAGTATAATAAACAGTATATTGGTCTCCTACTCCTGCAACGTAGCCTTTTATTGCCATTTCTAGCATTTGCTCGTCATCTAAATCTCCTATATACTCATTATCTAGCATGGTTCTGATTGATGCCAAAGCCTGCTCTATTCCAGTAGTTCCATCTCCAGAAGCTATGCTGCTTACGCTTGAAGATGATGTTATCTTTTCACTAACAATTATTGTAGTGATTAATGATGATAGTAAGGCCGTTATTATAATGGTCATTACAATTCTATAAATTTTTTGTCCTTTACTTTTCTCCATGTTTGACTTCCTTTCTCTAAATTATATCAAGTCTGTAAAACATAGCGACAGGCTCAAACCTGTCACCGAAGTTTCACTCACAATATTTGACTAAGGAACTTTTACATAATTTAATGGGTTTGTATAATTTCCATTAACTCTAACTTCAAAATGACAATGAGGTCCCGTTGAATTTCCCGTTGAGCCTAGAGCCATTATGATGTCTCCTTGTTTGACTTGCTTTCCGACTTCAGTTAGCACTTCGTTTCCATGTCCATATAAAGTTACAATTCCATCGCCATGATTTATCATAACACAATTTCCATATCCGCCTAGCCATCCAGCATATGTTACTATTCCATCTGCTGCAGCTACTACAGGCGCTCCTAATGGTGCTCCACCAATATCTAGTCCTGTGTGTTGTTTTACAACTCCCTGTATTGGATGCTCTCTTACTCCATAACTAGATGTAATCACTGTACCACTAACTGCTACAGGCCATAACATTTCTCCACCAGTATATTGAATATCAACATTCATGTTATTATTTGCTGCTGCAATTTGTGCTTCTATTTGAGCCTGCTCTTGCTTAAATGCTGTTATCTGCTCTTGCAACTTTTTTTCATCATCTGATAAATCATTTATATAGCTTTGTTGTAAGGTTTTCATGTTACCTAATACTATAGATGTCTGCTCACTTTTTGCTTTTAAAATCTTTATTTCCCCTTGCTCATTTTCAAGCTTCTGTCTTGTTGTATCAATATTTTCTTTTTCTTCTTGTACTTGTTTAATTAAAACACTATCATATTCAACAATCTCTTGTATTACATAATATCTAGATAGAAAATCTGTGATATTTTTTGAATTAAGTAATACATCTAAATATTCAATGTCTCCAGATTCATAAATTGCTACTAATCTTTTAGCTAGTAAATCACTTTTTTCTTCATAGCTCTGTGAAGCTATCTGCAATCTTGCAGTGGCATCATCAATAGAAGCTTGCAAAATTTGCATTTTGTTTCCTAATTCTTCTATATCTTTTTCATAAGACATTATTTTGTCTTCTATCTCTTGTACTTTTAAAAGTGTTGCTGATAATTCATCTTGTACGTATTCTAACTCCGTATTTACATCTTCTATTTTATCTTCAACTTCTTGTTTTTTATCTTCTAAACTTACTTCATTTGTTGCACTATTTGTAATTTCATTTGTTTGAGTCTCTTCAGCAAATACAAAAATACAGAAATATTGTAATATTACAAAAATTAATATTATAGAAATTATCTTTTTCTTCATATTTGCCTCCTTCTTTTCATAAGTATTATTTATATCTATTTTATATGCATTATATGAATTTTATGTATTATTAATAAATCAAGCTTGGATGACTTGTGTATAATAATGGGTCAACTCTATAAGAATTAGCTGTTCCGCCTATATATACTTCATAATGTAAATGTGGACCTGTACTAATTCCAGTATTTCCAGATGTTGCAATTTGTTGTCCTGTTGATACAATATCTCCTTCGCTTACATTATATGCAGACAAATGTCCAAATCCTGTATAATATCCATTTCCATGGTCTATCATTATGTAATTTCCATAACCTGATAATGCTCTTGCAATAATTACTTTACCATCTGCTGGTGCATATACAGGTACATACCTTACACCAATATCAATTGCTCCATGGTTTGAAGATGCTCCTGCTGTAGGTGCGGTTCTGTTACCAAATATAGATGTTATAATATTATAACTATAAGATAATGGCCACTCTAGAACTCCTTGGAAACTTCCAGTATATCCACCGTTACCACCTGAGCTTGATGTGTTTTCTGTTAATTTTTTTATTTCTTCATCTGCTTCTTCAATTGCTGCATTAAATGCATCGATGCTCTCTTGTAATTCCTTCTCTTCAGCAGATAAACTTGCAACTTTTACTTGTTTTGCATCTTTTGCAGCTTGTAAATTTTCATTTTTCTGCTCTACTTCTTGCTTCGACTCATCTACTTCATTTTTTTCTTGCTCAAGCTCCTGCTTTGCTTTTTCTGTTTCTTCTTGCTTTTCTATAACAGAATCTATTACAGCTTGGTCAGCACTTGCAAGCTCTTCTATTCTATAATAATTAGATATTAAACTTGTTATATCCTCAGATGAAAGTAATACATCTAAATAGGTAGTTTGTCCTTTTTCATACATTGCTACCAATCTGTCTATTAATAAATCTTGTTTTTCTTTTGTCTCTTTTTCTAATTGTGCAATCTCTTCTTCTTTTCCTGAAATAGAGCTTTCTAATGAATCTATCTTTTCATTTAATTTTTCTATTTCGTTTTCATATTTTGAAATTTCTGCTGTCAATTCACTTATTTCATCTAAAACTTCGTCTTTCTCTGCTGTTACTTCTTCCTTTTGAGCTTCCGCTTCTGCTTTTTGTTGCTCTGCATTTTCTTTTTGTTCTTGTAATTCTTGTTTTGTTGCTGCTATTGCTGGCACAGTATATAAACACAGCATCATAAATACTAATACGATTGATAAGATTTTTTTCATCATAAGCGCTCTCTCCTTTATACTTTTATCCAAATTGTTTTTTGGCTATAAATTATACTTCTAAGTACTTCTTCATTGATATTGCACTTCCTATTGCGCCAATTCCTGTTCCCATTACAATATAAACAACAAGTAGCATAGAAAGCATATTTGAGAATGTTAGCAAGTTTAATTGTAATGTTGTAGCCATACTACTATTAATAATAGTATCTGCTACAAAGTTATACACAAATCCTAATATAACTATTGAAATTAAAGCAGATATGATTCACCTTCTACCATAAATGGCCATCTTATAAATCCATTTGTTGCTCCAACATATTTCATGATAGAAATTTCTTTTCTTCTTGCATGTACTGTAAGTTTTATTGTGTTTGCAATAATAAATATTGATATAAGTATTAATAACACTAATATAACACCAGTTGCTGTTCTAATTCCATTTGCGATATTTACAAGTGTATTTACTGTTTTGTTTCCAGCTTCAATACTTGCCACATTTTCAAAAGTATTTATTTGCCTTTGCACTTCCTCATTTTTTGTCAAATCTGTTAATGTAACTACAAAAGAGGCTTTAAAAGGATTTTGGTCACCAGAATATGAATCTAATACTGATGCCGAATCTCCCAGCCATTCCCTCATTTCATTTAATGCTTGCTCTTGTGATACATATTCTACAGTGTTAACATACTGTATGGATTTTATTTTTTGCTCTAATTCTGTTTGTTGCTCTGGTGTTGCTTCAGGGTTAATAAACACCTGCATTGCTTGCTCTGATTGAACTTGTCCTATTATATAATTTACATTTTCTCCTATCAAAAAGAATATACCAAATATAAACATTGTTGCACACATTATAATTATGGAAGCTGCTGTAGATTTTTTATTCTTAAAAAAGTTTCTAAAACCTTCTCCTATTAAATAACCAAATATACTATATTTCACTATCATACCCACCTTTTTTATCATCTCTTATTATATTGCCATTTTCTATTTGAATAACTCTCATTTTCATTCTATCTACAATGTCCTTGGCATGTGTTGCAACTACAACAGTAGTTCCTCTAGCATTAATATCTTTAAGCAAGCTCATAATCTCCCATGCAGTATCAGGGTCAAGGTTTCCAGTAGGCTCGTCCGCAATAATCATAGAAGGATTATTAACCAAAGCTCTTGCTAAAGCTACCCTTTGTTGCTCTCCACCAGATAATTCATTTGGGTAAACCTTTGCTTTATCACTTAAGCCAACTAAAGATAAAACCATTGGCACTTGTCTTCTAATATGTTTTGGTGTTGACCTTACAATGTACATTGCATAGGCAACATTATCATATACAGTTCTATCTGGCAATAATCTAAAGTCTTGGAAAACTACACCCATGCTTCTTCTTAAGAATGGTATTCTTTTAGGTTTTAAATATGTTGTATCTTTACCATTTATAATTATATGTCCTGATGTAGGCTCTTCTTCTTTTAGTATAAGTTTAATTAAAGTAGATTTTCCTGAGCCAGAACTACCAACTAAAAAAGCAAACTCCCCTTTGTCAATCTTAAAATTTGCGTTATGAACAGCCTCTGTACCTGTATCATACTTTTTACTTACATTTCTAAACTCAATCATACTTTTCTCCTTTTGTCGTTATAGGGACAGGCCTAAAAGCGACAACGTTGTCGTTTTTGGGACAGGTCTTCTTAATATATTTCTTTTTTTACTAATTCACTTCTATATCATAACAATAAAAATAAATATTTGCAATAGTTTTTCTACAAAAAACAACATAAATTTTTTGTCAATTTTTTCCACTTATCTTTAAGGACGGAGGAAAAAAATTGTTTTTTTCCTCCGTCCCCAAAAACAAGATTTCGAAATCTAGTTAAGTACCTTATTTACAATTGCCATGCTATCTATTTTATAATACTTCATTAACTCTTCTGCTTTTCCGCTTCTGCCAAAGCAATCTGGAATGCCTATTCTTTCTACTTTTGTTGGATACTCTTCTGCTAAAACTTCGCATACCGCTGTTCCAAGTCCTCCAATTATGTTATGGTCTTCCACTGTGATTATTCTCTTTGTTTCCTTTGCACATTTTACAATCAACTCTCTATCAATTGGCTTAATTGTATGAATATCTATAACTCTAACATTTACACCATTTTCTTTTAAAATTTCTCCAGCTTTAAGTGCTTCTGATACTGTTACACCTGTTGCTATGATGCTTGCATCTGTGCCATCTCCTATTTGAATACCTTTTCCAATTTCAAATTTATCTGTTACATCATAAATAACAGGTGTGGCCATTCTGCATAAACGTAAATATACTGGTCCGTTTATATTTGCTATTTCTCGTATAGCCCATCTCGTCTGAATATCGTCTGATGTACACATTACTGTCATATTAGGTAAAGCTCTCATTAAACTTAAATCTTCTAACATTTGATGTGTTGCTCCATCTTCCCCCACTGTAATTCCAGCATGTGTTGCACAAATTTTTACATTCAATTTTGGATACGCTATACTATTTCTAATTTGCTCATATGCTCTTCCAGCTGCAAATACTGCAAATGTACTTGCATATGGAATTTTTCCAAATGTAGAAAGTCCTGCAGCAATTCCCATTAAATTTTGCTCTGCAATTCCTACATTAATAAATCTATCTGGAAACTTCTCGGCAAATATCCCTGTTTTAGTTGCTGTAGATAAATCTGCATCTAATACAACTATATCTTTATTTTCTTCTCCTAATTTAGCTAACTCTTCTCCATAACTTTGACGTGTAGCAATTTTTTTATCTAAATTCATTATCTCACGTTCCTTTCAATTAATTATTTTCCAACAATCATAGCATTATCCAAATCAGCTATAGCAATATTATACTCTTCTTCACTTGGGGCCTTTCCATGCCACTCTGCCTTGTTTTCCATAAAAGAAACGCCCTTTCCTTTAATGGTTTTTGCTATTATAACTGTTGGTTTTCCTTTTGTTTGTTTTGCTGTGGTAAATGCATCAATAATGCTACTTATATTGTGTCCATCAATGTTTATAACATTAAATCCAAAGCTTAGGAGCTTTTCTGTCATGTTGTTCATTCCGCCAACTTTATCAATTTCTCCATCAATTTGTAAATTATTGTTATCAAGTATTACACATAAATTGTCTAGTTTATTCTTACTAGCTGCAATTAGCGCTTCCCAAACTTGCCCTTCTTCAATTTCTCCATCACCCAATATGCAATAAATCTTACAACCAGCTTTATTCATTTTAGAAGCAATAGCCATACCTACAGCAGCAGATATTCCTTGGCCAAGAGAGCCTGTAGTCATATCTACTCCTGGGACTTTGTTCATATCTGGATGTCCTTGAAGATTACTACCTATTTTTCTAAAAGTTTTTAATAGCTCCTTGTCAAAATATCCTTTTTCTGCCAAAACGCTATATAATGCTGGCGCAGCATGTCCTTTAGATAGCACCAATCTATCTCTATTTTGGTCATCTGGCTTTTTTTCGTCTATATTCATTTGATTAAAATATAGCACTGTTAAAATATCTGCACATGATAGTGAGCCACCTGGATGACCAGATTTAGCACTATATACTTCTTCTATTATACCTTTTCTAACTTGTACTGCAATCTTTTCAAGAGCAGTAATGTCTGTAATTTTCATTTTTTCTCACGTTCCTTTCTTTTTTTAATCAACTCCATTTACAATTACATTAGCATCAATAACCTCGTTACTCAATGTATTATTTTCTTCTTGTTGCTCTTCATATACAACTTCAAGTTGGTCTATTAATTCTTGTAAACTTTGTATGTCTTTTCCTATCATTTCAAAATTCATATTTTCAGTAGAATCTTTTAGATTTCCATTCGCTTTTATAATAGCTTCTACTAAGTCTTCTATGCTATCTGTATTTTCTACCTCTATATCTACTGCATACTGTGATACCAGATTTTGAAGTGCCTCTGTAATATTGTCTCCAATTGCTAGTTTGTTTCCAGAAGCCACAATTACTTTCTTTAAAGTAGGAACTGAATCATCTTCATTTATATATTGCTGATAAATCGGCTCTACATATAGAAGCGTATTATCAAGTGGAACAATTACCATATTTTTAGTAATCTTCGTTCCAGTAACATTTAATGTTTCTAACTCATTAGAAATATCTTCGTCTTGCTCTATTTGAGTGTCTAGTTGCATTGGGCCTAAAATATTGCTATCTGATGCAAATTTATATATTGTAAGTTTTGGTACTCCTCCTTCATAAGTTCCTACCATATATGAAGTTATATTTTGTTTTTCATTTGGAGTAAATGGTAATACTAATCCTAGCTTGCTATCTTCAGAATCCACTGTTTTTACCATTGTGTAATATGGGTCTATATCTACTCCTGTTTTAGTAGCTGTTAGTCCTGTATTATGTGTAGCAATATCCCACACATCGTTACCTCTGTATAATACATCAGGTTGTATATCATGATATCTTTGAATAATTTGCGCTTGTATATTATACAAGAATTCTGGATAAATAAATTGACTGCTAATATCACTTGATATTTCTTCGTTTGTAAACAAATCAGGATATATTTTAGCATAAGCACTAGCTATTGGGTCCGATTGCTCTGTAATATAAAATTTAATTGTTCCATCATATGCATTTATTAATACCTTTACAGAATTTCTTATATAATTTAATTCTAACTTATTTAATGCATCAAGCTGTACATTAGTCATTTGCGAATATAGATAATTACTTGATGTTGTATAAGCATCTAATACCCATATTAGATTTCCGCTATCATCTACAACCATGTATGGATTTTCATCATATAACAAATATGGCATTAAAGTTTGTGCTCTTTCAATGATATTTCTATTAATTAATATTTTACTATCATTATTAATATTAGCAGAAAACGCTAGATTTAAATCTCCTTCTTTTATTCCTAGTATAAATCTATCAATAAAGTTTAAATTTAATCCAGCATCCCCATCATATACATTTTCTGCATTTGTTGTACTTGATGTTGGATAATCAAATTCCTCTCTGTTATCGCTATTTGTTACTATGTTGTTGTCTGTTTGCAACCCGAAATAAATTCTAGGCTCGCTTATTGTATCCACATCATTCTCTGAAGAATTAAATCCTTTTTGAAGCTTTAACAAATTTCCCTTTGAATCTGTTTCTGTTGCAGAAGTTATAACTACACCGTAACCATGAGTATATTCATATGTCTGATTATTGTATGTTTCATTTCTTGATGATATTTCTCTTGGAGTTATATATGCTAATTGTTGCTTTCCATCTACTCTATAGCTTGATATTTTAGCAGTATCATACGTATAGTAACCCTTTTCTGTCTGTATAGTATTTAAATCTTTAAGTACAGTCTCTTCATCTACTATCACAATATTGTTAATGGTATCATCTAAACTTCTTAAAGTCTCCTCAGTAATTGTTTCTCCTCCATTTTCGATGGTAAATACTTCTGTGTTAATACCATATGCTTCTTTGGTACAATTAATGTTGTTTTGTATGTTAGCTTCTTCCCTGTCTAATTCATTTGGCGTAACAAAAATTAGTTGGAATAGCGCCATTACAATCAAAAGTAAAATAATATATGCTGGCACAACCAATATCCACATGATGGCTTTTTTAGTTTTACCATTATTAAAGTTCTTAATAGCCATAAATACAGATAATACAATTAAAATTGGTACTATTGCATACCCCCATAACTTAATAGTAACATCTGTTACACCTGCACCATATATATAATATGTTGTATCTTCTTGTAAATTCAAGAACTTGTCTGAGCCTATATCTTGTATTTTTACCAACACAAATAAGGCAAGGAAAATAGAAAGTATTTTTAAGTTTGTAAATAGTTGTTTTAACAACTTACTCTTTTTTAAAATCTCTCTATCCACGCCATCAAAGCATAAATTAAATACTGCTATATAATATATAATTGTATATATTGTAAGTCCAACAATAATACATATTGCATATAATAGTATAGTTTCTATAAAAGGTTTTTGGAAAATAAAGTATCCTATGTCTAATCCAAATATCGGGTCAGACTTTACAAACATTGTACTATTAGTAAATAGCATATATTGATTTAGTATTAACTCTGTTGTTATAGCACTAACTATTATAGAAATAATAAATGAAATAGATTTATTAGGAAGTTTTGGCATTACCTTTTTCTCAGATTCGAAAAATGGCTTTAATGCTTTCTTTATTCTATTGTTATTTGCATAAATAATCAAAAACAAAATAACAAAATTAATAATGAAAGCTATCGCTGAATAGTTAACATTTTGCCAGAATATACTTATATATTCCTCTCCTAACTCTAAAATTTCTAGATATTCTCCTCTATAAATTACATATCCAACTATTGCAACTAGTAATATAAATGCTAACACAATATACATTCTTATTCTGTTTTTCTTCTTTCTGGTTTGTTTTTGTGTATAATTGCTGTTATCAACATTTTCTGCATTAGCATTATTTACGTTAATATTATCTGTTTTTTGATTTATCTTTTCTTCCTTAGAGTTCTTATTTTTTTCACTCATAATAACCTCCGACTTCTAGATAAATTTCTTATTATATTAATGCTTTCACAAAGTCGTCACTACTAAATATTTCCATATCATCTATTTTTTCGCCAATCCCAATAAACTTAACTGGCATTTTGTTTTCGTTAACAATACCTATTACAACTCCACCTTTTGCAGTTCCATCAAGTTTTGTTAGAATTAAACCTGTAATATCCACTGTTTCCTTAAAAGCTTTTACTTGACTAATTGCATTTTGTCCAGTTGTTGCATCAAGCACCATCAATACTTCTTTTGAAGCATCTGGCAATTCTTTATCTATTACCTTTTTTATTTTAATAAGCTCGTCCATTAAATATTTTTTGTTATGAAGCCTTCCAGCCGTATCACAAATTAACACATCTGCATCTTTTTCTTTTGCCACTTTAATAGCATCGAACACTACAGATGCTGGGTCCACGCCCTCTTCTCTTTTTACAATATCACACCCTGCTCTATTAGCCCAAATCTCCAATTGTTCAACTGCAGCAGCTCTAAAAGTATCTGCAGCAGCTACTACTACTTTTTTGCCATCTTGTTTTAATCTGTTTGCCATCTTTCCAATAGAGGTAGTTTTTCCTACTCCATTTACACCTACTACTAAAATGACAGATGGCTTTGTATCTAAATGTAAGCTGTTGTCCACAGAATCAAATATTTCTTTTATTTCTTCTCTTAAAACTTGTTTTACATCTTCTGCATCTTCTATTTTTTCTTTCTTTATTCTATCTCTCAAATTGCTAATTATTTTTGTTGAAGTTTCAACACCAACATCTGACATAATTAGCACTTCTTCTAATTCTTCTAGTAAATCTTCGTCCACCTTTCTAAAAGTGCTAAATACATTATTCATTTTCTCTTCAAATGAATTTTTGGTTTTGCTTAAACCTTGTTTTAATTTATCAAAAAATCCCACTATGCTTTCTTCCTTCCTAAATAAAAAATAATATAATACTAACTTTTTTCTCTTCTTTCACAGTTAATATTATATTATTTTTAGAAAATTATGTCAATGTTTATTTTGTGACAATCTTGTTTTTTCAATTAACAAACATTTATTGTCTTAGCCACTCAACAGCCCTATCTCCTATTGGCGCCCCCCATGGAGCTCCTTCTATACTATTTGGTGTATTATCTATTTGTATTCTCATTAAATTCGAGTCGTAATTAAAAGCATCATTATTAATTTTTTCTACACTATTTGGTATATATATTGTAGTTAAACCTGTACAATAACTTATTTCTTTTAAACTATCTGGTAAGATTATTTCAGTCATTCCTTTCTTAGCATGAAATACTCTATTTCCTATTTTTGTTACTCCCTCTGGTATAGTTAATGCTCCATTTTCATCCATCAATGCTAAGTTTGCACCAGATGATGTTAACTCTCCATCTACTATTATATGTGGGTTTACTTCTATTCCAACAGCTTGTGCTGCTCTTATTTCTGTTTCATCAGTGCTATTTAAAACTATCTCACCCTTTATTATTTCTAACTTTCCTGCAAAGTTTGAGTTTTCCAATGATGTTATTACATCATATATGTTTCCACCTTCTCCTACTGGTTGACATATCTGAATAAATATATCAATTGATTTAAACTTTTCCTTTTTTTCTCTTCAAAATATCTGGAGACATATAGCTCCAGATATTTTTTTGGCTAAAGAAAACTGGCAACTAATTATTTCTAATTAGTTGCCTCCCATAGCAATTTTACTGGAACTTTCATTCCTCCCACAGCAATCCTTATTGATTACTTTCTAATACTATGATACTATATTTTATGCTATAAGTCAATGTTTTATTCAAAAAATTCCGTCCTTATTTTTTCATTTATTGTACTTAAATATTTTCCATCAATCTTACCAATAGTACCATTAAAATTCAGTCTTAATATACTAACTTTTTTCATTCTTGTAATATTAGCCCATCTTATCATATCTTTAAATCTATATATATTATCTATTTGCACTATTTCTGTAATTTGTTCCTTTTTCTTTTCACATTCTTCAAGTGTTATCTTTTTATTGTGATAATCTTGTTCTAGTTTTTTATATTCTTTAGGTTTTTTAGATGATATTGGCAATACAATTATTTCATTATCAAAATTTTTTAATATGATAGCGGGATGCATTCCTCCAAACTCATTTCCTATATTAAATCCAAAATCTATCCATATAACATTTCCTCTTTTTAGTAATACTTTTTTTGTTAATAACATTGTATCTTCTTTAGAAATATTGGTATTATTAAATATATAATTATTCTTTTTTAAAGCATAGTTATTTTTAACAATATTTTTCAATTGCTTATTTAATCTTTCATAATTATATTTATCAATTTTATAATTCTTTAGTGTATATTGCACTATATTTTTATAAATATAATCAATATCTTTTTCGTTTTCTATTTTTTTAGTTTTAGTTCTAATCCAAGTAAAATATAGTTTTCCTCTTTTTAAATCAGTTTCTGTATTTAAATTTTTTCTAAATTCTCGTAATTTTTTTAAACATTTTATATAAGCTTCTTTCACATTATCACTCTCCTAAAATAAAAGCTTGTTGTTTTTACATTGTATCAAACATTTGTTTTGAAATCAAGTGATTTTGTAAAATTTTTTATAGTAGACTTTGGATTGTAATAATGAATATTTTGAATACCTTTCTTAAATATTGGTTATAAATTATACTCCCACAAAATTCTAAAACTATTTATTTTGAGTAATTTTAGAAAAAGTAAACTTGGGTTTTAATATTGGAAATGAATTAGGAGGATTACATTATTGTATTGTACTAAATAAATATGATAATACCAGAAATGGAGCATTAAA
>CAJFHE010000018.1 GCA_904378095.1 uncultured Clostridia bacterium | reverse complement strand
AGAATACTTCAATTAATTTGAAATACTCTGTAATATAGATGATTACTGCATTTTATTTGTTTTCATATTCGGTTGGTATATTTTTAAACCCACAGGTGTTGATTTAAACTTACAATTCCCAGCAGGATGGCTAAACGCAAGAAGAATTAAATTTGCACAGGGATATACAAAACCTGCACCTAGAGACTTCGTAGGAGAAGGGCCTTTAACAGAGCCAGAGGCATTAGCCCTTTACAATTTCACACTAATTCATGACTTTAGACTAATTTTAGCATATCATACTCAAGGAGAAGTAATCTACTGGAAATATGCAGACTACTTGCCAGAAGGCTCACAAGAAATAGGAGAGAGGTTTGCAGAAACTAGTGGATATTCTCTAGATTTAACTCCACCCGAATCAGCATTTGCAGGGTATAAAGATTGGTTTATACAAGAGTATAATAGACCAGGATACACTATAGAAGCTGGTCTTGGAGAAAATCCATTACCAATATCTCAATTTGAAAAAATATATAATGATAATATTGGTATATTGGTGCTAGGTGCTATTTTGTAATCTTGTTTTTGGGGACGGAGGAAAAAAACAAGATTTTGCTACGCTACTTAAAGACATAGTTTCTCTAGTTATCATAATTTTAAAATTATTAATTAAAAAATGAATTTCTGCTCATAATATTATCAAAATAAATATTGAAAAAAATAAATTCGATGATATAATAAGAAGAAAAAAAGGAGGAATATTATGACAGAAAAGAATGAAGGCGAAATGCTTAAAGAAAGATTGTTCAACAAAAAAGAGAACGGATGGCTTAAAGTTAGCTCCAAAGAAGACATTTTTAACTATGCAAAAGGATATATTAATTTTATGAATAGAGCTAAGACAGAAAGAGAAATAGTAAAAGAGAGCAAAAAAATAGCAGAAAGCAATGGATTTAAAGATATAAATGAATATCAAACATTAAAACCAGGAGATAAAATATACTATGTAAATAGAGAAAAAAGCATGTATCTAGCAATAATAGGTAAAGAAAGCATAGAAAATGGTGTAAATATTATTGGAGCACATGCAGATTCACCAAGACTAGATTTAAAACCAAATCCATTATATGAAGATGGCGAATTAGCATATTTTAAAACACATTATTATGGTGGAATAAAAAAATATCAATGGACAACAATCCCCCTAAGTATTCATGGTGTTATAGTTAAAGCAAATGGAGAAAAAGTAGAAGTAAATATAGGAGAAAGTGAAGAAGACCCAATATTTACAATAACAGATTTATTACCACATTTAGCACAAGACCAAATGGAGAAAAAGCTAAAAAATGGAATAGATGGCGAAGATTTAAACCTATTGATAGGAAGCATACCATATTGTGATAATGTACCAGAAGCAGTAAAATTGAATGTTCTAAATATATTAAATGAAAAATATGGAATTACAGAAGTGGACTTTTTAAGCTCAGAATTAGAGCTAGTTCCAGCAATGAAATGCAGAAGTATGGGATTTGATGAAAGCTTAGTAGCAGGATATGGACAGGATGATAAAATATGTGTATATACAGAGTTAACAGCCCTAGTAGATATTAAAGAAGTTCCAAACAGAACAGCAGTATGCATAATTGCTGATAAAGAAGAAATAGGAAGCATTGGAAATACAGGTATGGAGTCACATGTGTTTGACGCATTTATGGCAGAAATGCTAGATAAATTAGGTGTAAACAAACCAAATCTATTAGAAAAAGTATTTTGCAATTCTAAAATGTTATCAGCAGATGTTGACGCCGGATTTGACCCAATATATGCAAGTGTATCTGACAGAAACAATGCAGGATATGTGGGAAGAGGAATATCGCTTAATAAATATACAGGTGCTAGAGGAAAATCTGGTGCGTCAGACGCAAATGCAGAATTTGTAGCAGAAGTAAGGCATATATTTGAAAAGAATGATATAAAATACCAAATAACAGAGCTTGGAAAAGTGGATGTTGGCGGTGGAGGCACAATAGCTTACATTCTTGCAAATAAAGGAGTAGATGTAATAGATTGTGGTGTGCCAGTGCTTTCAATGCATGCACCATACGAGGTTACAAGTAAATTAGATTTATATGAAGCTTATAAAGGATATAAAGCATTTTGGAAAGAATAAAGTGAAACAAGGTGACAGATTTAAAACTGTTACCTTGTTTTCGCCAACATAAAAAATATAGATATCATTAGATTTTTAATTATTTTTTATATATTTTTTGCAATAATGCTTCTTCTAAAGTTTTAGAAAAGTTTATTTTTAAACTTTCTGCTTTTGTATTTATCCATTTAGGAATATTAACAGTTTTTTTTACTAATTCTTTTCCCCATTTTTCAGCAAAAGAACTAATATCAACTGAAATATATGTTTTAAACTTAGAAATATAATCCCAATCTTTTATATCTAAATCTTTTTCAAAATCTTCAAATCTTACATCTTCAATTTTGCTAGATTTTGGTATTCTATTTCCTTTTTCCATTTCATCTAAAACCAAACCGGCAATTAAATCTTCTGCCATTGCCATAGCTTCTTCTAAAGTATTTCCACAAGTGGCAGCACTTGTATTTAACGCTTTTTCTAAATCAGGTACAAATACTGAATATCCACCTTCTTTTTCTTCATAAAATAATACTGGATAAATAACTTTCATGATTATACCTCCCATATTTACAAACAAAAGGTTATTTTAAACCTGCCTGTTTTAAGATGTTGTTAAGAGTCCCTTTAGGAATATCTCCTTTATGATTTGGCACAGGGATACTTTCTTTCTTCTCGTTGTGCCTATATATGTAATGTGAACCATTTGTGCGAGAATGATACCATCCGTTAGAGATTAGCAACTTTTCAAGCTCACGAAATGTCAATAAATATTCCTCCTAACAATTATATTTTACTACGTACAATACGTGTTTGTCAATATTAATTATAATCCTTGAAAAATTATTTATACATAAAAAATAAAATTATACTTTGCTTACAAGTCGATAAATAAATTTAAATTAATAAAAATGGAAAATTAAAAAATAAGAATAAATTAATATGATAAAATAATTAACTAAAAAATTGATAAAAAAATGGTGAGCCAGGAGGGATTCGAACCCCCGACCCTGCGCTTAGAAGGCGCATGCTCTATCCAACTGAGCTACTGACCCATTTGCAAATGCAATAAATATAATAACACCTTTTTAATAAAAAGTCAACAAAAATGATGGAAAATTATAAAAAATGTGGTATAATTGCTATAATTTACTTAATGAGATAACATGCCTTTCGATAGTATAATGTATTTAATGATGAATAAAACGTACTAAATTAAAAATAATAATATATATAATAATAAAGGGGAAATTAAATGAAAGAAAACAAAAAAATAACTATTCATCACCTGTTCTGGTACTTCTTAATATTTAGCGTAATTGGATTAATAATAGAAACCTTATATTGCTATGCTACCTCTGGAGTATTAGAAAGTAGAAAAGGTCTTATATGGGGACCATTTTGTCCAGTATATGGTGTATGTGGAGCAGTACTTATCTACATATTAGATAAATTAAATTGTAAAAGTGTAATTAAATTATTTATATTTGGATTTATTATTGGCTCTATAGCTGAATATATATTAAGCTATGGATTAGAAGCGGTATATGGAATAAAATTCTGGAATTATGAATATTTACAATATAATTTAAATGGAAGAATAAGCTTATTATTTTCATTCTACTGGGGAGTTTTATCAGTCATACTAATTAAATTTATAAAACCATTGATTGATAAATTAGTAGAAAAAATAAAACCACATACCAGAAATGTAATAGAGTTAGGAATATTTATATTCTTATGTATAGATTGCATTGCAACAATTTGGGGAATTCAAACTTATCAAAATAGAGTACTTTACAATAATGTGTATAGAGCAAATTCAAATAATATAATATTAAAAGCAAGAGAAAGTATTGAAAATAATTATTTTACAAATGAAAAAATGTCAAAAACATTTCCAAATTTAAGAATAAAAACTGAAAATGGGGAAGAAGTGTGGATAAAGACACTAATTGAAAAATAGGCAAATCTTGTTTTTTTCCTCCGTCCCCAAAAACAAGATTTACTAAAGTACAAAACCAGCAATGCCAAATATTAAAAATAGTATTCCAGAAAATTTTTGCATTTTTTCTTCTGAGATAAATTTGCTTAAAAATTTTCCCGAGATAATTGCTATAGCATCACTAGCAATCATACCAAGAATTGCTCCAATAACTAGCATCACTTTATAATTTGGATATTCTATTCCAAAGCCAAGTGATGCTAAAAAAGTTTTATCTCCAATTTCTCCAACTAGAATTGAAAGAGCAATAATAAAAGTGTAATTTATTTTTAAATTAGATATCTTGTTAATTATAGAGCTCTTTTTATCTGTATCAGAGCCAATTTTTTCTTTCTTAGGAAGTAAAGACAAAATTCCCATAAGAATAAAAGACGAATATGTAATAATTTTAATAATTCTATGTATAGAAGCATTTTCTAGAAGACCGATTCTACTGCCAAAAAGAATTGCAATTCCATGACTAAAGAAGGAGCCGTAATGCAATTCCTAAAACAATATTTTTAGTTTTTACACTACCAGAAAAAGATAGGACTAACAGTTGTGTTTTATCTCCTAATTCTGCAATAAACACCATAATAAAAGCAATAAAAAATGGATAAAGGAATTCCATATAGACCTCCACATATCTTTTAATTTAAAATATGCATTTAAAGAGTTGTACTATTCCAGAATGCCTGCCCATTTTTGTTATTTTTTACTAATCGGTGCCTGTCCCAAATTAGTAAAATGTGAATTTTATGTGAAATGTATTGAAATTGCATAGGTTTAATGTTAATATAATGGCGTAAAAACTTACGGAAATAGGAGATTGGAGGAAAAAGCAGTGATACAAGTAAAAAATGTCACAAAAAAGTATGGCTCTACCATAGCTGTTGATAACATTAATTTTGAAGTTAAAGATGGCGAAGTGGTAGGATTTTTAGGACCAAATGGCGCTGGCAAAAGTACTACAATGAATATGATTACAGGATTTATTGAGCCAACAAAAGGTCAAATTATTATTAATGGAAATGATATTTCTAAAAAGCCTAGAAAAGCTAAAAAAGAAATTGGCTATATGCCAGAGAATGTTCCATTATATTATGAATTAACGCCAAAAGAATTTGTTTCATATATGGCGGAATTAAAACTTGTAAAAAGAAACGAAAGAAAACAAGAAGTAGAAAAAGTTATTAAAGAAATGGGACTTGAAGATGTACAAAATAAATTAATCAGGAATTTGTCTAGAGGCTACAAGCAAAGAGTAAGTATGGCAGGTGCGTTAGTTGGAAATCCTGATGTAATAATTTTGGATGAGCCAACTGTAGGATTGGATCCAAAGCAAATAACAGAAATAAGGAATTTAATAAAAGAGCTTGGAAAAAAACATACTGTTATATTAAGTACACATATTTTACCAGAAGCAAGCCAAATATGTGAAAAAGTAATTATTATTAATAAAGGCAAAATAATAGCAATAGATACCCCAGAGAACTTGGAAAAAGCTACAAAAGAGAGTAATGGCATTTCTGTAATAGTAGAAGATCCAAAAGGAAATATGAGTAAAATAAAAGAAAAAATAAAAGAAATTGATACTGTGGAATTTGTAAAAGACCATGAAGATGGCACAAAACAATATGTTATTACAACATCTTCAGATATTGATTTAAGAAAGAAATTGTTTGAAGTATTACCAAAAGAAGAAATAGTAATATTTGAGCTAAAGAAGACTGAGACAACACTAGAAGATGCTTTTATGAAATTAGTAAATACAACTAAGCAAGAGGATACTGTAAAAAAATCTAAGAAAGAAGATAAACAAAAGAAAACAAAAGAAGAGAAATCTAAAAAACAAGTAGAAGATAAAGAAACAGAAAATGACAGTAAAAAGGAGGAGAAAAAATAATGTGGGCAGTATTTAAAAAAGAGTTAAAAACATATTTTTTATCCCCAATAGGATATATAGCTATAGGCATTTTTATGCTTATGTTTAGTATATTTTTCTATCTTACAACAATATCATATGGCTCAGTAGATATGGGAAATCTATATTATGCAACAGCAAGATATGGACTATTGTTAATGGTACCATTACTTACAATGAGGATGTTTGCAGAAGAAAGGAAAAACGGAACAGAGCAGCTATTACTTACATCTCCTAGAAGTGTAACTTCTATCGTGCTTGGCAAGTTTTTTGCGGCTCTAGCAGTAATCTTAATAACCTTAATACTTTCAATAATTTATGCAATTATAATAAGCTTTTTTGGAACAATAAACATACCAACATTAATTGTAACAATGATAGGATTTTTATTAGTTGCGATGGCAGCAATTTCAATAGGAATGCTTGCTTCAAGTATAACAGAAAATCAAATAATTTCTGCAATTATAACAATAGTAGTTTTAGTAGCACCTTGGTTTTTAGTAGACATAAGTGAAATATTCTCAAGCATTGATTTAATAGATAAATTTCTAAAATTCCCATCAGGACTAGTTTCTGTATCAGATACAGTTTGCTTATTATCTATTACAGCAATGTGTGTATTAATTACGATAGTTTTAATAAAAAGAAGAAAGGCAGTAAAATAGGAGAGGGGTGAAACGAGTGAAAGAAAACGAAGATTCTAAAAAAATAAACGAAAAGGAAAAACATAAAGAAAAAGCTCCAAAGAAAATAAATAATAAAGAGAATATAGACAACAAGGAGCAAAAAGACTTAATTGTAAAGCATGAAAAACCATTTAAAGATAAAAAAGCAAAGTGGTTAAGACAAACATCATTAACAGCATTGCTAATTGTTATCATAGTTGCAGTATGCATAGGAATAAACATAGCGGTAGATAATATAAATATTGCAGATTTTGATTTTACTAAAGACAAGATATACAGCTTGTCTGACGCGTCCAAACAAATAGTACAAGCAGTAGATAAAGATGTTGAAATAATGTTAATAAACATGCCAGATTATGAAGATTTTGCGAAAAAATATAATAGTGTAAATAAAAATATAACGGTAGAGGTAATAGATGATCTAACTTCAAGAACAGATTTAACAGATGAATATGGAATTACTGCAGACAGTGCTATAATAATAGTTAAAAGTGGAGAGAAATCTAAAACATTATCTTCGTACGATTTAGTTACAATGGACTATTCTACTTATCAATATAAAGATATAGCAGAAGAAGCGCTAACTAATGCGATTATAGATGTTACTACAGATGAAAAGCCAATAATATATAATTTAACTGGTCATAACAAATATTCTTCAGATTACTTATATTACTTTAGTGCAGACTTAGAGGCAGAGGCGTACGAATTTGAAGACTTAAATTTATTAACAACAGGCTCTGTTCCAGAGGATTGCTCTGTATTAATGATAACAACTTTAGCTGAAGATATTACAGAAGCAGAAAGAGACGCAATTTTAGACTATATTAATAAAGGCGGAAAAATAATATTATTCTCTGACCCAAATTCAATAGGAAAAGAAATGCCTAACTTCCAAAAAGTCCTAGATGAATATGGTGTTAGTATTTCTGAAGGAGTAATGTTAGAGAGCGACTCAGATAGAATGCTTTATGGTACACCATCTGCAATAATAGTAACAGTGAGCCCATACACAAGTGTAACATCTGCTACAAATATGAATATAAATGCTTGCTTTATGACGGCAGGTAGAGTAGATATAGCAGATAGCGAAAAGCTAGAAGAATTAGGTGTTCAAGTAGAAACTCTAGCAACTACTGGAGCAAATTCTTTCTATAGAACAGATTATTCAATAGAAACTGCTTCAAAAACAGATGTAGATGAAGACGCAGGAAATGTCACAGTGGGAGCATTGCTAAAAAAGACGATTAATGATGAAACAACATCAGAATTAATTGTATATTCAAATAATATATTCATAACAAACTTGCAAATAGCTATTAGCTCACAGTATTTTTCATATGCCTTAGACTTTTACAACAACGAAGATTTAGCTACAAATTCTATTGCATATTTAACAGACAGAGATAATATGATAACCATAAGGAAGGATGTTGAGCAATCGACATATACTGTTACAGAGCAGCAAAACACAATAATACTTTCTATCATATTTGCTATTCCAGCAGTAATAGTGGTAATTGGTATAGTAGTATGGATAATTAGAAGAAGAAAGAAGTAATAAACTTAAAAATCTCCTCATAAATTTTATGAGGAGGTTTTTAGTTTGAAAAATACTATAAAAGCGGTATTTGTGATTATTGGGACTCTTATTGGAGCTGGATTCGCATCAGGGCAAGAGATATATAGTTTTTTTAATATATATAAAGAAAATGGCATGATAGGGATAATTATATCTTCTTTAATTACAGGTATGGTAATATATAAGGTACTTAAATTAACAAATAACAATATCAATTCATATAATGAGCTGTTAGAAAGAAAGAAAAATAAAGAAATACTAAAATATATAATGAATATTATAATAAACATATTTTTATTAATGTCATTTTATATTATGATAGCAGGATTTACTGCATATTTTAAACAAGAATTTGACATACCAAATATAATTACTGCAATTATTATTGTGATTCTTTGCTACATTACATTTATGAAAAATATAGAAGGAATTGCTAAAATTAGCAGTATAATTATTCCAGTCTTAATAATTATAGTTCTAATTATAGGAATAAGAGCCAATATATTTGAAACCGTAAAAACCCTAGATTTTAAAAACATACAAATATCCTGCAATTGGCTTATAAAAAGCATAGAATATGCTAGTTATAACAGCATATTATTATTACCAATCCTGATAGGACTAAAAAAATATGCAAAAAATAATGAAAAAAGTATAAGTGCTATATCAACAGTTATATTCCTAATTTTATCAGTTACTATATACTTAATTTTATATAATTTTGGTGATATGAGTGACATAGAAATTCCAATAGTATATATCGCAAGTGGTTATGGAGTAGCATTTAAATACATATATGGAATAGTAATTATTTTTGCAATATATTCTACTATGATATCAGCAGGATATGGATTTTTAACAAACTGTACCAAAAGTAAAAAAACATATAAAACTTTAGCAATGCTCATATGCATCTCAGCCATTTTCGTCTCCAACTTTAGCTTTGCTAATTTGGTGAATTTAACATATCCGGTTTTTGGATTATTAGGATTAATACAGTTTGTTTATATATTATAGCAAAAATCAAAAAAAGTATTGAAAAAAACATCGAAAACTGGTATAAATAATTAGTAGTTATAAAAATTACAACAAATGAGGAGGAGAATTTTGAAAGATATAGTGAACTTTAATGAAGAAAGTAATTCAAAGAAAAAAGTAAATAAGAAAAAAATAATAATAGCTATATCTATAGGGATTATTCTATTAGCTGTAGGAATTACTATGCTAGTATATTATTCCAGCAGTGACGCAAGAAAATTTTTGGACCAACATTTATTTAGAAAAAATATATCCCAAGAAAATTTGACTTCTATAGACTTAGATTATGATTCGAATGTAAGCGTATTTGCTTATGATAGATATATTTGTGTTTTAGCAGAAAATAAATTAATGGAATATAACTCATCTGGAAAATTAGAAAACGAAATAGATTTAGAAATAAACAATCCTGTATATAGTGTAAATAATAAATATATTGCCATAAGTGAGCAAAATGGAACTAAATTGAACTTGATATCTGGCTCGGAAATTTTATGGACCAAAACATTGGATGGTAATATTTCAAAAATAAATGTAAATAATAATGGTTATGTTAGCGTAATTTTAACTGGTACAACGTATAAATCAGTTATAACTACATTTGATAATAATGGAAATGAGTTATTTAAAACATTCCGCTCAACGACAACTGTGGTAGATACTAGTATATCAAATGATAACAAATATATGGCATTTGCAGAAGTGAATACATCAGGAACAACAATTCAATCTAATATAAGAGTAATTTCTATAGAAGATCCATCAGACTCTGAAATTTTTTCTTATTCTGCGGAGAGTAATAAATTAATTATAAATATAGAATATATCGGGAATGACAAAATTATATGTATGTATGATGATGAAATATGTATGATACAAAATGGAAACAATAGCTCATTAATGTCTCTTAACGAGAGTGGAAAAAACATTAACTTCGCAAATATAAATTTGGAAAATTGCATTTATAGAGCAATAGAAGAGAATGCAGGATTATTTAATACAAATACAGTTATAGAAATTAGAAACGTAAATAATGATAGCACTGCAGTATATACTACAGAGGGAGCAGCTAAATATATATATATCAATAATAATGTGATAGCAATAAGTTTAGGACAAGACATAGTATTTGTAAATACTATAGGATGGCTATTAAAAAGCTATAGCTCTACACAAGAAGCACAAGATGTAGTAATAGGAAATGGAATTGCAGGAATTGTGTATAGTGACAGAGTTGGAATTATAAACTTATAAAGGGGGTGAAAAACATGTCTATAATAGTAGATTTAGTAATTTTAGCGATTTTTATCATATGCATAATAATTGGTTATGTAAGAGGATTAACAGGCTCGTTAATAAAAATATTGTCATTTGTGTTATCAATTGTAATAGCTTTTATTCTATTTGTACCTATTTCAAATTTAATAATAAATAATACACAAATAGATGACAACTTAGAGCAATCTATAAGAGAAATGATAATAGGAAATAACGAAGAAGAGCAAAAAATGCCAGAGGCAATTACAGACTACATACAGCAACAAGTCGAATCTGCATCAGATAGTGCAAAAGAAGCTATTGCTGATAGTACTGCAAGAGAAGTTTCATTAACAATAGTTAAAGCAGGAACTTGGATTGTATTATTCATAGTAGCAAGAATTTTATTAATCTTCTTAAGATTTATAACAGCATTAATTGCAAAACTACCTGTAATAAAACAATTTGATAAATTAGGTGGTATAATATATGGAGTAATAGAAGGACTAATTATAATATATGTATTGCTTGCAATAATATCATTTGTATCTCCAATGACTAATGGAGCTTTAACAAATGCAATAGAGCAATCATACGTAGGTAGCATGATGTATAACAATAACTTGTTATTAGAAATTATCTTCTAAAGCTTTTTTAGAAACTTGTTTTTAGGGACGGAGTAAAAAAACAAGTTTCTATTTTTTTGCTTTTTTCATAGAAAATTGCCATAAAATATTGATATTAAATAATAAATCTAGTATAATATGGGGTATATTGTAAAAACGGGAGTGAATAGTTTTGAAAAAACAAGCTAAAGAAGAAAAGAAAAAAGAGAATAAAAAGGGAAATAAAAAAGGAAAAAAGAAAAATATATTTTTAAGAGTAGTGTTAATACTATTACTAATTATACTTATTGCAGGTATAATTTTTGGTTACAGATTATATAAAAGATATACTGAGGAAGGCTGGTCAGGAGTATCAAAAGAGTTGCTTGGTCATGATGAGGAAACGGTAAATAAGCTAGATAAAATGTATTGCTTGTTGTTAGGCCAAAGCGAAACTCTTACAGACACAATAATGATTGCTTCATATGATCCAAAAACTCAAGAAGCAGCATTGTTGTCAATACCTAGAGATACGTTTATAGGGGATAGCATGTCATATGCAACAGGATATGATAAAATAAATGCAGTTTTTGAAACTTATGGGGCAGATAAATTATTAGAATATGTTAGAGAAATAACGGGAATTAATGTACAATATTATTTAAAAGTTGATACAAAGGCGTTAAAAGTATTAGTGGATGAACTTGGAGGAGTGTACTTTGATGTCCCAATAGATATGCATTACACAGATAGAAGACAGGGCTTATACATTGATTTAAAAGCGGGATATCAATTATTAGATGGTGACAAGGCCGAGCAAGTAGTACGCTTTAGACATAATAGTGATGGCTCAACATACCCATATGAGTATGGTGGAGAAGACTTAGGAAGAATGAGAACTCAAAGAGCATTTTTAACAGCACTTCTAGAGCAAACAACTAAAAAGATGGATGTTAATATGATATTTAGTTTTCTAGATATAGCAGAGCAATATGTAGAAACAAACTTGAATTTCGATGCGGTAAAAGACTATGTACCATATATACTAGAATTTAACATAGATAATTTAAAAACAGCAACTCTACCAGGGATATCAGAAAAAACTGGTAATGGCGTATGGGTTTATCTTGTAGATGAAGAAGAGGCAAAAGAAAAAATAGATGAATTGTTCTATGGAAAAATTACAGAAGAACAACTAGATGGAAATGTAATAAACGAAAACACTGTAGATGAAAACTCAATAGCAGACGGAAGCAATGCAGTTGATGAAGGCAGTTCTTTAAATGTAGAAGTGCTGAATGGAAGTGGGAGCACTAATAAATTAAGAGAAGTAGTATCAGAGCTAGAAGCAGCAGGATTTAATGTGATTCAAACAGGCAATACTTCAACTACAAATAATACTACAGTCATAAACAGAAAAGATATAACACAATCAGAAGAAAATAGACTAAAAGAAATTTTAGATGTTGATAGTTTAGTAACAGGAGATTCTAATTCCTTAGTAGATGCAACTATAATAATTGGAACAGACTATGTAGTATAAAAATAAATCAACTATGAAATTTGACTTATTCAGCACTAAAATGAAATACGGTGGCAGATTTAAATTTGCCACCTGAGTTTAATCAATAAAAAATCATAGTAAGAAACTTACTATGATTTTATAAGTACTCAGTTAATCCGAGTAAATTTATATCTACCACCTTTTTTAGATTTGACTCTTTTGGATTTCTTAGAATGTTTTATCCCATAAGTATAATCTGAACTTTTTGGCTTTCTTGGCTTATTTATTGTTTTTAAAATTACCACTAATAAAAACAATATTAAAAATATAAGCAAAGCTCTAAATAAAATTGTTTCAAAATTTGAAGCTACCACAGAGTTGGAAGCTATTAAATCAGTAGAATAAGTCTCACCTTCTATTTCATATGAAAGCTTACCGACAACAGCATTTTGCTCAATAGGAGCAGACAGATTTTCATTTATTTCTACAGTTTTCTTTATTTCATCATCACTGATATTATTTTTAGCTAAAACATTAATATCATCTTTAGCAACAATATCCAAAGATTTAGTTTCTTTAGTTGCACCAGCGATTTCCACTGAATCTATTACTTCATTAGCTGTATTTAAAGTTTGATATGAATAATTATCAAAGCCGTAATTAAATAATTTAATACAATCTTCATATCTTTCTTTTATGGTATTACTACCCAATACAACCGCTATTAGCTCTACATCGTCTTTTTTAGCTGTGGTAACTATACAATAACCAGATTTATCTGTATATCCGGTTTTCATTCCAGTTGTTTCAGGATAATAATATTCACTATTTTTTGTTACCAACCCATTTGTTGTGTTAAATATTCTATCTTCTCTATCATACTTGTTAGTCTTAGGTAAAGTATATTGATTAACCATTGCTATTCGCATAATATCGTTAAACTGCATTGCATATTTACCAATTAAAGCTAAATCATAAGCAGTTGAATAATGATCATCATTATGAATTCCGTTGGGATTTACAAAATGTGTGTTTAAACATCCAATCTCTTTAGCCTTATTGTTCATCATCTCAGAAAAATTATCAACTGAGCCCGCAATATGCTCTGCTAAAACAAAAGCAGCATCATTTGCAGAAGGAATAAGAAGAACATTTAAAAGTTGCTCAATTGTTAGCCTTTCACCTTCTTGTAAACTAGCATGAGAATAACCAACAGGAACATTAAATATTGCATCATGACTTACAGTTGCTATATCTGTCAATTTACAATTTTCCAAAGTAAGAATTGCAGTGATAAGCTTTGTAGTACTAGCAGGATATCTTTGTTCAAAAGCACTTTTAGAATATAAAATTTTTCCGGTTTTTGCATCCATTAAAATAACAGACGGTGAATTAGTTGTTATATTATCTGGATTGTAATCATTTGTATTTATATCTGTTGCCAATATAGTTATTGGCATAATAATCAAAATAAAAATAATAGTAAATATAGCTATCTTTCGTAGTTGTTTCATAAGGACCCCCATTTCTGTAAAAACAACCTTATAAAATATATATTAATATACATTAAAATCACGAAAATTTCAATATGTTTTTGCAAAAACTTAAGCAAAAGATACTGAGATTTTGAAATATACTGACAGATTTTAACTTGTTACTCAAAAATATACTAAAATAATAAAGGAGGAATTTTAATGAATTTAGATAATAAAAAGAAAATAATAATTTCGGCAGTATTATTACTAATACTAGTAGTTGCATTTGCTATATATATGATAATAGAAAATGAAAACCATAGTGAGTTTGATTTAGAAAATGAGGTTTTAGAGCAAAATACTGAAAATGCAGGAAATATAGCAAATCTAGAAGTGGTAAATGAGATAGCGGAGGAGAAAGAAAAAATAGCAGTACATATAACTGGAGAAGTAAAAAAAGAAGGAATAATTTATTTAAATCAAGGAGCAAGAATTGTAGATGCAATAAAGGAGGCAGGAGGAGAGACAAAACAGGCAGATTTGTCTCAAGTTAATTTGGCATATGAATTACAAGATGGTCAAAAAATATACATACCAAATAAAAAAGAAAAAATATCACAGTATATTACAGAAAATAGTGGCAATAATGTAATAATAGAAGACAGTAATACAAGTACTCAAAAAGGAGGGAGTGGAAAGGTGAATATAAATACTGCAAATCAATCAGAATTAGATAGATTGCCAGGCATCGGACCATCTTTGGCAGAGCGAATTATAGAATATAGAGAAGAAAATGGAAATTTTAAGAACATAGAGGATTTACAGAATGTAAAAGGCATCGGAGATGCAAAATTTGCTGACATAAAAGATAAAGTTACAGTTTAATTTAATCTTTAAATTTGTTTTTTGTAAATATATTGCAAAAAAAATTATTATATGTTATATTTTGTATGAAAATGATATTAAAGATTTTAAAATCAGAAGAAAAAGATTTCAACTCTAGATATTTATATTAAAAATATAGATATAATACAAAATAAAAGGAGGTGAAAACATGAGAAATACATTGAAAATAGCATTGTTTTTCGTTCTTGTTTTAGCAGTTATGCTATTAATTCCTTCTATATCTAATGCAGCAGAAATTACAATAAATGAGGGTGATGATTTGGTAGAAAAAGTTCTAAGTGCAGAAGATAATTCTACTATAATCTTAAACACAGATGTTGAAATTTCAAGAGTTATGGATATAGTTGGAAAGACACTTACTATTGATGGAAATAATCACACAATTTCTGGTGATATAGATGCAATAAAAGCAACTGGTTTACCAAACCAAACATTAATTGCAGCTTCAACAGGAAGTACAATCACTTTAAAAGATGTTACACTAACAAGTAGTCCAAAATATGGTGCACAGGCATACAATGGAGGAAAACTTATTTTAAATGGTGTAAACATTCATGATTGTACATTTGGTGGAATTCTAAATAATGGTGGCGTAGTTGAAATTATAGACCTAACATTAGGATATAATGGTGAAAACTCAAATAACGGAATCGAAATAGGCAAAGGCTCAAGCCTTGCTGGTACTGATGTTGTACCTGTACTAGTTATGAATGGTACTCTTAAATCAGAGCAAACAGAAAACGTTATTTATGTAGCAGAAAATGATGAAATTACATCGTTTGAAGTACAAAATGAGCTTGCAACTACATTAGATAGATTATATATCGATGGTAACAAAATTATTGTAACTGATATGGATAATAAAGTTAAATTCGAGAGTAATTCTAGTGATAGAGTAACAGCTGATAATACTGAGGGTGATATGTATATACCAAACCCAATTGTAACAATCAGTGTTCCAGGAAAAGATCCAATTTCTTTTGAAATAAAATTGGGAACAGTTTTATCAGAAGAAGATCTTGCATCAAAAATTGATTTAACTGATACTAATTATAAATTAGATGGTTTCTTTACTGATGCAAACTATGAAACAGCTTTTGATTTCAGAGGCGAAGTAGATGGAAATGTTACAATCTATGCTAAATTAGCAGAAGTAACTGTAGAGGATCCAACAGAGGAACCACCAGTAGATGAAGAAAAACCAGCAGAAGAAACTCCTGCTGATGAAACTTCAGAAGAAAAAGATGAAACTCCAAAAACAGGAGTATCAACTTACATAGGTATAGCAGCTGCTATAGCTGTAGTATCTTTAGCTACTGTAGTAGTTATAAAGAAAAAGAACTCATAATAAATATTGTTAATAATATTATTTTGTTAGGATAGGTATTTTTATCTATCCTAACAAATGTATATAGGGATGATAAGTTTGATAGAGCAACATATTTAGAAAGGAATATAAATTAAAGTGGGCAAGCATTCAAAGCCGAAAAGACGGCAAACATTTTAAAAGGTTAAAAACCAAACATAAAATAATTATATTTCTTTTGATGATTGTCTTTATACTCGCACTAGCATATATTATAAATCACCTTGAGGAAGGTGAAGAAATAAAACAAGAAAGTGATTTGTTAAATACAATTGAAATTGAAAAAACTCAAGTCACACCACAAAAAACAGAAAGAATGCTGCAAATTGAAAAATTGCAAGAGCAAAATTCGGATATTGTAGGCTGGATAGAAGTAGAAGGAACGAATATAAATTATCCAGTATTACAAGGTGAAGACAATAGTTACTATATGAACCATAATTATAAAAAAGAAGAAAATACATACGGCTCTATTTTCTTAGATAAAGACTATGATTGGAGCATACCAAGTAGTAACCTATTGCTATATGGTCATAATTTACAAAATGGAGAATTATTCCATGATATATTAAATTACAAGGACAAGAGCTACTATGAAGAGCATCCAGTTATACGATTTACAACAGAAAAAGAAGATAGTGAGTTTGAAATAATATCAGCATTCTATTCACGAGTATATTACAAAAGTGAAACTAATGTATTTAGGTATTATTATTTTATTAATGCAGACAATGAAGAGGAATATAATGAATTTATTGAAAATGCAAAAGAATCATCTATATATGATACGGGAAAAACAGCTGAATATGGGGACCAATTAATAACATTATCTACATGCTCATATCATACAGAAGATGGTAGATTTGCAGTAGTAGCAAGAAAAAATAAAAGTACAAACTGATAATTAAAATAATTAGTTTGTACTTTTTTATTTGGTTGCGGGGAGTGTGCAAGAAGATTGGTATATTGCACATTTCAGCACTTATTGGGGGCAATAGTGGTAAAATAAGATGAAATAAATAAAAATATTTTAAAATAATTTATATAAAAATAGATGGATTTTACTTAAAAATTCATCTATTTTTATGGGTTCCAAGGGCAAAGCCCTGGCA
>CAJFHE010000017.1 GCA_904378095.1 uncultured Clostridia bacterium | reverse complement strand
ATTTTTATTTTTACATAACTAAATTATCAAAAACAAACTGCTCCTGCATTCTCTTTAACGATTGTTTTATTGTTCTAGCTCTTATCTCGCCAATTCCATCTACATCATCAAGTTGTGGTATATCTGCCACTAAAATATGTTGGAATGATTTAAAAGATTTTACTAAATTTTCAACAATATTACTTGGCATTCTTGGTATTTTATTTAAAATTCTGTACCCTCTTGTATAAACGCCAACTTCATCATAATTATCGAAATCCTCATACCCTAAAAGATTAGCAATCCTATTCGGCTTTAAAAGATTTTCATACTCAGTATTTTTTAACTCTTGTAATATTTTTTCTGCTGTTCTTTTCTTTCCAGGTGCAATATAATCTTTTATAATCAAAAGCTCTTCCTTTTCTAAATCTCCTACCGTTTCGTCAAGTTGCATCTCTAAGAGTCTACCTTCTTCTCCTAATTCATCAATGGCTTTATTTACTTCTTCTGTAATTTTCATTACCATTTCTGCTCTTTGAATTGCAGTAATTACATTTTCCAATGTAACAATATCATTAAACTCATATTCATTTAAAACATTTATTTTATTATCAAAAACTTTCTTATACTTTTCTACAATCTGTAGAGCCTGATTTGCCTTTGATATTACATCAGCCGAATTTCTTAAAACATATCTATCATTTCCTCTAAAAAGAGTTATTATGCCTCTTCTTTGAGAAATACTAATTACCAATGCACCTGTTTGCTTAGCAGTACGCTCAGCAGTTCTATGTCTAGTGCCTGTTTCAGAAGTATTGATATCTGGCGAAGGAATAAGTTGTGTATTTGCATATAGTATTTTCTTAAAATCAGAGCTTAAAATAATGGCTCCATCCATTTTTGCAAGCTCATATAGCTTTGCTGGGCTAAAATCTACATCAAGCTTAAATCCACCATCTACCAACTCTAGAACTTGCTCAGTATCTGCTACTGCTATTAATGCACCAGTTTTAGCATTTAGTATATTTTCCAATCCATTGCGTATTGGTGTACCAGGTGCAATTTGTCTTAAAACCTCTTCAATACCTTCCATCATAACTCCTCCTGTTTGTCGTTATAGGGACAGGCCTAAAAACGACAAAGTTGTCGTTTTGGGGACAGACCTTCTTAACGAAATTCTGATTTTAACTGTTTTTTAACTGCAATCCCCTTATAGCCTCATTAATATTTCTAACGCCTATTATATCTAATTTATAGCTATCTTTCAATAGTTTTTTATTACTTTCTGGTATAATACATTTCTTAAATCCTAACTTTTCCGCTTCCTTTATTCTTTTTTCTATCATATTTACTGCTCTAACTTCGCCAGTTAGTCCAACTTCTCCTATTGCCACTACATCCTGTGGAATACTTACATTTTTGTAACTTGATGTGCAGGCAAGTACCACTCCTAAATCTATTGCCGGCTCTACAAGTTTTATTCCACTAACCACATTCAAATATACATCATGAGTTCCTAGAGCTATTCCAGCTCTTTTTTCTATTACTGCCATTAATACTGCTAATCTGTTATAATCAATTCCATTAGCAGTTCTTTTTGGTATTCCAAACACACTAGGAGTAGTTAAAGCCTGAAGCTCAACAAGTAATGGCCTTGTTCCTTCCATACTTGCAACAATTACTGAGCCTGCTGGATTATCATTTCTTTCCGTTATAAGTATAGAAGATGGATTTGTTATCTCCACCATTCCTTCATTTTTCATTTCGAACATGCCAACTTCATTAGTAGAGCCAAACCTATTTTTTACACTTCTTAAAATTCTATAAGAAAAATATCTTTCACCTTCTAGATATAGCACTGTATCCACCATATGCTCTAGCACTCTTGGTCCTGCAATATTACCATCTTTTGTTACATGACCAATTATAATTGTGGTTATGCCATTATCTTTGCACATTCTCATAATTCTAGAGGTGATTTCTCTAACCTGGCTTACCGTTCCAGCAGCAGAGGTAATTTCCTCTGAATACATTGTTTGTATTGAGTCAATAATTACAAGCTTTGGATTTATGGACATAATTGCATCTTGAATATTATCAATATTTGTCTCTCCAAAAAACATAATATCCTCATTGTTTATATTAAGCCTATCTGCCCTAATTTTTACTTGCTCTGCTGACTCTTCTCCTGAGACATATAAAACTTTTCCATCTCCTTGCATCTTATTACAAAGTTGTAAAATCAAAGTAGATTTACCGATTCCAGGCTCTCCTCCTACTAAAACAAGAGAGCCTTTTACTAGCCCTCCCCCAAGCACTCTATCTAGCTCTCCTATACCAGTACTTGTTCTAGCTATTTCTATTCCTTCTACTTCTTTTAACTTTCGTGGCATACTTCTTTCTTTGCTTGAACTACTCTTGCCTCCTGCTGTACTTGAAGTATTTACTACTTTTTCTTCATAAAATGTATTCCATTCGTTACAAGCAGGGCATTTTCCAAGCCATTTTGCAGACTCATATCCACAACTGCTGCACACAAAAATCGTTTTTGCTTTTGCCATATTTTTCCTCCTTGTCGTTATAGGGACAGGCCTAAAAACGACATATTTCTTATTAGAAATATTAGTCTTCTTTCATGCTCTTTATAATTCTTTGGATATTTCTCTCACTCATTCCTAAAATTCTTGACATTTGTTTAGGATAAATTCCATATATTTGTGATATTTCATAAATTACTTGATTTCTTATAGCATTATTGTAATTTTGTATAAAAAGCAAATTATTTATTCCTAATTTTCTTTTTATAATTTCAGATACTTCTTCATCAGTTAGAATTATATCAAATTCTAGGCTACTATCAACAAAAGAACTATCATTCTGTTTATGAAAATCTATAAATCTTTTTGTAGCCTCTATTGGTTTTTCGTCAAATAATTCAAGTACAAAATCTGTATCTGTAATACTATTATTATTATTTGTTATATAATCACGATAACTGCTCCATTTATACGTATTCATATCACATATTCCGTCTTTTTCTGGATTTTTATGTATATATCGAATCAAATTCAATAGGTAGTTTTCTGTATCAATACATATGTTTTTAAATCTGTTTTGAAATACGTGACCTACTCTTTCATATTTCTTATTAAAATACATAGCATAAATTGTACATATTCTATGCATAATTTTAGACATTTCATCGTGTTTATCAAATATTGTAAAATGAATATGGTTGTTCATTAGAGCAAATGCATATAACTCAAAATTATATTTTTCTTTTGTTATCTTTATCATTTTATAAAAATTATCTTTATCGTCATTATCTAAAAATATATCTTGCTTGTTTATTCCTCTTGCTATAATATGATATGTATTAGTGATAGTTTTATTATCATTTCGAGATATTCGAGGCATAATACCCTCCTTTCTATATAAAAATTTGTTAAGAGTAATATGCCCCCTCGATAATTATTACTTTATTAACATATAAAATATAGCACATTTTTTAAAAATATGCTATACTTATTTACATTTTTTGTTAAATTTTCTCTTTTCTTAAGAAGGTCTGTCCCAAAAACGACAACCTTGTCGTTTTTAGGCCTGTCCCTATAACGACAAAATGAACATTGCGTGAGCCCAAGCAAGACCGATTACCCAGTTTGGTTGCATTGTGGCATTGTCGATTTGCTCTCCTATTAGTCCATGCTCATTAGCACTGTTTACAATAAAATCAATGCATTCTTGTGCCTTTTGCTTATTTCCTATTTCTTTATAATACATTGCCATCCATAATGTTGATATTGACCAAGGGCTTTTGCCTTCTCTATAATGGTCACCTTCAAATCTTAAATATCCTCCTGTATATGTTCTAAGTCGCATATTTATTTTTTCAATGGTGTTTGCTACCTTTTTTTCTTTTACGCCATACATTTTAAATGGTACGACAGCTCCAAGCATACTAATATCTGTAATGTCGTCTATTGTATTTCTTTTTAAAGTTTTTGTGTTTTCATTATACATATTAGCATCAATATATTTTTTTATTTCTTTTTTATAAAATTCTATCTTTTTTTCTAACTTATTTACACTTTCTAGTTTAAGTCTGTTTTTTTCTTCATATTCTGGTTTAAATATTGCATACATTTCTTCTATAGAGTTAAATGCTGCATATATACTTGCTAAAGAATATAAGTGCACCCCCTCGTGCATTTCCCATAAATCATAAGTTACAGGAAGTTTGTTTCTGTTTTCTGTATGATATGTTTTTTCTATTTCGTTTTTTACTATATCACTATCATCATGTATCCCTAAGATATTATCCATATAAATACATAAAAATTTGACAGCATTTTCACACATTTTTAAAACATCTCTTAAAAATTTCTTATCATTAGTAGCTTTGTAGTGCTCATATGCTCCATATACTACGCCTGCGGTTTCATCTATTTGATATCCCCAGCATGGTGCTAGTCTTCCATCTGTATAGAATCTTTGCTCCCACATTCCATTTTTGCTTTGTGTGTTTTTGCAGAAAATTTTATAAAATTTTTCTGTTTCTTTTTCCATTTTCACTTTGTCAAATGCACGTGTAATAAATACAGCATCACGTGGCCAACAATATCCATATCTACCACATTGAGTTAGATTTTCGTCCACTTCTACTGCTGCAGCAACTCCTCCTGTTTCTCTATTTGTTAATAATGGAAATAATAATATACTTCTTTTATACATTTGATTAAATTTGATGTTATATTCGCTATTTTCTTCCTTGAGCTCTATTCTTATATGCTCTTTAACATATTTTTTCCAGTATTTTTCTACTGACATCTGCTCATGAGCAACATCCTGCTTTCTAATGTTTTCTATATTCTTCCACATTTCGTCTGCAGATACTTTTTCATTTTCTATTACATATAAATAAATATCTAGCTCTTTTGTTTCGCCTGGTTTTATTATTCCCAATTCATAATTGATACTTGAATCTGAGCTCATTCCAATATAGTCTTTATCGTGTATTACTCCGCTTCCAATATTATTTTCTGTGTCATTAAGCTGATGCGCATTAATCTCCTTTTTGGAGAACATGCACATAGTATTATTATGGCTATATTGCATAAGCACATTATTTTCTATTTTTGAGCCAACCATATTATTAGGATTTGACAAAAGTTTTGAATGCACAAGAAAGTTTACATTTAAATCAATTGTATTATCATTTTTTAAGATATATCTTTTTACTAACACACTATTTTTGTTAGATACAAAATCAACTTGTTTTATCTTCAAATTAAAATATGTGTTTTCTATTTCAGTATTAAGCACATTGGTGTCTTCACTATAATATTGCTCATATCTATTGTTTTGGTCTTCATGCAAATAGATTATACAAGAGTCATTTACTTTGACTCCTGTATGAAAAAAATCTAAAAATTGTCTAAAGTCAGGCGTGTTATACATTAGCCTTAATAATTCGCCTTTTTTTGTATAGCTTGCTGTTATATCTCTCCCACCAATAATTGCATCATTATAATACTTATTCTTCATCTGTTCTTCTCCTTACTTATTTTCTACAATTTTTACAATTTGTTGCTCTAATTCTTTTAGTCTGTCTTTTAGTTTTATAACTTCTTCATCACTAGTATATTTATCCAAATACTCTTCTTTTACTATACTTGACATATCTTCTAATTCTTCTTTTAATGTGTTCATTCTTTCTAATACTTCTAATCTCAAATATTGCTCTTTTGCTTTTGAATGTACTTTTCCTATCATTCCTACTTTTTCTTCTAAGTCATAGCTCTCTCCAAAATCCGGAATAATTACTGGAATTTCTGTGTTTTCTTCTATTTTCTGTTTTAAAACTACTTGTCCTTCTGGCTCACCATGAACTAAGAATATATGACTTGGCTTTTTTATAAATGAATATACAAAGTTCAAAAGCCATTCTTGGTCAGCATGTCCAGAATATCCTTCTATATATTCTATTCTAGCATTAACTGCAATTTCTTCTCCAAATATTTTTACCTTTTTTTCTCCATCTACTAATTTTCTTCCTAAAGTTCCAGGAGCTTGATATCCTACGAAAAGAATTGTACTATTTGGCTCCCATAAATGATGTTTTAAATGATGTTTTATTCTACCAACTTCACACATTCCGCTTGCAGATATGATTATAGCAGATTCGTTACTTGCATTAAGTGCTTTAGATTCATCTGCTGTCTTCGTAAATTTTAGCCCATTAAATTCCAAAGGATTGTCTCCTGAATTAATAATTTTTTGTGTTTCTTCATTGAACAAATCCATATTTTCCTTAAATACTTCTGTAGCTGAGATTGCCAAAGGACTATCAACATATACTGGTACACTCATCAATCTTTTATACTTTTTATAAAATTCTTCATCATGTTTTTCTTCTTTAATTCTATTTAATTCATATAATATTTCTTGCGTTCTACCTACCGCAAAAGAAGGTATTACTACAGTTCCACCTTTTTCAAGTGTTTCATATACAATGTCCAAAAACAAACTTGCTTTATCATCATTTCTAATATGAAGTCTATTACCATATGTAGATTCCATTACTAAATAATCTGCATCTTCAATCATTGTTGGTGGAGATAAAAGTGGAATATCATTATTTCCTAAATCTCCTGTAAATACTATTTTTTCTGTTTTTCCATTTTCTGTAACCCATACTTCTATTATTGCAGAGCCTAACATATGTCCTGCATCATTAAATCTTACTTTAATATTCTCATCAATATCTATTATCTCATCATACTTAACAGGGCTAAATATTTCTAGTGACTTCGCTGCATCTTCTGCTGTATATAATGGTGGAAGTGGGTCTTCGCCTTTTCTTTCTCTTTTTCTATTTTTCCATTCTACTTCCATTTCTTGAATGTGTCCACTATCTGGCAACATTATTGCACACAAGTCACAAGTTGCTTTTGTTGCTATAACTTTATTTCTATACCCTTCATTATATAATTTAGGAATTCTTCCTGAATGGTCTATATGCGCATGTGTAAGTAGCATAAAATCTATTTCGTTTACATCAAATAAAAACGGTTCTTCATTTTCATATTCATCTGCGCCTGAGCCTTGATACATTCCGCAATCAACTAAAAATTTCTTTCCAGCTCCCTCTACTAAAAAATTTGAGCCAGTTACTGTTTTTGTAGCACCTAAAAAAGTTACTTTCATTAAACTCCTCCTTCACAAATTATAGAATCTAAATCTATTATTACATAAATAGCTTAAACTTCTTCTTTATTTTTACACTATCTATATGAACTTCTAATGAACTATCTATAACCGTATCATCATAATATTCCACAATCAACACCTTATTTTCAAATCTACATTGTATATTTATACTCTGCAAATATATAATTTTTGTATTAAATATCTCTTTTAAGATTTTATAGTTAAGCTCTTGATTTTCTGAAAAAGTATCCCAAATTCTAAATTTTTGTAATTTTTTTATTATTAATCTTATTACTTCTTCAAATAAATTATTTAATTCTTGTAAATCTCTAACACTTTCAGTTTCACTTATTGGAATATATCGATAATATCTAATTTTATAAATCCAGGTTATCAATTTATTTTTATTTTCCTCATTGATGCCCTTTATTATATTTTTTACATTTTCCAAGAATTCTTTGCATATTTCTACTATATCATTTCTATATATATCTATTTGTATGCTTTCCAAAAATCTTGTTTCTTCCTCTAGCTTTGATTTTTGCTCTACATACTCTTTTGGTAGTATAATTTTGTTACATTCTTCTATTCCTTCTAATAGCTTTTTTCTCTCTTTTTCAAGAATACCAACTAAATAACTTACACTAAATATTTTTTCTTTATTTGGTAAATTTTTATTTCTTTCATAATATTCTTTTTTTAGTAATTCATTATTATTCAAAGTTCTATCAATTTGCTCAATTTGTTTTGTATATTCCTTTTTTTCTTCTGTTATTTTATCTAGTAAATCTCTTTTATGCTCAAATAAATCTAGTCTTTCTTTCTTTGCCTTCTTTATTTCTTCAAACTTTTGTATATAATCTTCATTTTCTTTATTAGCAAGATACTTTTGAATTGACATTTTTATTATAGTGTTGTACATTTTCTTAGTCTTTTTTATATTGATATTCTTTCCATTTAGCAATAATAAATTCTGATATAAGAAGTTACCCTTTATATCTCCTATTTCTTTTGTTACAATGTCCCATGACCATCCGTTAAAGTCCCTAATTACTTCAAGCATTGAATCAAGCCTTCCTTGATTAATTAGCTCGATTAAAGGCTCCTCTAGATAATCATACGGTATTTCTAAATTTGCATTAGTTTGGTCTAATTTTAAAAGCGCTGTTAGCATAACAAATTCATTCTGAAAACATACTATTTCGCCATTTTCTTTATCTACTTTATATTTTACATTTTTTTGCTCTAACTCCTTAGCTTCAGGAGCTCCTGGTTTTACTAATAAGATTTTTAATGCCTTTTCTCTTATAATTCTTAATATGTTTTCTATAAATTCTTTTTTACTAGGCCCCTCAACTTTCACTGTTTCATAATCTCTATACGCATTTTCTATTTTATATAGCATACTAAGTAATAAATTTTTAACATCATATGAAAATAATTTGTTTTCCAAAATTTTCTCTAATTCATTATTATAATCTCTAATATTTAACTTTGATAAAATCTTATTTTTTCCCATACTCATCCTCTTTAGTAATTTATAGTGTTTATAATTATTCCTCAGAATTACTGCTCATTTTCAATTCTGCCCATCTTTCTTTGCTCATAAGCACTTCACGTGGTTTACTTCCTTGAAATCCTGAAATTATACCTCTTTCTTCCATTTGGTCTATAATTCTTCCAGCTCGTGCATAACCAACTTTAAAACGTCTTTGTATAAATGATGTAGACGCTTGTCCTGTTTCTACTACAACATCAATTGCGTCCATTAATAATGGGTCTGTATCATCTTCTTCATCTTGGCTATCTATCTCTTTATCTGTACTGTTTGCATTTTCTATTTGTTGTAAAATCTCATCATTATATGTAGCTTCACCATTATTTTTTATAAAGTCTACAATTTTTTCTACTTCTTTATCAGATATAAATGCACCTTGAATTCTCGTTGGTTTTGGTGCTCCAGAAGGATAAAATAACATATCTCCCTTTCCAAGTAATTTTTCTGCACCTGCCATATCAAGAATTGTTCTTGAATCTACCTGAGAAGAAACAGCAAATGAAATTCTTGATGGGATATTTGCTTTAATTATACCTGTAATAACATCTACCGATGGTCTTTGAGTTGCTATTACCAAATGCATTCCAGCAGCTCTTGCCATTTGTGCTAATCTACAAATTGAATCTTCTACATCTTTTGGTGATACCATCATTAAATCTGAAAGCTCATCTATAATAATAACAATCTGTGGTAATTTATGTCCTTCGCCTTCTTTTTCTAAAGCTGCATTATAACCTTTTATATCTCTAACATTTTTGCTTGCAAACAAACTGTATCTATTTACCATTTCCTGAACAGCCCATGCTAGTGCACCTGCTGCCTTTTTAGGGTCTGTAACTACAGGAATTAATAGATGTGGTATTCCGTTATACACAGAAAGCTCTACAACTTTTGGGTCTACCATTACTAATTTTACTTCACTTGGTTTTGCTTTATATATAATACTTGCAATCAAAGTATTTATACATACAGATTTTCCAGAGCCTGTAGCACCTGCAATAAGTACGTGAGGCATTTTTGCAATATCTGCCACAACTTCTTCTCCTGCAACATCTTTTCCAAGTGCAAATGCTAATTTTGACTTGTGATTTTTAAATGAATCACAATCTATAATATCTCTTAATGGTACTATTTCATTTTCTTTATTTGGTACTTCTATTCCAACTGCTTGTTTTCCTGGTATTGGAGCTTCTATTCTTATTGTTTCTGCTGCCAAACTAAGAGCTATATCATCTGAAAGATTTGCAATTTTGCTAACTCTTACTCCTTCTGCAGGTTTTAATTCATATCTAGTAATAGCAGGACCAACAGAAACATTTTCTACCTTAGCAGACACACCAAAACTATACAGCGTTTTCTGCAATTTAGCTGCAGTTTCTGCTACTGCCTTTTTACTTCCTTTTGCTCCTTTTTTATCTCCATCTGCCAATAATTGAATAGGTGGAAACTCGTAATCTTCATCTTCCACAGTCAATGTATGCTCTAATTGTAAAACTTGTTTTACTTTTTCTTCTTTTGTCTCTTGCTCTGCCTTAAACAAATTTGCTTCTATTACATCAGGATTAGACTTCTGCTCTGAAGCCTCTTTCTTTTTTCCACCAATACTAAATGGAATTAAGCTGTCATCTTTGTCATCATATTTCTTTCTCTTACTCTTTTTGTTGTCCTCTTCATCATCATTTAAATTTATAGTTAACTGCTCTGCTAATTGCTCTGCCTCTCTTCTTTGCTCTTCTTTTTCTCTAAGTTTGCACTCTCTCTTAGTTTCTTTTCTCTCTGGCTCTGCTTCTACTTCCTTTTGTCTAGCATTTTTTCTTTCTACTCTAGCTTCTTCCCTTTCTAGTCTTCTATCTTCTCTATTTTCTCTTCTTTCTTCAATAAAATCTGCAATTAATTCTGCTGGTTTTATTCCAAACATAAACACTAATAGAATTGCTGCAACACCTATACATAAAATAACAGTTCCTACTTCTCCAAGTAATCCTATTAAAGCAAAAGCTACTGCAGTACCGATTGCTCCACCGCCATTATTTAATTCACCAAGCTCATAGCCTTTCTCCACAACTGCAGAAAATTCACCATTAGCATCTATATTTCCATTAGAAAACTGAAACACACTAAGCATAGTCGCTATACAGATTAAAAAAATTCCATATTGTATTAATTTAGAAATTAAATATTCTTTATCCTCTGTAGTCATATAGATAGCAATTAAAAAAGTTCCAATTGGAATGATATATTTTATTGCTCCCATAATTCCACCTAAGATTGGGCTCAAATGCTCCCCTATATATCCTGATTTCGTATATATTAAAATTGCTAGTAATATACTTATTAAAAGCATAAATACTACTGCTACATTTATATCTAATTTATTCTTTTTTGCTCTTCTTCCCCTTTTTGCCAAAGCGTATTTCCTCCTTTGCGTTTATTATCCATCGCTATTATATCACAAGGCTAACAAAAAGCAAACAAAATTTTTAAATTTTTTACATAAACAAAAGGACGACTCTTTTGTCCCATTTCTGAAACAATCGAATCGTCCCCTTATTTCTCTTATTTTAATTCTTTTCTATTATTTTTTATAACTTTTAGAGCATCCTCTAAAGCATTCTCAATTCCTGCCAAAACATTATCAGCATACTCTTCTGTTCCGCTTTTAATTTCTCTTGACATTTCATTTGCAGTTTCTATAATTTCTACTTTCTTTTCATATGCTTTCTTAGTGATTTCGTGCTCATCTATCATAGAAATTATCCTATTTTCTGCTTCTTTTATAATTTCATCTGCTTCATTTTGAGCTTCTACTAATATTCTTTGTCTTTCTTCTTTAATCCATTTTGCCTGCTTTAACTCGTCCGGTAATTTTAACCTTATTTCCTTAATAATATCCAATATATCTTCTTTATTAACTATACACTTACTTGAAAAAGGTATTCCTCTACTTTTATCTAGCATGTCTTCTAAAGTCTCCAATAAAGTAAATATTTCCATAATTCTACTCCTTTCGATTTAAGAATATTAGATTCACTCTTCCATACTTTCTTAAATCATACACTTCTACCTGTAATTTTTCTAATTCTTTTAATTCTCTTTCTTTTTCATCTGTTTCTATAATTATTACTCCATTTTTTTCTAATAATCCAAGCTCAATAATATCTTGAACTGCATCTACTGCAATATCACTTTTATATGGTGGATCTAGAAATACAATATCAAATTTTATATTTCGTACACTATAATTTTTCAAAGCTTTCTTATAATCTTGTTGTAGAATTTCTGATTTATCTGTAAATCTCGTCTTTTCTATATTTTGCCTTATCATTTTCACTGCTTCATGAGATTTTTCACAAAAGTAAGCTTTTTTTGCTCCTCTGCTTATGCACTCAATACCAATTGCACCACTTCCGGCAAATAAATCCAGCACTATACTATCATCTATTATATTTTGTATAATATTAAACAAAGCTTCTTTTACTCTGTCAAGTGTTGGTCTAGTATCTGTACTATCTATAGAATTTAATTTTGTTCCTCTGGCTACGCCACTAATAACTCTCATTATTCCCTCTGTAAGTTATATTATATATTTTATCGATTATTTTAAATATGTCAATAAAAATAACATAATTGTAATATATATTTAATAATTTTGTAATACTGTTATATTTTTGTAATATTTCTATGATATTATACAATAAAATTTTATTAATGTAAAGGAAAAAACAAAAAGGGCGGAATAACCGCCCCACTTGCTTTTTCTAATCTTTATTAACTTCTTTTAATAATTCTAACTGTGAAATCAAAAGCGACTCCATTTTTGCTTTATATACATCAAATTGCTTCTTTAAATCTTCTAATTCCTTTGTCTTCATTGTAATTTGTTGCTCTAATTCCATTACTTGCTCTCTAGCTGTTCCTTGTGCATCTTTTACAATCTGTTCAGCTTGTTGTTGAGCTACTTTTTTTATTTCATCAGCTGTTCCTTGTGCCATAACCAAAGTATTTTGAAGTGTTGTTTCTAGATTTTTATATTTAACAAGATTTGATTCTAATTCTTCTATTTTAGCTCTACTTTCATTAGATTGTTTATATAATTTTTCATAATCTACTGTTAACTCATCCAAAAAATTATCCACTTCTTCTACACTATAGCCATTCATCATTTGTTTTGAAAATTTCTTATTTTCTATATCCAGTGGTGTATACATATTAGCTCCTCCCTAAACTTCTTATATAGTATATTTAATTAATTGAATTATTTTTTAACCAAGAAACAGATAATTTATTTTTTATTTCTTCTCTTGCCATATCTGTTGTTATATCATAATTGTATGGTGCAACTAAAAATATTGAATTAGAAACCTTTTGTAAATTTCCGTCTAATGCATGAACAGCACCACTTACAACATCTACAATTCTTCTTGCAACATCTTTATTTACATACTCTAAATTAACTATAATTGATTTTTTCTCTTTTAATAAATTGCAAATGTATTCAGATTGCTCAAAAGTAGTTGGTTGACAAATAACCATCTTAACTTGTTGTGTTTGTGGCATATTTACAACTTTATTATTCTTCCTTCCCCAAATTCTTCTATCTTCTTCTTCCTCTTCTTGGTTTTCTATATCTTCTTCTTTATCATAATCTAGTTCTTCATTTTCTTCTTCTTCTTTTTCTGGTAATCCTAACATTCCCCATACTTTTTCCATAATAGCTCCTGACATTTTACTAACCTCCTATTTAAAACTCGTCATTAGTTTTTACTGGTATATAGTATCTATCATTTTTTCAATATTGTCAATACTTTTTTTACTTTTGTAATATTTTTTTAATATAATTGTAACATAATTGTAATATTTGTTTACTTATTAATTAATATTTCGTCATAAATTGTAATGTTTGGCATGCTTCTTATTTCTGATGAGCTATATCCCATCTCTGTTAATTCTTCTGTAGTATAATTTGTAACAACAGAATATTTTTCGTTTGACTTTAAAATTTTTACTAAAATCTTATCCTCATAACCTACTCTGCTTCTAACTACATAAGAGACTTTGTTTCCATTTTGCTCTTCTTCTGATATTGCTGAATTTGGTACTTTTAGTCCCGTTTCGCTCCACCATATTATGCTAAAAGATATTTTTCTATAGCTGATTAATTCTTCTACTCCCTTGTCTATTTTAAATGTTATTACACATTCATTATCTTGATTTGTTATGTATTCAATTGTTGCACTTACATCTTCTCCACTAGGTAGTCTTAATGTTAGCTCATCTCCAACCTCTGCATCTTTTGCATAATCAGAATCCAAAACACTTACAATATAACATGAATAATTATCTATTATTTTTCCGCTTTCATTACTTGTAGGTATGATTTGTCCTGTTTTTAGATTTAAATCTTCAAGAAATTCCTTAGTATATTTACTAAAATCATCTGTAGTCAATATATCTTCATATCCATCTACTCTATATGAAACCACTCCACTTTTTACAGCAGTTAATTGCTCTGCACCAGAGTTTAACTCGTTTTCATATTTGCTTCTTTCATCTATTAGCTTTTTTAAATATGAGCCTGATGGGCTGTACTCTCCTACGATTTTAGCTTTTTTTGTCATATTATTGCTAATTGTTTGTTTTGCATCTTTTATTTTTGTTAAACTGCTCTCTCTATACAATTCACTAATTTTAGTATCAATTTGCTCTTCTAATAATTTTGTATCTCCTAAAAGTGGGTTATCCTCTTCTGCCATTGCCTCATCTATTTTTGCATCTAATTCTTGTATCTTCTTTATCAGGCTTTCTTCGTTATTTGAATAATATCTAAAAATAGGCTCTCCTTTTGCAACCTTTTCACCTTCAGTTTTTATCTGCTCTATTCCATTTTTATAATTCTCACCTTTTAATACCGTTTCGTCTCGAATTATATATCCTACAGCAGTTTCTTTTTCTTCAATTTGTCCCATTTCAACAAATACTGTATCTGTAGGATTTTTTATTAGATTTACTACTATAAATACAATATAAATTAAAATACATAATATGAGTATAAAAAGAATTTTCTTTTTATGTTTTTTAAAGAAACTAACGAGCTTATTATGTTTTTTCTCCTTATTTTGTTCTTCAGTTCTTTTTTCCACTATATTCCTCCAAAATAATCTTTATATTATTTTGTACATTGTCTAATCCATTAAGCCATATCATATTTTCATATTTTTTAAACCAGGTCAATTGCCTTTTAGCATATCTTCTGGTTTCCATTTTTATTTTTTCTATCATTTCTTCTTTTGTTGTAGCTCCATTCAAATATTCTACAACTTCTTTATAGCCAAGCCCCTGCATCGCAGTAGGTAGCTCTTCGTATTTATTAATTAATTCTTTAACCTCATCTACTAGTCCAGTTTCTATCATAATATCTACACGCTTATTTATTCTCTCATATAGTTTATCTCTGTCCATATTTATGCCGAATAATAAATAATCAAATTCTGGTCCTTTTCTAGACTCTTTTTCTAATTCCGTTTTTGTTTTTCCAGTTGAATGATAAATTTCTAAAACTCTACAAATTCTTTTTCTATCATTTTGACTTATTTTCTTCATTGCCTCTTCATCGATTGCTTTTGCTTTTTCATATAATTTTTCTAGTCCATCTTTTTGCTCTATTTCTTCTAAGTGTTTTCTATATTTTAAGTCCACTTCTATTTCGTTATATTCTATACCATATATTAGAGATTCTAAATATAAACCTGTACCACCCACTATAATTGGTACTTTCCCTTTAGAGCTAATTTCTTTTATTGCACAAATAGCATCTTTTTTGTAATCTGCCACACTATATCTAACATCTGGTGAAACACAATCAATTAAATAATGTTTTATACCTTGCATCTCTTCTAGAGTTGGTTTAGCTGTACCGATATTCATGTCTTTATATATTTGCATTGAATCACATGATACAATTTCTCCATTTATTTTTTTAGCAATCTCTATTGATAAACTAGTTTTGCCAGATGCTGTTGGTCCACATATTACAATTACTTTTTGCATTTTTATCACATTCCTTAAATTAAGTCAAAACTTTTTTTGTTTATGTTTTAGTTTATTTTAATTATTCGTTTATTTCTACAACATTTTCGTTACTTACACTGTTATTTTCCATTATATTTTCATTGCTTATTATATTATTTCTAATCAAGCTTTCATTTACAGTATCATTAACAACTACTTCGGTAATTTGATTTCCTTGTAAAACTTCATTTTTTTGGACTTCTATAGAATTTTGTGCAGCTTCATTTGTAGTTTGATTTACAGTTTCAATATCTCCCAAACTATTTCCTACAACATTGCCTGCAGTCTCCATTGCATCCGTAGTTTCCTGAGTGCTTTGTTGCTCTATAAGCAAATCTACAACTTGTTGTTGAATATTTTTAAAATATGTACATTCTATAACAAGGATTATTACAAGAAGTATTAATATAACAATGGCTCTATTTCTTAAAATAGGCATATCTATTCCGCCTATTTTATATTTAAAGTACGATTTAGCCAATAATGGTAGTGTTATTAATCCATTGATTGGAACAAACAAAAATGTAATTAAATCTTTACCTCTTTCTGAGACTGATGTAATCTCAATATCTTTTGTACTTAACCAATATACAAAAGAAGTTAACATATACATAATTGCTGTACCTGCTGCAATAAATATTATTTTTTCTTTTTTCCCTAATTCACCTAGGCAATAATACATAAGCACGATTGATACTATATTTAAAATAATTATAAACAATAAAATTACTAACATTTTTATCCTCTTTTCTACTACATTTTATCTTCTAGAAAATTTTTTCTCTATATCATTCTTTGTCATTCTTATTGCTGTTGGTCTTCCATGTGGGCATGTAAATGGATTTGGTAATACTAATAATTGCTTCATTAAGTTATCTACCTCTTCTCTTGTAAGAGCCATATTTGCTTTTACAGCTGCTTTACATGCAACTGTTGCAATAAATTTCTCTTCTATTTCTTGCTTTGCAGTTCTTGCAACTGTGTTAATTTCATCCAAAGTCTCTAGAAATAACTCTTTTGTATCTAGCTCTAAACAAACTGTAGGAACTCCACTTAACTTTATTGTATTTTCTCCAAATTCTTCTAAAACAAATCCAGCTTTTTCAAAGATTTCCATATTATCTTTTGCAATTTGCATATCTTTGTGGCTTAAATTTATTACATCTGGAAGTAACATTAATTGTGAGTCTTTGTTTGTGTCACTATAATAATTTGCTTTTATTTTTTCATACATTATTCTTTCATGTGCAGCATGTTGGTCTATAATGTATAATTCATTATTCATCTCAATAATAATATATGTAGAAAATGCTATTCCTATAAATTTATATTCAGGTGTTGCACTTTGTGGTATTTTCTCAAAAAGAGAAACATTTTCTGCAGTTTTTAGCTCTTCACTTTCTACTTTATATTCATCTTTTTCTTCCTCTACTTTTGGCTCCTCCTTTTTAGTTACTCCAAAAGTACGTGCATACATTTCATCAAAATTCTGATAGTCTGGCTCAACTTTTAAGTTATCTAATTCTTGCATTTTTTCACTTATTTCAGACAAATCTACTTTTTTAGTTTCATCAGACATATTTTCGTTTTTGTTGTTATATATTTGAGCTATAAAGTTTTTAGTATCATCTAAATCTTCTTTCTCTTCCTCTTTTTCTTCTTCTTTGCCCTTTTTGCCAAATCTACTAAAGATTCCTTCTATTTTAGAAAAAGCGCTTTCTCCTTTTTCATGCTCACCATGTGTTTGAGCCTCATAGCTTTCATAATCTTTTACTCCTGCAAGTGGAACATCTAAATCTTTCTTCTGAGCTGTGCTACTTTCCTCATTATTTGATTGTGCACTATTTTGATTGTTGAATAATATCTCTTTGCTTTTGTCTATGCTGTCAGGCGAATTTTGCATTTTGTTTATTTCTTCTAAAATATCTACTTTGTTTTCTTGCTCTGCCGGCGTTTGCGTTGTTGCTTCTTTAGCGTCCATTACATTTGAAGCTTCTAAATTTGCACTTATGGTATTTATTTTGTTGTAATTCCTTGTCGGACTACTATCCATCTTCCAACTGTTTGACTGAGCTTGTTTGTCTAACTCAATTTTCGTTCTATCTGGTATTAAATCTTCTTTTAACAAACTATCTTTTATTGCATGATATATGGCTTTAAATATTTTGTTTTCTTCTTCGAATCTAACTTCCAATTTTGCAGGGTGAACATTTACATCAACTTTTTGAGGATTCATTTCTATATTTAAAACTAGAAATCCATATTTGCCTATAGTAAGAAGTCCTTTATATGCTTGCTCAGATGCACTTGTTAATATTTTATCTCTTATATATCTTTTATTTACAAAAAATAATTGATTAGACCTATTAGAGCGTGCAATTACTGGCTTTCCAATTACTCCACTTATTTTTATATCTTCATATTCATAATTAACATCAATTATATTTTCTGCTACATCTTTTCCGTATATGCTATATACAACCGACTTCATGTCACCATTACCAGAAGTTTGTATTATAACTTTACCTGAGCTTATTAATTTAATTGCAATTTCAGGATGAACTAAAGCAATTCTAGTAACTACATCTTCTATATATCCTGCTTCTGTAAAATCTTTTTTCAAAAATTTATATCTAACTGGTGTATTGTAAAACAAATCAGTTACTGTAATTGTTGTTCCTTTTGGACAACCAGCATCTTCAAGATTTATTACATTTCCACCTTTTATTTCTACCTTTTTTCCTATTTCGTTTTCAGCTGTTCTGGATACAAGCTCTACATGGCTAATTGCAGCAATACTTGCCAAAGCCTCACCTCTAAACCCCATAGAAGTAACCGTATCTAAATCATCTGCTTGTCTTATTTTACTTGTAGCATGACGCTCAAATGCAATCTCCATGTCATCAGGTAAAAATCCTTTTCCATTATCAGTGATACGTATATATGATATTCCACCATTTTTTGTTTCGATAGAAATATTTGTTGCTCCTGCATCTATTGAATTTTCTACTAATTCTTTTACTACTGATGCTGGTCTTTCAATAACTTCACCAGCAGCTATTTTGTTTATTGTTAAGTCATCTAATAAAACTATATTACCCATTTTTTCTTCTATCCTCTCTTTTTCATTAGATTATTCGTTAGAATTATATCATTAATTGGTGGTTTTTGTATAGGTGTTGAAGCAATTTTTTTTGAAAAAAATAAATGATTTTGTTTTAGTATAACTGTAAATTCTTCGGGAATTTGACAGTTAATTAAATACAAAATCGATATAAGCATTGAAAGTGCTTAAAAAGTCTAAAGGTGAAAATCCTAAAGTTTGGGCTAAAAAATATATTGAACAGCCTAACTTTGAACTTCATGATATATATCGTGCTTTAGAAGTAATTGCAAAAGAAACTGATTTCATTCAAGCTGAATTGTATAGAAATAGTCTAAAAGTTTCTAAACGAAATACTAACATTCTTTACTATGATTGTACTAACTACTTTTTTGAAATTGAACAAGAAAGTGGATTAAGACAATATAGTCCTTCTAAAGAACACAGACCTAATCCAATTACTCAAATGGGTCTTTTCATGGATGGAGATGGTATCCCTTTAGCTTTTAGCATTACTGCTGGAAATACTAATGAACAAATTACTTTAACTCCATTAGAAGAAAAAATATTAGAAGATTTTAAATTATCTAAATTCATTGTTTGTACTGATGCTGGTCTTGCATCAATTGCTAACAGAAAATTTAATGATAAAGATGACAGAGCATTTATCACCACTCAATCAATTAAAAAATTAAAGAAACATTTAATGGATTGGGCACTTGACCCTAATGGATGGTATCTTTCTGGAGATAAAAAAGAATACAACATTAATGAGTTAGAAAAAGATGAAACTAGTGTAGAACTTTTCAAGGATAAGACATTCTTTAAAGAACGTTGGATTAAAGAAAATGGATTAGAACAAAAGCTGATTGTAACCTACTCTTTAAAATACAGAAATTACCAACGACAAATTCGTAATTCTCAAATCGAAAGAGCTAAACTTGCAATGACTAACAAAAGTTTTAAGCTTGATAAAAGTAATCAAAACGATTTTAAAAGATTCATAAAGAGAACTAATATTACAAAAGACGGAGAAGTAGCTGAAAAGAAAGTGCTATCGTTAAATACGGATACTATCCAAAAAGAAGAAAAGTTCGATGGATTTTATGGAGTTTGCACTAACCTTGAGGATAATGCTGAAGAAATCATTAAAGTAAATCAAAGAAGATGGGAAATTGAAGAAAGTTTTAGAATAATGAAAAGTGAATTTAAAGCTAG
>CAJFHE010000016.1:21988-23680 GCA_904378095.1 uncultured Clostridia bacterium | reverse complement strand
ATACGTCGCCAAGAAATATACTCCATAAATTGCCCCAATAATTACTGCTGTAACTATAACGGATGGTAGTAGCTCATCTGGTGATGCTAATACTTCTAGCATTGATAATATAAATTTAATTCCAAATATTGAATGTATCATAGCTAAAACGAGTGGCATCATAAAGAATATAAATATTTGTCTAAATAGAGCCCCATTTATCATTTTTTCGTCACAACCAATTTTTCTTAGTATTGTATATCTTTGTTTATTGTCAGAGCTCTCTGTAAGTTGCTTTAATGCTAAAATGGCTGAACTTGCAATTAAAAATACAATACCTAAATAAATTGCAATAAATATAATGATAGTTGCTAAACCTTTACTAGATTCTGTTATGCTTATTTTAGAGGAGCCATCAAGGTCTATTCCTTTTTCTCTAACATTTTCAAAAAATTCTGTATCTCCACTGCCTATTAATGTATTTTCTATTTCTTGTTTGCCTTCTTCTGTTTCTGCATTATAATTTGCTACTAAGAGGTATTGCTCTGTATCTTCAGCTTTAATTTCAAAACTGTCTGGTACTAATATAATTCCTGCATTTATTTCTGTTGTTGCTATAAATATAAAACCGTCTTTACATTCATTATATTTTGAATGATATGTTTTTCCGTTTATCTCTATATTTGAATTCGTACTTAGTGTTTGATTTCTTATTTCTATCATTTGCTCATAATTACAAAGTACAATATATTCATCATCATTTAATGTGTATTGCTCTTCTCCATAAAGCTCTGCAATTTTGTTATAGTCTGATATTTTAATTATAGACTCTGATATATCGTAGGTAAGCATTGGATACTGACTTTTGGTGGTTTCATAATAATCTCCTAAGCTATCTGCTAAAGTCCACTCTGGTAAAGCATAGATAGGAAGTTCTATTATGTCTTTTAAATTATTCATGTCATATCCATTTGTTTCAAGTGTATAGCTTACTGGGTGCCTTGAATCTTCTATTTGCTCTTCTGTATTATATATCGTTTTTCCACTATACGAGCTTACATAGCTTTCTGGTAAATATGCTGTTTTATACAAGTTCAAATCTACTGGTGTAAATCTATCCAATTGAGAATCTAATGCCGATTTTATGGATAAACTACTAGATAATACACTTATTGTCATAAATAGCATCAAACAAATTACTGTCATGCTGACTATGTTCGTATTAATCTTATTATTAAGTTGCCTTAATACAAACATATTTGTTCCTTTTAAGTAAATGCTTTTTCTTGATTGTATAATTCTTAATATAAAACCTGATAAAGACCAGAATATTCCTATTGTTCCCACTATGCCCATTAAAATAGGTTTTAGTAATTCATCGCCTGTCTGTAATTCACGTACTCCACCAGTTACTAGATAATAAGCATATCCTAATATTACTGCTGAAATTATAAACACAAGTATTGAAATAACTGGATTTTTTATTTTTACTTTTTCATTTTTTCTTACTGCTGTTAATAGATTTATTAGCTTATATCTTGATATTGTTAATGTGTTAAATATAATAACTGCTAAATACATTACTGCAAAGTATATGCAGGTTTTTATACAAGCATCTTTCGAAAAAACAAATGTAAATTCAGTCATATCCGCTTCAAATAATTTTGCAACTAATATAGACATAAACTGTGAAGCAAACACACCTATAAAAAT
>CAJFHE010000016.1:0-21970 GCA_904378095.1 uncultured Clostridia bacterium | reverse complement strand
TCTCTTTTTCTTCTGTTTACTAAAAAGTTATTTGCATATACAATTAAAAATCCTAGTACAATTGCAATAAAAACTGAAATCATCCCAAGTAGTTCAATCATAAGACTTATCATGTCTCTAGTAGATTGTGATACTTGAAGCATTGCTTGTTGGCTATCTAAAGAGTTAAACATATAAAAGATTGCTACACCTAATACTAATGTTAAAAAGTATATCGCATAATCTTTAAAACTCTTCTTCATATTTCGTATCGATAATTTAAATAACATCGTTCAAATCACCTCCAAGAAGTGTTTGAACTTCTATAATCTTTTCGAAGAATTGTTTTCTTGTATCTTCACCTTTGATAAGCTCATTGAATATCTTACCATCTTTGATAAATATAATTCTTTCTGCATAACTTGCTGTAAAAGCATCATGTGTAACCATTAAAATTGTTGCTCCTAAGTTTTTATTTAAATGCTCGAATGTTTCTAGCAATTGTCTAGCAGATTTTGAATCTAGTGCACCTGTTGGCTCATCTGCCAATACTATTTTAGGATTTGTTATAATAGCTCTTGCTGATGCTACTCTTTGCTTTTGCCCACCAGATATTTGGTATGGATATTTATCTAAAATCTCAGTTATTCCAAGTTTATCTGCTACTTCTTTCACTCTTTTATCAATTTCTTTTGGATTTACTTTTTGAATTGTAAGTGCCAACGCTATATTTTCATAAGCAGTTAAAGTATCTAGCAAATTAAAATCTTGAAATATAAAACCTAATTCCTCTCTTCTAAACTTATTCAAATGATTTTCTCTAAGTTTAGTAATATCCTTATTATTAATTATTATCTTGCCAGCTGTTACTCTATCAATTGTTGAAATGCAGTTTAGAAGAGTAGTTTTACCAGAGCCAGAAGCTCCCATTATACCAACAAACTCACCTTCTGCGACATTAAAGCTAATTCCGTCAATCGCCTTCGTTAAATTTGACTTGTTACCATAATATTTTTCAATGTTTTTCACTTCTAAGACAGTGCTCATTATAAATTTCTCCTTTCCTTAAATTGAAGAATAATTACAATGTCAAAATTTAATTCTTCTTCAATTTTATTAACTATATTATAAACTAACTTTAATGTCCTTGCCATTTCTTAGCCTTACATTTGTCTTACATTTTTGAAAGATACATAAAACATGGTGACAAGTTTAAAACCTGCCACCGCTGTTTCACTATCTTAGTCAGAGCTTATTTAAAATTCGTATAACTACTCTTAGGGAAAATTATTCTTACTTCTGTTCCTTCTCCTTTTTCTGAATTTAGCTCTATGCCCAATCCTAACTTATCACATAATTTCTTACATAAATACAAACCTATACCAGTTGATTTTTGACCAATTATTCTTCCATTCTCTCCTGTAAATCCTCTCTCAAATACTCTAGTAATTTCTCCTTTTTTTATACCAATCCCGTTATCCTTAATATATAAAATTACCTTATCACTTTTTTCATTTGAAGAAATCTCTATCTTCTTTTCATCTTTTTTGGAATATTTAATGGCATTTTGTATAATTTGATTTACTATAAAAATAGCCCATTTACTATCTGTATAGACATCTGATGCCTGCAAATTATCTAGCTCCAATGATACCTTTTCATTTAATAACGCTGTTTTATTTTTTAATATAGCCCCATTTACAATTTCTTTTAAATTTGTTTTAGTTATAATATAGTCCTTTTCTACCGCATTACTCCTTGCGTAATACAATGCCTGCTCTGTATAGTTTTCTACTTTATCTAGCTCTTCATCTATACTTTTTGTTATTTCATTCTTGTTATTTTCAATAATCATCTTACTTGCCGCAATTGGTATCTTTACCTCGTGAATCCACAATTCAATATACTCTTTATACTCTTCCTGTATATTTTTATAATAATTCACATTCTCTAACATAGATTTTCCTGTATCTTGGAGAATTTCTTTTAATATCTTGCCTTCTATAAAATTTGGTGTTTTAACTATTTCTGAAATTAGATATTTTTCTTGTAACTCCTCCATATTGCTTAATAACTGATTATAGAACCGCTTTTTGTTTTTATACTCAATAATAATTGAAAGTAGCAAAACAAAAATTACTATAACAGCACAATATACTCGTACTAGTATTCCAACATGATACGCAAGTAGTAATATCTCTACGCTAATCAAGGCTAGTATTATTCCAATTATTAGTACCATCTTTTCTTTTATAAAATCTTTAAAGCTCATCATGATTTCCCTTTCAACCTAAAATGTAGCCTTGCCCTCTCCTAGTTTCAATTCTATCGACAAAACCTAATTCTTCCAGCTTATTTCTTAACCTCTTTATATTTACGCTCAATGTATTGTCATCAATAAATTCTTCGCTTTCCCATAAATAATCCATTATCTCATCTCTTGAAACCACTTTTCCTTTGTGTGTACTTAAATAATATAAAATATTATACTCATTTTTTGTTAGCTCAATTTTTTTATTATTTTTTTCTATGGCTCTTTCTGCTATATTTAAAACAAATCCGTCACAGTCAATTTTCTCTAAGTTTCTACCAGAATTTTGATTTCTTCTTAATAATCCATTTATTTTTGCCAGTAATATTTGTATATTATATGGTTTTGTTACATATTGGTCTGCCCCATTATTTAAGCTCATTAACTCGTCTATTTCATTGTCTCTACTTGTTACCATAATGATTGGTACATTTGATACCTTTCTTATTTCCTTACACACAAACTCTCCATCAACATAAGGCAAGTTGATATCCAACAGTACCAAATCTGCTTTTTCTTTTAATATATCCTCAATGGTATTGTCAAATTTTTCTAATCCTTTGACATCAAAACCATTTTTACTTAAAAATGTTTCTAGTTCTTTTCTTAATTTTTTATCATCTTCTACAATTAAAATCTTTTGCATATTACCTCTTCCTAATTGTTTTTATCTCTATACATATTTACCATATCTTTAAAAGTCATTTTTGTTCCATAATTTAATATTGCATTTGAATAAATTTTTATTGCCACTTTTGCAATAATCAATATTGTTACAACTAAAATCGCTATTGAAATAGCCACTTCTGTACCACTTGCAATTCCCATCATTATTCTAAATGGCATGCAGAATGGTGACGAGATTGGGAATAATGCTGCAAATGTATTTAAATCACTAGTTGGATTCATCATTGTAAAGTATGATAAGTAGAATCCAATTACTGCAAGTATTGCAACTGGTGTGTTTGCTGATTGTATATCTTCTGGCTTACTTACTGTTGAGCCTGTTAGTGCATATAACAAAGCATATGTAAAATAGCCTAATATGAAATAGATTATTGTAACAATTGCTAAATATGGTGTCATTTGTGACATATCTAGCACAGATTCTAATAGGCCTGGCTCTAAGAATAGTTTTGCAGATATTAACGCTACTGCAACAAATAAACATACTTGTATTAATCCAACAATTCCAATACCAATTGTTTTGCCTAGTACTATTGTTCTAGGAGATGTTGAAGTTACTAATGTTTCCATTATTTTTGATGTTTTTTCTGTGGTAATTGAGCTTGAAACTTGATATGCACAGAAATATATTGCATAGAATAATACAATAGATAACATCATAATCGCTAGAACATTTCCACTAACTTGTTGCTCCTCTGTTTGCTCTATGCTGTATTCAAAATTTGGTGTTAAGCTTTGTATTTGCTCTTCTGTGAGTCCAAGTTTTGAAATTTGCAAGTTTGTATAAATTGTATTTATTCCATCCATCAAATCTTCTGGCATGCCTTCCATCATTGTCATATCTTTTACAATGTATCTTAGTTTATATCTTTCATTCTGCTCCACTATAATTGCTTCATCTATCTCGTCATTATTTATTTTTTCTTTAATATCATCAAAAGTCAACGCTTCACTTGTAGTTTCTACTTCATAACCTAAGTTCATTTTATTAAGATTGTCTAATGCTCCCTCAAATAAATTTGTACTGTCTACAATTAATAATTTATCTCCGCTGTCGCTAGATGAGTTGTCTCCATTAAATAAATTAATAATATTTGGTATGTTAAATCCTATTATAATAATTAATAATATAATTATTGTTGATACAATAAAAGATTTTCTCTTTGCCATATCTTTTATTGTAAATGCAATTACTGTTCTTAAATCTTTCATTCTTGCTCACCTACCTTTTCAATAAAAATGTCATTAAGAGTTGGCTTCTTAATCTCAAACTTATTAATTGATACCTTTTCAGACACCAACTTTTCTAGTAACTCGTGAGCTTTTTCTTCTGAATCTATTTTGATAGAATACTCATTGTTTTTAGAAAACTCTATAATCATATTAAATTCTTTTATATATTCATCTATATTTTTATCTGTAGATATTTCTAGCCTATTTGCTTTATATGTATTTTTTATTTCTTTCAAGTTTCCCTTTAATACTGTTTTTCCTTTATTTAGTATTAAAATATCTGTACAAAATTCTTCTATAGAAGCCATTTGGTGACTTGACATTATGATGTATTTTCCCTGTTTTACTAAGTCTATAATAACATTTTTTAGAATTTCTGTATTTACTGGGTCCAATCCGCTAAATGGCTCATCTAGCACAATTAGCTCTGGATTATGAATAATAGAAGTCATAAATTGTATTTTCTGTTGATTACCTTTTGATAACTTTTCTGCAGACATTGGTAAATATTCCTCTACCTTTAGTACTTTTGCCCATTTTTTTATTTCTGTATCTGCATCTGATTTATTCATTCCCTTAAGCTCTGCAAAATACATTAATTGGTCATATATCTTTGTTTTAGGATATACACCTCTTTCCTCTGGTAAGTATCCAAAATTTACTGTTTTTCTTTCTACTGGCTTTCCATTCCAAGTAATTTCTCCAGTATCTTTTTTAATAATTCCAAGTAACATCCTTATTGTTGTAGTTTTACCAGCACCATTTGTTCCAAGAAGGCCAAATACTCCTGGTTTATCTACTTCAAAAGAAATGTTATCAACAGCTTGTTTTCCAACAAACCTTTTCGAAACCATTTCTAATTTTAGTCCCATTTTTATCCCCTTTCAATTTATATTTTTCGACTTTTTTATATTACCATATTATATTGAAAAAGAAAAGTAATATTTTCTTAATTTTTTAAGTAGCATGCAGAAAGATGGTTACAGATTAAAATCCGTCACCATCTTTTTCTCATTTACTTATCGAATAAAATTTGTAAAAGTTGTTTTTTCTTGCTCCGGTGGATTAATTCCTTTTTTCCTACCTGCTTCAATACATTTCAAATAATACGCCATATTTCTTCCTAAAATTCTCATTGTTTGCATGCCCTCTTCATCTTTTCTTACATCTTCTGGAGTAGCCCCATGTATCATGTTCCAGTATCTTGAAGAAATGATAGGCATTTGTGTAATTCCAAAATACTTATTTAATTGGTCATATGTTGCTGTTGTTCCTGCTCTCCTTGCCGAAATAACTGCTGCTGCAGGCTTAAATAAAAATCTATCTGCCTTTCCACCATTTGATGCTGAATAGAATGCTCTGTCCATAAATGATGTAATAGCTCCTGTAGCTCCTGCATAATGGACAGGTGAGCCAAATATAAATCCATCTGTATCTTTTGCTTTTTCAACAAATTCATTTACTATATCATCAAATACGCATTTTCCAGTTTCGGCACATTTTTTACATGCAATACATCCAGCTATTGGCTTTAATCCTAACCAAATAATCTCTGTTTCGATATCTTCTTTGTTTAATTCTTTTGCTACTTCCTCTAAAGCAGTATATACACAGCCATGTTGGTGTGGTCCTCCATTTACTAATAAAACTTTCATAAAAAGACTCCTTTCTATATTTATTTATATTATCTTACTTCTATATTAATGCAGAAGATATATGATATGCATACCCTCTGTCCTTCAATTCGCCTTTAGTCTCCTTCAAAATCTTATGGTCATCATCTAGCAAAATCATACAATCATATCCTGTTTTTTCTTTCATTTTCTCTGCCTTTTTCCAGTATTTATTTTCGCTAGTATATTCTCCTTTTTCTTTATCTAATATAATCCAGTTTTTTTCTTCTATAAAGTCAACATATTTTTTTAGCCATACCTTCTTCTCTTCTGCAATAATACTAGTTTTAGCTAATGTCAAAATATATAAATCTATATTCTCTATCTCATTTATTTTTCTTAATTTATCTATAACAATTTCTATTGGTCTTCCATCTATAAACTTTCCTCTAGTGCTTGTAGATATTTCTCCTTTTAGGTAAATAGAGTATTCTACTATTGTTCCATCCATGTCTACAAACATTGCCACTTTTGAATTCTTATCACATATTTTTTTTATTTCATTGTAAAAGTTATCCATAACAAATCACAAAATCCTTTCCACATTATAAATTTATTTATTATCTAATTTAATATTTAGTGCAGAAATATACATTTCTGCACTAGCTTTACAAAAAATTATTTTGCAAATGTGTACTCACTTTGTACACAATTACTCTTATGGCAGTCTACTCTTAATTGTTTGAAATATAGCTTCATTCATCTGATACACATCAAGTTCAGCTGTATCTATCAAAGCCTTTTGACATTCTATTTCATCATAATATCTCATAAACAATTTGTTATAGGCCCTTACATACTCCTCATTAACTAGTCGACCAGCTCCTCCTCTTCTTTGAATTGCTATTTGTGGTTGTACTACTAAAGCTACCAAAAAGTCAGGCAGTAATTCATACATAAATTGCTTTCTGAAATTTTGATATTGCTCCTCAGAGCAGACATTTTCCCATAGGAACTTCCTTCCATAGAAGTTGCTATCTATCAAGCCTCTATCTATCAATACCACATTTGCCTCTAAATAAGTGGCTCTTAGTATTCCTGCTTGAGTTTGATAGTGCATCCATAGATTGGCATCCCATGTTCCTTTTGGAATTTCCTCTGGTAATCTTTCTGCCGATTCTTCCAGTATGGCTACAGTATAGCCTTCATTCAAGAGCTTATTGGCAACATTTCTGATTGAAGTAGTTTTTCCAGCCTCGGGTGTTCCTGTAAATTCTACCATAAACGGTTTCCGCATAATTATGCCCTCCCATTAATAATTTTTTAACATTATATACCATAAAAAGCTAATTTTCAACCTATTTTTTCTTGACAATTTTATTTTATTGGAGCTATAATAATTTTGTGGTTTAAAGTTACTTTAAGTTATATTTTTATGAAGGAGATTTTATATTATGGAATATTCAATTAGTGAAGCTGCAAAGAAAGCAGGAATCACTGCATCTACAATAAGATATTATGAAAAAGAAGGATTGCTTCCTAGCATTAAGAGGGATAAGAACGGTATTCGCTCTATCACAGATGATGATTTGCAACATTTAAAAATTGTAGAGTGTTTAAAAGCTACTGGCATGCCAATTAAAGATATACGAAAATTTATAGATTTATGCACTGAAGGAGATAATTCTTTGCAAGAAAGATATGAGTTATTTTTAGATAGAAAAAAAGCTATTCAAAAGCAAATAGCAGATTTACAAAAAGTGGAGAAAGTAATTGATTTTAAATGTTGGTATTATCAAACAGCTATTGATGCAGGAACTGAAAAAATACATAAAGGCAAGGATAAGGTAATTTCTTCTATATTACAATAATTTGATGCCCAAATTTCATTATACTTTATTATGAAATTTGGGCATTTTTATAATATTATTATATTTTATTCTAATTTACTATTTAAATAATCCTCTGCATTCTCAAGCATTGATTTTGCTGTATCTATCTGTTCTTTGCATTCTTCTTTTGAAAATATATAAAAATCAACATAATCACTTTTTTCTCTATAAATTCGAGCTTCATTAACACGTTTTCCTAATTCTCTAGGAAATATGTTTTTACTTATATACTCTTTGTTAAAATATGCTAATACTGATGAGTGCTTTTTGAAATCTGTTTCTTCTAATGCTAAAATAGCTTTTATAGCATGAAAAATTGAATAATATGCTCTATTACTAGCTCCCTTAAATTTATTTATTTCATAGAGGACTTCTGCTTCTTCCAAATTTTCTTTTGCTTGTTCTAATCTATACTTGGCTAGTGATTGTATTTCTTTGCTATACATGTATTAAAACTCCTTCGCTTTCTATATTTTTATAAAATTTCATATATTTTACTCTAGAATTATAATTATCAATATTTTCAATAAATGGTGATAGTAATATATTATATTTTAAATCCAATTCATAACTATAATCATTTATTTGCTTTTCTATCCCTTTTATTCCTTTTTCTGATAAATCTACTAATATCATAATATCAATATCACTTATTTCACCATTCTTGTTTTGCTCATTTCGAACATATGAGCCATATAATATCACTTGTTTTAGGCTATTGCCAAGTATCTTCGATAACCCCTCTGTATATTCTTTTAATATTTTTCTTATATTTTTAGGCATATTATCAATTCTCCTCTCATTTCTCACAAATACATTATAACATTTTTATAAAAATATATCAAGGACCATTTTCTTTGATATTTTTGTAATTATGAAACTTTTTTTACATAAAAATTCTCACCCTATTTAGGTGAGAATTTTTAGTTGTATTCTATTTTATTATTTGACTCACATCTATTCTATCGCTTTCTAAGCTATCAAAAATCATACAAATAAATCTATCTCCTGCATCATAAACATAATCTGCTTCTACATAGCTATTTCCATCATCTTCTTCATATGTTTGCTCTGCCATATAGAATGTATGACCTGATATTTCTTGCTCTTTTACCTCTATTTCAGCATTATCTAAAGCTGCTTTTAGATACTCCTCTGCTGTATATTCTACATCATAGTTTGACTTTTCATCAGAAAATACCATAACCATTTTTGAAAAGTCAGAGCTCATTGCTAAACAATCATATGCACTCGCATACATTTCTCCAAAATAATATGCAGTTTCTTCTTGTGTTAAAATCACTATATCTTCTGGAAATTCTAGCTTTATATTATCCACACCAACATCATACACATTACTTCTTGTAGTATCTGTTAATGCTGAGTCTTGAAGCTCATTTAAATTATCATTATTTGTATCATTTTCTACAAATATTATAACACCTGCAATAATTATTGCCAATACCATTACTATTACAAATGTCTTTAAGCTTGTGATTCCATATCTATGCCATGTACTCTTTTGAGCCTTTTCTGAAAAATAATATTGTCTAGATTTCTTCTTTATAATTCGTTGAGCTTTTAAATAGTTAAATATTCCATTTGCCTTTTGCTCATCAAATTCTTTATAAAGCTCTTCCATTACTAATTCTTTGCTTATGGTATGATTTTTTGTCATTGCATCACTTTTTTCAAATACAGCTTTAACTTTTTCTATATCCTCATTTGAAAATACTTCATTACTTACATCATTTGATAAAAGTTTTATATCTTTAGATTCTTTTCCTTCTTTTATTTGTTTGTTTAGATTATACACTATTCCACCAATTACCACTAAGCAGAATAATAATGCTACTATGTAATCTTGAATCATGGCAGATGTGAACTCATCATATTGATATAGTGTTACAAAATCCTCCATTGAAATTGGCATTCCCTCTTTTGCCATTAGACACATTGGTATAATCACAAACATTGTAACTGTTATTGATATAAAAGATGCTATTGATAAAATTACTGGTACTTTTTTATCAATTTTTGCTTTGGTTAATTTGTAACCATAGAAACTACATAATACTATTAATATAGCTAATAGTGAATACATCATGTTTCCAAATACATACATTAGTATCCAAGGTATTGCGCCTATAAACGCTCCCACTAGAGCTCCTAGTGCTCCTAGTACATAATTGTTTTTTACTTCTTCTTCCATAAAATATCCCCCTTAATTTTTTTACCTATGAAGCATACAAGATAATTGGAATTGATGTGTTTATATATTGATAAATTGTTTTAGCTGCATTATATGGTAAATTTACACAACCGTGTGAGCCATTTGTCATATAAATTTTTCCACCAAATGTTGACCTCCATGCAGCATCGTGAAATCCAATTCCACCATTAAAAGGCATCCAGAAATTTACATGTGATTTATATTTACTTCCATCTCCATTATAGCCTTCTAAATATGTATCTGTTGTTTTATAAGTCAAATAATAAATTCCTGCAGGTGTTGAATATCCTCCTGCAACATTGCCAGTAACGCAAGGTGTGTTTACAACACATTTTCCATTAACATACATCCATACTCGTTGTCTCGTTAAATCTAATTCTACATATGTACTAAGATTTGTATAGTCTGGTAAGCTCTTATACTTAGGCTCAAATTTTACCTTCTCTGCACTTCCAAGCTTTTCTTTAATCCTTGCTATTTCTGCTTCTTCATTTATATTGGCATACGTTTTTCTACCAAATGAAACCGATATTTCTCCTAAATCTGTAGCTTTAAACTTAGTAGATGTTAGCAAATATCTCGCTTTTTTATTTAATTCATCTACAAAGTTTTTCACATTGCCATCTATATCAATCTCATATTTTCCATCATCATTTTGATAAACCCAATCTTTCATTGTATTTGCATCCAATGTATATGTACTTCCATCACGTAAAGTATAATTTATTGTAGTAGAAAGAACTGAATTAATATAATTCATCTGAGAAATAAGCTCTTCATTGTCTGAGCATATCTCAGGTTTAATCTTTGTTATTTCGCGAAAGTCAATAGTTGTTTCACCCTTTTTTAGGGCTTCTACCATAAAGTCACATGCTTCATCAAGATTTATTTCGTTTCCATTAACCTCAGGCTTTATCTGCAATAAATTATTAGAATTAAACTCAAGTGTCGCATTTTGTGGCTTACGAATATTGCTTTCTCTAAATACTGATAGTGAGCTTAAATATTCTTTAACTTTATCTTCGTTAACGCTATAAAGCTCTACCTGATTATACTCTTGGCTATCTTCTGATTTCAAGATTTGCTTGTTTAATATTTCTTTTAGCGTATCCTCATTATTTAATTCCACTTCAAAGAAAGTAGCTAAACAGCTGTATTGCTTATCATCTGCAAATAATAAGGTTATTCCAGCATCTCTCATTTCCCTTTCTAGCTTTCTGCTAGCAGTTTCAACACTCATGAAAGAGCAATCAATTCCGTTTATGTAGGTTTCATATCGAAATGTTTTTTTGACGAGTATTACCATTATTGATGCAATAATTAGTATTAGAACTATACAAACTAAAATCACAAAACCTAGTACTTTTCCTACCCGTTGCCTTGCCATTATAGCTACCCCCTTTGCTATTATTTTCAAAAAAATAAGTAAATCTGTAAGCCGGGTTCTGTCTTGAATAGCCATCTATCTAGTACATATATTACTATATGTCTCATGCCACCAAATCAAGAAGACTGACGAGCAGCCATTAACCTTCTTTTCTCGGTGTTGCTCCTGATGGGGTTTACATTGGCCCAGCATGTCACCATACTAGCGGTAAGCTCTTACCTCACCTTTTCACCCTTACTTGCAAATTGCAAGCGGTTATTTTCTGTTGCACTTTCCTTAAGGTTTCCCTCACTGGACGTTATCCAGCATCATTGCTCTATGGAGCCCGGACTTTCCTCGTACGCTGCCTTTCGACCTTGCTATACGCGACTATTCGATTTACTCAATTTATATTGTACTATAAAACACTAGTTAAGTCAATTCACGGTTGTATTTTAATAGACTATATTACTAAAGTATATGTAATACTTGTTATAAACTCATTTTCTACTATAAATGCTAATTGTACATTTCCACTTGTATATACATATTGATTTCCTGTTTGCTCATAATTTTCACCATATTTTTCAATCATTACAGATTTATCATCAGAAATCTTTACACCCTCTGTTGTAGTAATTTGGGCATCTATAAAATATACAGAATAGATTTTTTCTTGCTCTCCATCTTGATATGCTGTAATTTCATATGAGCCGTAATTATATACTCTGTCTGTTCCTTGTCCTGCACAACTTGGTACTTCAGAATATGAGCTTTCTTGTCCAAAAGTATCTCTTGAGAATACTGCACCTGGTGTCATATCTTTTCCTTCAAACTCTAATTTTATTGCTGTAGTACTACTTTCTTCTACAGCAGTGTTTGCATCATTAGCTGCTGGCGAATTTGTCTCCTTACTATTATTAATAACAAAATATGCTGCTACAGCTATAACAATTACTATAACTAATACAATAACTACTATTAATGATTTTTTCATTTAAAATTCCTCCTTTAAATTTTTCTTTATAATAACATATATGTAAATTAAAAATCAACAATTTTTTATATTCATACATGGTTACACTAGATAATTAATCACTTAATAAATTCCTTATATTCTTCTAACTTCTGCTCATATAAGCTATCTCCTCTGCAATCTGTTAAATTATAATTTTCCTTTAACAACTTAGCAAAGAATTTAGATAATTTTGTTGCTCCATTTAAATTTAAATGTAAACCACCGTCATATGTATCTGCAGAATAATCTATTCCAATTTCTTCTACATTATTTTTTAGATTATAAAATGCTATATCATTTTCTTCTGCATAGTTTCTTATTTGCTCATCATATTCATCATACCAATATGGGTATAGACTTGGTGCTTTTATTAAAACAAGCTCTATTCCGTTGTCTTTACATAATTTTGTAATTTTATTTAAATAGTCATAACAAATATCTTCAAATTGATAAGTTGCAAGTTTTCTCTGTACTGGTAAATTTTCTACTGGCTTTACATTTTTATTTACCAAAAATCCGTTGAACGTATTATCTTTTCTTTTAAATAAATATTCAAAATCCTCTTCTGTTAATTTATCATACCTTGAATGATATCTTAAAATAGGAAAAATATAATACCAGATGCTCTCCTCTTCTGTCATGGACGCATTAATAATATCTACTTTTTGTTTTGACCATTTCATATAATCTATAGTAAGCCTATTATATTCTTCACTTACTGGCTCTGAATACCTCATTGAATTTACATTGAAAACTACTACTTTTGGTATTTCATATTTTAAAGTTTCTTCCAAAATATAATATGACTGCCAAATTAGCTGCTGTGAAGAGCCTCTTACATATGCTTTTATTCCTTCTTCTTCATACATTACCATTGGTGAAAAATTTGCATATACTTCACAATCTCCTATAAAAACGACTTCATGGTCTTTAGATTCGTTATAATATTGTGAAATCATGCTTCCTTCCACTAAACTTGTTGCATATTTAGGACTAAGCAGTCTAGTAAAAAACAGGAATAATAATATAAAAATTACAATTATTATCAAAATTCTAAATTTTCTCACTTATCTCATCATCTCCAATTTTCCAAATCACTTAAAACTTGCTATAAATAAAATTATTAACATCAAAACCTATTCCATAAATTCCTAAAATTAATACTATTAAAATCATTATTCCAATTAGTATAGTTTTTACTTCTAGTTTAGAATTTTGTAATTTTGGTAATATTTTTTCTTTATTCCCATCAAATGCAAATAGAATAATTGTAAACACAGCAAGCACAATCCAATCTGCAATACTTAGTCCTAAATTTAGTATTTGTGCTCCTAAATCTGCATAATTGAAAGTAGTAAATACTGAACCCATCATTTTCAGTGCCGTTAGTTGGTCTTGCCATATGAAGAAAGCCCACAAAAATGATATTATTATGAACGTTACTAATCTATTAAATATCTTTGATTTTGTTTTAAATTTCTCGCCAAACATAACAAAGATGCCATTTAAAATTCCCCATGTGATATAGTTTACCCCATGCCATAATCCAGATACTGTAAATGTAATAAGTAAATTTATATTTTTTCTTAGAGCACCTTTTCTGTTTCCGCCAAGAGGTATATATACATAATCTTTAAGCCACGAGCTTAAACTAATATGCCATCTTCTCCAAAATTCCTTAATGCTTTCTGAATAATATGGAGAGTTAAAGTTTTCTACTAGGTCAATTCCAAGCATTTTAGATACACCTAGCACTATATCTATTCCTCCACTAAAATCTGCATATAAGTTAATTGAATAAATAATCATTGCAAGTAAAGCATATGCTCCATTATATTCCAAATTTCCAGATATAGTGGAAATTATAATTGCTGTTCTTCCTGCAATAACGAATTTTTTTATAAGTCCCCAACTAATACGAAGTAATCCATCAAATATATTGTTTGATGTTATTTTTCTTTTTGCTAGAAGCTGTTTCTTCATATCATCATATCTGCTAATTGGGCCTATAAACAAATGTGGTATATACATAATAAATAATGTAAAATTAAATAATTTTTCTTCTGGCTCATATTTGCCCTTATAAACATCTACTAAATATGAAATTATTTGTAAGGTATAATAAGAAATACCAAGTGGAGCCAATATTGAAAGCTCTGTATATGGAATAAACTTCATAAATACCAATATTGCTAAGTTTATTCCTATAGTGCTAATAAGGATAGCTTTTTTATATTTTCCTTGCAGGTGTTTGGCTGCAAAAAATGTTGTAATTATGCTAAAGAATACGTAAAACAAACTTTGCCAGCCAAAACTTGCATATAGTAGAATACTTACTATTAATAAAAGTACGTTCATTTGTGCTGTTCCTCCTATGTATGATGCTTTTTTCTGTTATTGTAATTTCTCATTTTCTTTTTTATTTACTCTGCTTTTGGGAAAGAATCTGACCATTTTCTGCCCTGCATTGATGAGCTATTTAATTTTTCCTCATCTTTTACAGGTCCTAGCACATGTCCTCCCGGTGTAGCATCATAATGCCACCATGAGCCATTTTCATATACTAAATTCCAATAGTGACTTTTATCTGTCGTATATATTAGTTGGTTTGTTATTCCAGCTTTGTTCAAAGCTTTTTGCACCAATACTGCATGAACATAACAATTTCCTACATAATTTGTTAATCCATACCATACAGGGTCGTTGCCACCCCAACTTGTGTTATAGTTAATTTTATTTCTTATAGTTGAAACCATGGATTGTACGCTTTTACCTGCTAGATAATTGTTGTAAAATTCATTAAACTTGTTATTAGTATCTTCTTGATTATGGTTTACTGTGATTTTTCTTCTTGATGTAGTAGAATTTCCTTTCTTATCTTTAGCAGTGTAAGAAATATAGTATGTTCCTGCTTTAGATAAATTTACTTTGCTAGAATCTACTGTAAAACTACATGTACCATCTCTTGCATCTACAGCTTTTACTCCTCTTTTAAAATTTGGATTAGATTTTTTCTCAACTGTCATACTACTTAAACCACTAAATACTGGTCCTTCTGTATCCTTTTTAATAGTTAGTGTTGCAGTTTTTTCTACTTTATTTCCGTACTTATCTTCCGCCTCAATCGTTATTTCTTGCTCGCCTATTTTTGAATAATCAATTTCTGTTTTCATTGTTGTTTTTACTTCACCTGAAGCATCTTCAGCAGATTTAATAAAAGCATCTTTTCCGCTTACTTTTTCGTCGTCATAAATACTAACATCTTTTAATTTCAAATCTGGAGCTTTTGTATCTTTTATTACTATTTTTATTGTTTCTTCTTCTCCATTAATTGAAACAGTAAGCTCATATTCTCCAACTTCTTTTTTATTTATTTTATCAATTTCTGACTGCTCTACAGCATTTTTGTCCTCATCATAATTTAATAAGATATCTTTTTTGTCTAACTCATCTCCCAATTCCAAATTAAATTCTTTTATTACTCTAGACACATTTAAATTACATATGTGTGAAGTAACATTATTCGAGCTATCCCTTACTTCTACATTTATTGGATATGTACCAATTCCTGTTATTTCAGGTGGGTCTATGATAGAAGTGGTCATTTCTGACAAATCTGTTTTAGATTTTATGAAATCATCTGCATTTAATTCATAATCCACATATTTGTCTAAATCTTGAAATTCTACAGCTGGTGCTGTTGTATCAACTATATTTAGCATTACCTTTTGGTTTACATTGTCATAGCATAGCTCTATTTCGTAGCTACCTATTTTACTAAAATCTATAGTGGACATATCTGTTATAAAACTTGCCTTTTCAAGATATTTTTCTTCTAGTAAAAACTCATTTAATTCAACTGATTCTGAGCCTAATTCTTTAGTTACATTCTTAAACTTAGGACTATATTTTTGGTAAGCAAAATATCCTAGTGCAGATGCACCTGATATTAAAATAATTATAATTAATGCAATTAAAATTCTCTTTAACCATTTGTGTTTGCCTTTTTTCTTGTTTTTTTCATCTGTATTTTCTTCTATTTCTTCCCTTTCCATTTTCAATCTACCCTTCCTTATATTATATTTATTTTACATTGGTACACTGCTATAATTCTTTGTAATAAGATATCTTCCTGTACTATACTTGCTTCCGATATTTTTTCTTGCATCTAAATCATTAAAATGCCACCATTCCGAGCAAAGTGGAGATAATTCTGCTGCCACACAATAATCGCGTAATCGTATTGCTCCATCAGTCATTCCTTTTGCTAATGGTACATCTTCCCATGCCGTTTTTGAATTGCTATCTACCGCATATCTCATGCTAATAGCTTTATTGCTTAACTCATGCATTTGTGTTGGCATAGCTTCTTCTGTATAATCTGTAATTGACATGTATTTATAGTTTCCAGTTTCTTTTACTTCATATTCATTTACTTTAACTAAGCTAACATCCATTGCAATTCCTCTTTGATGATTAGATAGTACTTGCGCTATAAACCACCCTTCATTCCATCCTCCGCCATTGATGCCTTGATACACTGTTTTATTTGAGTTCATCAAATTCCTCAAATTATCTGCTACAGCCTTTTGTGCTTCATATGGTCTATAGGTTTCATATATTTTTAATGAATAGCCGTCTTCTAAAGCTAATTCTTGAGCTTTCATGATTTTTTTAGCCATTGCATAAATAACTGGCATCATAAACTCTTCTTTAGAAAGCCTTTCATTATATGTTTTATTGTTATACAACTGTTTTCCAGTAATATTTGGGATATCTATTTCAGATGATTTGAACAAAGAGCTGTAAGCATTTGTATCATCATAAATTATAGAAGGAATTAGATCTGGCAAATTGACCATACAATATTTTGTGCTAATCCAACCTGTTGTACCATCTATGTTTATTTTAAACCAATTATTTTTTTCTTCTAGAATTTCAAACGCTGCTCCTGGGCTTATTTTTTTAATCACTTCTGCTGAAGTAGTGCCTGACTCTCTGATATTTGACTCTATTGATGCATATCCTGTTGTTCCATTTATTGGCAATTCAAAATAAAAGTCATAGTCTGGTATCTTCTTTGAATTTTCTGCTAGCTCTTTAAGGTCAATTAGCTCATTAGAAATTTCTATGTTGCCGAAATTTTCTGCACTTTCCGTATTAGAACTATTAGATATATCTGCTTGATTATTTTCATTAGTGTTGTACGCAGATACTTTTAAATTTGAGCTTTTAACAAATATAAAAATTATAGATAAAACAATAATAAAAAGAAGAATAGATAAAATTATTGCTATTCTTTTTAATCTTTTATAATTCATATTATCCTCCTTTATTTTCACAATCAAATTATATTACATTGTTAAAATTTTGTAAATAAAATTTAGAAAAAAGGAGGTATTTGACGAATTTATTTTAAATTTTACAATTTTAATTTACTTTAATAAAGCAATAGTTAGTATGTTAACTATTGCTTTATTTTAAGAAAATATTTATTTGCAAGTTTCAATTCTAAGCCTCGTCTTTTGAAGTGTTAATCTTAAATAGCTTAAATATCTCTACAATTACTAATGGAAGAATCACTAATCCTATTATTTCTAATACATTTCCCATTGGTAATACTGGTATGCTGAACAAATGTCTTAAGCCTGGTATAAATAGTATTATAAGCATTAATGCTGCTGAAGCTGCAATTGCGCCAAGCAATACCTTGTTGTTAAATGGATGTGTTTTGAATATTGATTTCTTGTTATTTCTAATATTAAACACATGTACAAGCTCTGAAAATGCAAGTACTACAAATGCCATTGTTTGACCAATTTCAACTTTTACTTCTTGTTTTTCTACTATTTCTGCTCCATTTGCTAGAGCTTCTTCTAAGTTTTCTACCTCTTCTACACTATAAATTTTATTGTCAATTCTAACCATGCTTGGTAATTGCTCATCTGGTGTAGCAAGGCCAATAATAAATGCTGCTAAAGTAAGAAGTCCTATCATTACACCTTGGTATATTACTCTCCAACTCATTCCTTTGGTAAATATACCTTTTTGTTTCTTTGGCTTTCTATTCATTACATCATCTTCTGCTGGGTCAACTGCTAATGCTAAAGCAGGTAATGAGTCTGTAACTAAGTTAATCCACAAAATATGAATTGGAAGCAATACTTCAATCAAATTAACATCTATACCAAATGTGCTACTTATCCATGGTGTAATTAGGATTGCAATAAACAATGCTACAATCTCACCAACATTGCTAGAAAGCAAGAATTGTATTGCCTTTAAGATATTATCATATATACGTCTACCTTCTTCTACTGAAGATACTATAGTTGCAAAGTTATCGTCAGTTAGAATAACATCAGCTGCTTCTTTTGAAACATCGGTTCCAACAATTCCCATTGCACAACCAATATCTGCTGTTTTTAGTGCTGGGGCATCATTTACGCCATCGCCTGTCATAGCAACAATTTCTCCATTTGCTTGCCATGCTTTTACAATACGAACCTTATGCTCTGGAGATACTCTAGCATAAACAGAATATTTACGAATATTTTTAGTTAAATCCTCTTGTGACATTTCTTCTAACTCTGCGCCTGTTATAGCTTCATCTTCATTCTCTAATATACCTAATGATTTTGCAATTGCAACTGCTGTAATTTTGTGGTCACCTGTAATCATTACGGTCTTAATTCCTGCTGTTTTACATTTTTCTACTGCATGCTTTACTTCTTCTCTTGGAGGGTCTATCATTCCAACCATACCAACAAAAATCAAGTCATTTTCTATGTCTTTCATTTCTTCATCAGTTGGCTCGTGGTCTAGCTCTTTGTATGCCATTGCAAGTACTCTTAATGCATCTTTTGCCATTTCAACATTGTACTTTTGTATCTCTTTTTTGTAATCTGCTAAATCATTTTTGATTTCTCCATTTATTTCATATCTACTACATCTTGCTAAAAGCTCGTCAATTCCACCTTTAGTATGTGCTATATACTTATCTCCTACTTTATTTACTGTAGTCATAAGCTTTCTGTCTGAATCAAATGGAACTTCTTTTACCCTTTGTGTTTTCAAAATTTCTTGTACATCTAATTTAAGTTTAAATCCTAAATCTACTAAAGCTGTCTCCGTAGGGTCACCTGTAAGTAGGTTATTTTCTCCTATCTTAGTATCATTACATAAAATGCTTACATTCATTAATTTTTCTAATTCTTTACTATCTACTGAAGTAGTACCCTCATCAATGTCTGTAACATTTCCATTAACAAATACCTTTTGTACAGTCATTTTATTTTGTGTTAAAGTACCTGTTTTATCAGAGCAAATAACTGTAGCACTTCCCAGTGTTTCTACTGCCGGTAATTTCTTAACAATGGCATTTTTCTTTACCATTCTTTGTACACCAATTGCTAAAACTATTGTAGAAACAGCTGCCAATCCCTCTGGAATCGCTGCAACAGCTAAGCTAACTGCTGTCATAAACATATCAATTATATCTTTTCCATAAGCAATTCCTATAATAAATATTACTATACATATTGCTAACGCTGCAATACCAAGTGTTTTACCTAGCTTGTTAAGTTTTATTTGTAGAGGTGTTGCTGCTCCCTCTGTATCATTTATAATTGTTGCAATCTTTCCAACCTCTGTATTCATTCCAGTTTCTACAACAATGCCTTTTCCTCTACCATATGTAATAAGAGAAGAAGAAAATAGCATATTTGTTCTATCACCAATGCCTACCTTTTCATCTGTTATTGTTTCAGCATTTTTATCTACTGGAACTGACTCTCCTGTAAGTGAAGACTCTTGTGACTTCAAATTAGCACTTTCTATAATTCTTAAGTCTGCTGGAACATAGTCTCCAGTGTCTAGTACCACCACATCTCCTGGCACAAGCTCTTTAGAAGCTACAACTTCTACTTTTCCATTACGCACTACTTTTGCCACATGTGAGCTAAGCTTTTGAAGTGCCTCTAATGATTTCTCTGCCTTGCTCTCCTGAACTACTCCTATTATTGCATTAACAATTACAACAATTAGAATTATAATTGAGTCTGTAACTCCTTCTCCTTCCATGTATCCAACAATCCCTGATACAATAGCTGCAATAATTAAAACAATAATCATAAAATCCTTAAACTGCTCTAAGAATTTTACAAATAAACTCTTCTTCTTTTTTGCTTTTAATTCATTATATCCATATTTTTGTCTTTTTTCTTCAACTTGAGCTGTACTTAGTCCTTCATCTATATTCGTATTTAGCTCTTCTGCAGTTTTGTTTACATCTTTGTTAAACCAATTTTCTTCCAAAATAACCTCTCCTTTTCTAAAGTTAGTATTGTACATTTCATAATATTTAATACAGTTAAATTGCAATAAAAAACTTTTTAAAATTTATATATTCATAAATTACTTAAACACCTCCTTGTCCAGGTAATTTGATAAATTATAGATTTTAAAAAGTCTTGCTTACCTATATAATTTGTGCAAGTATATATGCTAGGTTAACTAACCATGCTAAATAGCCGTGATGTTGATTAGTTGTTTTATAAGCTACTCCCTTTTTGCTCATATAGTTTTATTATAAAAGTCCCCTTTTGTCAATAATTTTACTATAAATTTTCTTCACAATTTTTTCTCATTATAGACTAAAAAAATGAACTATTTATTAACAAAATAATTCATTTTTATTTTTTATTAATTAATTAGTTTTTTTACTGCTTCGTTAATTGTTTTGCCGTCTGATGCAGCACCAATTTTTTCTTTAGCAGCTTTCATTACTTTTCCCATGTCTTTCATAGAAGTTGCTCCTACTTCTGAAATCACTTCTTTTACTATTGTTTCCACTTCTTCTACAGATAATTGTTTTGGTAAATATTCGGCTAGAATTGCAATTTCTTCTTTTATTTCATTAATTAAATCTTCTCTTCCACTCTTCTCATAATCTCCTAATGAGTCTTTTCTTTTTTTAGACTCTTTAGCAATTATATCAATTATTTGTTTGTCATCTAATTCAACATGATTGTCCTTTTCAACTTGCAATATTGCTGCTCTTACCATTTGAATAACGTTCTTACGAACTACATTTTTTTCTTTCATACTATTTTTTAAATCTTCTAATAATTTTTCTTTTAACATATATTGCCGAGTTAATTTTCTCGGACTCCCTCCTCTCAATTCACTTGCTTTATAATTATATCATTATATTATTCGTTCGTAAAGCAAAATCTTTATTTCTGAATAGGAAAAAAGTTTTTCACGTCTAATAAAAAATTTTAAAAAAAGTATTGACAAAGGAATATAAAAAGTTTATAATATTAATTGTTCCGCAAAAAGAATTGCAGGTGTAGTTCAATGGTAGAATTCCAGCCTTCCAAGCTGGCTATGCGGGTTCGATTCCCGCTACCTGCTCCAAAGTTATAAGACCTCAGCAAAATTAAAGCTGAGGTTGTTTTTAAATTGATACTAATCTTCCAAAAAATCTTGTTTTTTTGGACGGAGGAAAAAAACAAGATTTTACTTTACGAATAAAAATGCTATACTAATACTATATTAATGCGGGTATAATTTAGTGGTAGAATGTCATGCTTCCGACCTGATCGCGCGAGTTCGATTCTCGCTACCCGCTCCAA
>CAJFHE010000015.1 GCA_904378095.1 uncultured Clostridia bacterium | reverse complement strand
AAAGGTGTACCTATCAAAAAGCTTCCACGCGACTTTTTAGAGAAAATTTTATATGGTACTGGTGATGAAGAAATATATTTTGAATATACTTCAGCTGCAGGAACAAGAAGATTTACTGCTCCTTTTGAGGGAGTAATTCCAACACTAGAGAGACGCCATAATGAGACAAAATCGCAGGGAATGCGCACTTTCTATGAGATGTATATGAGCGAATCTCCATGTCCAGAATGCCATGGCGCAAGACTAAAAAAAGAAAGCTTATCTGTAAAAGTTGGAGATAAAAATATAAATGAACTTACAGATATGCCAATAAATAAGATTAAAGATTATCTAAACTCTTTGGAATTAAATACAAAAGATAGAATGATAGCAGACCAAATCTTTAAAGAGCTTAATAAAAGATTACAATTTTTAATTGATGTTGGACTTGAGTACCTAACACTTTCAAGAAGCGCAGGGACATTATCAGGAGGAGAAGCACAACGTATAAGGCTTGCTACTCAAATAGGCTCAGGACTTACAGGGGTTTTATACATATTAGATGAGCCAAGTATAGGTCTACATCAAAGAGATAATGATAAATTATTAGCAACATTAAAACATTTAAGAGATTTAGGAAATACTGTTCTAGTGGTAGAGCATGACGAAGACACTATGTATGCAGCAGACCAAATTATAGACATTGGCCCCGGTGCTGGTGTACATGGTGGTAGAGTTATGGCACAGGGCACAGCAGAAGAGGTAAAGCTCGTACCAGATTCTGTCACAGGACAATATTTAAGTGGTAGAAAGCAAATATTAGTTCCTAAAAAACGTAGAAAATCTAATGGAAAATCTATAGAAGTAAAAGGGGCTACAGAGCATAACCTAAAAAATATCAATGTTAAATTTCCACTAGGACAATTCATTTGTGTTACTGGTGTTTCTGGCTCCGGTAAAAGTACTTTAGTAAATGAAATATTGTATAAAACAATTGCAAGAGATTTAAATGGCTCTAATGAAAAGCCAGGAAAATGTAAAGAAGTAAAAGGACTAGAAAATATTGATAAAATAATAAACATTGACCAATCTCCAATTGGAAGAACTCCACGCTCAAACCCAGCAACATATACAGGTGTATTTGACTTCATACGTGATTTGTTTGCAGGCACAAATGAAGCTAAAATGAGAGGATATGACAAGGGAAGATTTAGCTTTAATGTTACAGGTGGAAGATGTGAAGCTTGTAATGGAGATGGAATTATAAAAATAGAAATGCACTTTTTACCAGATATTTATGTGCCTTGCGAAGTTTGTAAAGGTAAAAGATATAATAAAGAAACTTTAGAGGTTAAGTATAAAGGCAAGACGATATCAGATGTACTTGACATGACAGTAGAAGAAGCACTAGAATTCTTTAAAAATTTGCCTAGAATAAAAAATAAAATTCAAACTTTATATGATGTTGGTTTAGGCTATATTAAACTTGGACAACCTTCCACAACGCTTTCCGGAGGTGAAGCTCAACGTATTAAACTTGCTACAGAGTTATCTAAAAAAGCTACTGGAAAAACTCTATATATTTTAGATGAACCAACTACTGGACTTCATATAGCAGATGTTCATAGATTAATTGATATCTTGCAAAGATTAGTAGATGCTGGCAATAGTATAATAGTTATAGAGCATAATTTAGACTTAATAAAAACAGCAGACTATATTATAGATTTAGGACCAGAAGGTGGAGACGGCGGAGGAGAAATAGTTGCCGTCGGCTCACCAGAGCAAATTATAAAAAATGAAAGAAGCTACACAGGAAAATTTTTAAAGAGATATTTAGAAAGATAAAATAATAACAAGCTGGACTGGTTACTAGACAATGGTATTAAAGATAGATATGTCCTGCAACGGGAGTTCTAATTAAAAAAATCTCGCTTCGTCCCGACGGAGCTCCCTGCTCCGCTCAATTTTTTTAAATTAGAACATCCCTGCGCGGACTTTAAATGATTTACACCATTGTCTAGTAACCAGTCCAGCTTGTATAAGAATTTTACCTATTGATTATTATTTTTGTTATTGTTCTCATTATTTTTTCCATTATTCTTTTTATTATTCTTTTTTGAATTATTTTCTGACATATTGAAGCACCTCCAATCTTATTACAATTATGTACAAGAAATTATTTTTTTATACTAAAAATTTTTGAAAAGAAAACATATTGTAATTTTTGCCATTTATGATATAATTTAAAAATGAAAAAGTGAAAAGAGGTAAAATTATGGCAAATAAAGTAATTGGAATAGAAGGATTAGTCGGTAGTGGTAAGACTTCTATATGTAAGGAGCTTGTTAAAATTATACCAGACAGTATTATTTTGCATGGTGGCAATTTATATAGAGGAATAGTATATGCTTTAATGCAAAATAAAAATATTGATATAAATAATTTGAAAGATAATATTCAAAATATTGATATTAAAGATTTAATGGACAAATTAAAAGTCGAATTGAAAATTGAAAATCAAGAAAGTGTTGTGTATGTAGATAACAAAAAAATCGACGAAGAAGACTTGCAATCTGAAAAAGCGTCTTTAGCAGTATCTATAGCTGGAGCAAATGCGGATAATGCACATTTGTATATCTTCTCTAGAAATTTAATTGATGCATATAAACAACAATATAATGTTATTGTTTCTGGAAGAGATTTGATGAAAATTTATCCAAATTTAGATTATCATTTTTTTATTAAAGCTTCGCTTGAAGAAAGAGTAAGAAGAAAACTAATTCAATACAAGGACGCTAACTCTTATGAAGATGTTAAGGAAAATATAATTGCAAGAGACAAATTACAAGAGTCTTCTGGATATTATAAAATATATGATAATACAATTGAGATAGATGTGACGAACTGCAAGGATGTTAAAGAGTCAACAAATGAAGTCTTAAAGCATATTAAATTGTAAATAGTATTTTTTAATATAAATATTTTAGAAAACAACTATAATATTTGTTAAAAATCTAGAAATTTAAGAAAGGAAGTTCAAAAATGGAAAACTTAAAATTAAAAGCTTTTGAGAGCAACATAAAAGGAAAACGTGTAGCAATAATAGGAATAGGTGTAAGCAATATTCCGTTAATAGATTATTTTCATGATTTAGGAGCAAGGGTAACAGTTTTTGATGAGATAGATAAAGCATTACTTGACAAAGATATTATTAAAAAAATTAATGATTATGGTTTTGATTTAGTAACTGGCTCAAATGCTTTACATTTTTTAAGAGGATTTAATATTATTTTTAGGTCGCCAAGTTGCTTGCCAACAACTTTGCAACTAAAGTCGGAGCAGAAGAGAGGAGCTATTGTAACTTCAGAAATTGAAATGTTAATGAATACTTGTCCTTGTAAAGTAATAGGGGTAACTGGAAGTGATGGAAAAACAACAACTACAACATTAATATATGAAATATTGAAAAAAGCAGGATATAATTGTCATTTGGGTGGAAATATAGGAGTACCACTATTTACAAAGGTTAAAGACTTTAAAGAAGATGACATTGTAATATTAGAGCTTAGCAGTTTTCAGTTAATGGATATGGAAGTTAGCCCAGAAATTTCTGTCATTACTAATGTTTCACCAAATCATTTGGATAAGCATAGCTCTTATGAGGAATATATTGAAGCAAAAAAGAGTATTTTTGCTTACCAAGATAAAAGCGGAAAAGTAGTATTAAATTATGATAATGATATTACAAGAGAATTTGCAAAAGATGCAGAGGGAAAGGTTGTATTCTTTAGTAGTAAATCAAAACTTGCAGACGGTGTAATATATGATGATGGAATAATAAAAGAATGTGAAGATGGAGTTAGAAAACATATTCTTGATACAAAAGAGATTCATTTAAGAGGCGTACATAATTTTGAAAATATCTGTGCTGCAATAGCGGCAACCTCTGATTTGGTTGATACTAAAACTCAGATAGAAGCAATAAAAGAATTCAAGGGTGTAGAGCATAGATTAGAATTTGTAAGAGAATTGAATGGAGTAAAATGGTATAATGATTCTATTGGAACAAGTCCTTCAAGAACAATTGCAGGTTTAAATTCATTTGATGAAAAAATAGTATTAATAGCAGGAGGATATGATAAGAACTTAGATTATACACCACTTGCAAAACCAATATTAGAGAAAGTTTCTAAAGTAGTTTTACTTGGAAGAACTGCTACAAAAATTGCAGATGTAATATTAAAAGCTACAGCTGGAACTGATATTGTATTTCCAGTATATAAATGTACAACTTTAGAGCAGGCAGTTCAAAGAGCGCAAAATATTGCTAAAGAGGGAGAAATAGTTTTGTTTTCGCCTGCAAGTGCAAGTTTCGACATGTTCAAAAATTTTGCTGAGAGAGGCAAGAAGTTTAAAGAAATAGTTAATAACTTAAAATAACGCACATAATTTAAAATAATACATATTATATTATAAAGTTTATATAGGCTAGTTTTTAACCATAAAACAATGTCTAAGAAAGGAATGAAAGGTAATATGTATTATCAAAATTATGAAGATTATATGAGAAGTATATTAGGCTATCCAACTAGACAGAATTATATGGATACATACGAAAGCTGTAATAGCTGTATGCCTACAGACTACACAATTCAAACGCCAAGATATAGTGAAGAAATAATGGATTTATATCCAGAAATATACAAAATACTTAACCCTATGGTATGTAAAATTTGTGAAGCTAATACTAAGCCAATTAATAGAGAATTGATTGAAAAAATGACGGATGAAATATACTTGAATATAGAAAGTGACCCTAACTTAGTAGAAAACGATGTGATTAATGTAAGAGTAAATTTGCCAAAAGAAAGTACTACCGGAAATAATATAAGTACACCTAAAATAAAATCAACAACGACGACAGCTGCAACGTCTTCTACTTCAAAAAGAGTACGTGATAATAGAAATGAAAAAGCACAAAATAGGGCAGAGGAAAGTAGTGTTATTAGCAATAACGAAAATAGAGAAAACAGACAATTTAGAAGAAATAATACTTTGAGAGATTTAATTAGAATTTTAATATTAAATCGATTGTTAGGTAGAGATATTCGACCACCTAGACCACGCCCACCAAGGCCACCTCGTCCACTATATCCTGGAGGACCTGGTCCAAATCCACGCCCACCAATTCAGCCAAGAGACTTACCAGCTAATCAATGGGATATAAATAAAAATTTTTAAAAATGGAAACTTTTTCATAGATATGTAATTTTAAATTGCATATCTTTATTTTTTTTGCAAATAATAAATAATGAAATTTTGTATTTAAAAGCCGCTCCATCTTGCTGGCAGACATATTTTGTATTTTTCATGTATTCAAATAAAAAATATGTCTGCCACGTGGAGCTACAATATGCAAAATTATAAATAATTAGTTTGGGAGGTTTGTAATGAAAGTTAAAGATTGTATGTGTAAAGAAGTGGTGTTTGTAAAACCAGATTGTGATACAGAGGAATGTGCAAGACTAATGTGCGAAAATCATATAGGATGTATTCCAGTTTGCGATGACTCTAAAAAGGTAGTAGGTCTTGTTACTGATAGAGATATTTTATTAAGAACAGTAGGTTGTGGAAAAGAAATAAAAAATACTCCAGTAAGTGATATCATGACATGTAATGTAACTTGTTGCTCTCCAGAGACAGATGTATGTGATGCAGAAAAAGTAATGGGAAATAATCAGATAAGAAGAATTCCTGTTATGGAAAATAATAAAGTGGTTGGAATTTTGACATTAGGAGATTTAGCTAAAAATAAGGATGTTGAAAATAATGGAGTATATGCAACACTAGAAGACATTTGTGGTTGCGATAAAAAGAATGCTGAATAAAAGCTTTCTAAAATTGTTGTATGCATAAAAATTTCTTTTATGCATACAATAATTTTAAGGACAAGTTAAAAAAAGGTGATTGTTACATATGGTTATAGATATGAATTATTGGAATAAAGTAATTAAAAATATAGTTATTTTAGCTCTAAGTATAGTAGCAGTATATTTGTTTTTTAAATTGGCTGTATTTTTTATGCCTTTTTTAGTAGCATTTATAATCTCACTAATGCTAGAGCCAATAATTAGATTTATAATGAAAAAAACTAAACTTACTAGAAAAGCAAGCTCCATTATTGTATTTATTTTAGCAATAGCAATAATATGTGGAATTTTGGTTTGGGCTGTAACTACCCTTATAACAGAGGCTAGTAATTTGCTTACAAACTTGAATTCATATATAGATACTGGTTATAATTTTTTTCAAAAAATAGTGTCTAGTATAGATTTAAGTAGATTTAATATTCCTGAGGATGTTATGAGCATTATTCAAAATTCTGGGCTGGAATTTATAGAGACTATAACAGATTGGGCGAAGGGGGCTTTAACAAAAGTAATCGATTTCATTACATCGGTCCCTACATTAGGAGTTTACTGTGGTATTACATTAATTGCACTATATTTTATGTGTGTAGATAAAATATATATGATAGACCAACTTGAGCATCATTTACCAGAAACTTGGGTAAAACGAATAGGGGTACATTTAAAAGCATTAATAAAATCTCTTGGCGGATATTTAAAAGCAGAGCTTATTTTAGTTCTTATCTCTTTTGTGATTTCATTAATAGGATTGTATATTTTTTACTTTATAGGATGGAATGTACAATTTCCTTTAATTATTGCAATTCGGAATAGCATTTGTAGATGCTTTACCTATCTTTGGCTCAGGCACAGTTATGATTCCATGGGCAGGAATTTTGGCATTTTCTGGCGATATGAAATTAGCAATAGGAATATTTGCTTTATGGTGCGTTATGAGTATAGTAAGGCAGTTGGTAGAGCCACGAATAGTAAGTGGACAAATAGGAATACATCCAATTTTTACATTAATTGCAATGTATACTGGATTTCAATTCATGGGAGTCTGGGGACTCTTATTAGGACCTATTATTTTGATAATCTTAAAAAATATTTATGGGACATTAATTGATAGGGGAGTAGTTAAGTCGATTTTAGAAAGATGAAGCATAGATTGTTGACAGGCGTATCTGTAGAAAAAAAGATACGTCTGTTTATATTTGGCAAAATGCTTGAATCAGAGTTATAAATACGATATAATGGTTTTGATATTAAACGTAAATTCTAATTTAAGGAGAGAGGCATGGAAATTTTAAAAATAGAGAATGTAAAAAAAGAATATGCAAATGGAGATAAAAAACTATATGCTTTAGATGATGTTTCACTAGCCATAAATCAAGGAGAATTTGTTGCAATCATTGGACCAAGTGGTAGTGGGAAGTCCACTTTACTACATATTATAGGAGGCATAGATAAGCCTACGAGTGGAAAGGTACTTATAAACGGAGCAGATATTTCTTCCTTAAGGTCTGATAAAATGACAATATTTAGAAGACAAAATATTGGTATTGTATATCAATTTTATAACTTAATACCTACGCTTAATGCAGAGGATAACATCACTTTGCCTGTACTATTAGATGGAAAGAAAGTTGATAAAGAAAAACTTGAAGAGTTAATTCAATTATTAAATTTAGAGAAACGAAGAAATGCTATGCCTTCTGAGCTTTCTGGTGGAGAGCAGCAACGTGTTTCCATTGGAAGAGCCCTAATTAATAACCCAAGTATTCTCTTGGCAGATGAGCCGACAGGAAATTTGGATAGCAAGGCTTCAAAAGAGATTGTAGAAATTTTTAAATATTACAATAAAACCTATAAGCAAACTATATTGCTTGTAACTCATGATGAAGAAATTGCGTTACAAGCAGATAGAATTATTAAATTACAGGATGGAAAAATTGTTTAAAATAGGGGAGTGTAATTAATGGGAGTAACATGGAAGCTGGCTTTGAATTATTTAAAAAACAATAAAAAAAGAGCCTTAATTATTGGTATATGCATTTTGATTTCTACTATTTTAATAACAACTGTATTGTTATTAATTTCTAGTTACAGGGAGTATAGAATTACTCAAGTGAGAAATGAAGGAAATTGGGAAGTTGGGTTTCGTAATATAACTTATGATGAAGCATGTACAATAGAAAATCATAGCAATGTAAAAGAAATCTCTGTTATGTATAATCTCGGAAATTACGAAAACATAAATCATACAGATGCCTATTATTTTTTTCCTTCTATTATTGGCTGTGATGAAAATGCAATGAAAAATTTAGTAGAGAAAAATTTGTTTTATGGGAAAATGCCAGAAAATTCAAATGAAGTAATTATTAATTCCAATAATAATTTTGATAAGGTAGGGGATACTTTAGTTCAAACATTAGAAAATGGTGAAAGAAAAGAATATACAGTAGTAGGCATCATGTATCCATATAATAATTTGTTTGAGTCAAATCAAGCAATAACATTTTTAGATAGAGATGAACTAGAGCCAGATAACAAAGTTAATATTACTGTGCTTAGTAACAATGTAAATGAAATATATAGTGATTATTATGACATTTATTATCAATTAGGCTCATACAGAAATGAACATGGCTCAGCATTAAATGATATGGTCCAATATAATAAAACATTATTAGAATATGAAAATGTTTTGGATTATACATCAGATTTTCAAAAGAGCATCTATACAGTTGAAGGAGTTTTTATTGGGATAATTGTTATATGCTTAATAATTTTTATTTATTCTATTATCAATATTAGTGTTATTGAGAGAAAGAAATATTTTGGAATTTTAAAATCTATTGGTTCGACTTCAAAGCAAATGAGAAGAAGTGTACGCGTAGAATTGCTTATTATTTTGTTGATAACGATACCTCTAGGAATTCTAATTGGGATAGGAATTGATTTTCTAATAATAACTATACTAAATCATTTCCTTCCAGAGATTGCATCATCTTATAGCTCTATATTAAGTGTTTTCCAATCTGGTGAGGAGTTTACTTTTGCAATTCCAATGAGTACAATTTTTGTATCAATACTTATTGTAGTGCTAACTGTGTACATATCATCCATGATTCCGATAAGAAAAGTATCATGGCTACAAGCAATAAGTCTGATAAAACAGAACAAAGAAAAAGTAAAAATCAAGAAGGTTAGAAAGAAAACAAAAAGCATTAAAAATGTAGAATTTACTTTAGCAATAAAAAATATAGAAAGATATAAAACAAGATATTTTGCAATCATTATGTCTTTAATAATTAGTATTGTATTAATTATAGTAAGTAATTATTATATTGTAAATATAGCATCAGAAGACAGCCTAACAGATTATAATTATACAATAGGTCTTCAATATGAAGCAAACAAACATGAAAATTTAACGGAGCAGATTATAGACGATGTGCAGGAAGCTAATATTGCAGAAAAGGTTATTTCTAATAGTAGAGGCCAATATGCAATGCTTGTAAATGTTAATAATATAAGTGACGAAGAGAAAGAATTTAGCCAACAATTGTATAGAGAAAGCAATAATATTTTAGTACATTTTGATTTGATTTTTGCTTCAGATGAAATTTCTTATAATGATATCTCAGATATATATGTTATTTGGATACCTTTATTAGTTTTAAATGAAGATGCTTATAACCAGTATCTAAACCAAATTGGAGTAGACGGATTAGAAGAAAATGAGTGCATTTTAGTTGATTATATCCATGAGAGAACAAAATATTATGATGGGATTCGCTTAACTAATTATAACGAGGGAGACGAAATAACAATAAGAAATGGAATGCCAGGTTTCACATATACAGAGAAATTGGAAGAAGATAATGCAAAACTCAAAATAAAGAAAATAACAAATAAAATTCCTCAAAATTTAAGCTATGTAGAAAATGGACCTCTTATAGTTGGTACAGAAGAGACGGTCAAGAATATAGAAAAACAGCTATATGGTGATTTGGCAATAGACGATCAAAATGAAATTAAATATGAATATATATCACTAAAAGTGAATAATATTGATGCTGCCAATAACTTCATTGAATTGTTGAAGGAAAAATACGATTTAAATGATTATGATGAAATTAATATCAACAATGAAGATAATCATAACAGCATACAAGGACATCAAGAGATTTCTCAAGAAGATATAGATAATACTAATTTGTTGAGAAACGTATTTATTTATACTTTTATTGGAATAATTACTTTAGTTGGAATATTCAACATGTATAATGCAATAAATACTAATTTGGATATTAGAAAGAGGGAAGTAGTAAGCTTAATTACTATTGGTATGGAGAAGAAACAAATTAATAAAATGCTGTTAATAGAAAATGCAATATGTGGAGTACTTGCCCTCGCACTTGGTATTGTGATAGGCCTATCAGTTTCATATATGGTGTACCTAACCAGCATTGACTATAACTGGTATAGCTTTGAAATTCCATGGCTTTCTATAGTAATTAGTATTGTGGGGATTGTTATTGTAACTTTTATTTCTACAATATATTTAAAAAAGAAAATTTTTTCAGAAAATCTTATAGAGGTATTGAAACAAGAAGAAATTTAAATATATGCGCAATTGGGGGCACAACCCTTTTGCGCATGTTTTACAAAACTGTAGAAGTAGTCACAAAGCTATCATCTGGAGGATATACATACTCATCTGTTGGCTCTTCTACTTGATTTATTTTTTCTATCTCAATAACTGGTATATCACCATAATAATATCCCTTTGTGATAGTCCCTTCAATTTCTACCCAGCGTCCTGATTCAAAGTTACTTGCAATTTCAGAGTGACATAAGAAACCGACTACAACAGTTTGAAAATCAGAAGAAACTATCATATCTCTTGCTAAAACAAATTGCTCATTAGTAAAGTCATAAAGTCTATAAACATACCCAGTAAACTTAACCTTTTGACCAACATAAGTATCAATATCATTATGCACTTCTTGAAGCACATTGGTATAGTTTTGTGTGGTTAACTCAAATGTAGCATTTTCTAAATATGTATCATTTGTTTTGAAAAAATTATTGAAAATTACTCTATAACAAATAAAAGCCGTAAGTATTAAAATAATGATACATAGTATTCCTAGCAAAATCTTTGCAGTTTTATTTCCATTAATTTTAAAATTAAAAACAAACATAGACAAAACCCTCTTTATAAATTATTAATATATGTGTATGTTTCAATTAAAAAAATATGCGGATTTAAACTACTATATATGATAAGATTTTTATTTTATATTGATTTATAAAATCTACTATTGTAAAATATTAATAATAAATAAATTTTGTTAAAAGGGGAATGAAAAATGGTTTATATAATAGTATTAATTTTAATTTTTATTTTAATTTACACATTAATAATTTATAATAAAATCATAAAACATTTAAATACTGTAAAGCATGCGAAATCTTCAATAGAAGTATATTTAACACAAAGATTTGATTTAATTCCTAATTTGGTAGAATGTGTAAAAGAATATTCAAAATATGAAGAAGGTTTATTTACAAAAATAACTGAATTAAGAGCAGAGTTTATGAGGGAAAAAGAGTTATCTAAAGGAGCACAACTTGATAACGAAGTAAATAATGTTGTGCTAACATTAGAAAATTATCCAGAATTAAAAGCAAATGAGCAATTTTTAAATTTGCAAAAAAATCTAACAAAAATGGAGAATCAAATACAAGCTGCTAGAAGAATTTATAACAATGAAGTGGAAAAATACAATAATTTAATAAATATTTTTCCAAACAATATGCTTGCTAGCATTTTTAAATTTAAAAGTCAAGACTTTTATCAAAAAGAGGAGAAATAACTATGTTTAAGAGTTTTATTAAATGGTGCATTATTACGATTTTATTAATAATTCGGAGTATTCCTAATAGCATATTTAATCGTAAATTCTAGTGGTATTTGGCCATATATTATAATAGGAGCTGTAATTATAGGTTTAGTTCTTTATGTTGTACAAGCTTTTACAACATCATTTGGAATATCTACGCCGCATATTAGGCACATGCATAGTAAAATAAGGCAGTCCAAAATGAGCGATAAGTTTATAGACACATACAATTACATAGTTGAAACATATGCAAAAGAGTTAGAGCAGAATAGGAAAACATTGCTTAAGTCTATTATTATTTGTCTTGTTTTATTTGCAATTGCTTTTGCAGTTTTCCTTGTTTTAAAAATAAAGTTTGACATACATTCAAAAGCTGGATATTATTTACTAGGTATATTATTCATTCCTGCTGCTTTCTATTATGTATATAAATATAAAAAATATAATAATCTTTATTTGGAAAATTATAAATCAAAAGTTATTAAGAATTTCGTAGAAACAAATTCAGGACTAACATACAACCAGTCTAGTGAAAAAAGCTTAATGAGTAGTTATCTGCAAGCTGGTTTCTTAGACAAAGAATTTAATAATTTTGTTTCAGATGATTATATTTATGGAAACATTAAAAATAGTGAAAAACTTGCAATCTGCAATTTTGCACTGCAAAATGTAACTAAAAAAGGCGAGTTTAAAAATGTGGTTTATGAAGGTATATTTTCAGAAACAGAAATCAATAAATATTTGGATGAAGAAGTAAGAATCAATAAAAATAGTAAACTCTTAAAAGCGTCAAACAGAGTTGAAATGGATAGTAATGAGTTCGAAAAATATTTTGATGTTTATACAAATTCTAATATTTTAGCTATGGAAATTTTAACACATGATGTTATGGAAGAGTTAGTCAATTTCTATATTGATTACAAAATAAAATTTGAAATAATTATTAAAAGTAATCATATTTATGTGAGATTTGATACTGGTGCCATGTTCGAGCCCAATATATTGAGAGAATCAAATAACATGAATACCTTATGGGTTTACTATAGTATTATAAATTTTGTTATTAATTTAACTACAAAAATAAATAAAATTCTTAATGATACTGAAATATAAGATAAATCCATCAAAATAGGTTGCGAATTTTTCCAAAAAGTGATATAGTAACATGGTAAAATTTTAATTAAAATAAAATAACACATTAGGAAGGAAGAAATATAATGGGATTATTTAAAACATATAGTGAAAAGGAAGTAAAAAGAGTTCAACCATTAGTAAAGAAAATTAACGAGCTAGAGCCTGATATGCAAAAATTATCAGACAAAGAGCTAAGAGGAAAGACTGAAGAATTTAAAGGAAGACTAGAGAAAGGTGAGACGTTAGATGACTTATTGCCAGAAGCATTTGCAGTAGTTAGAGAAGCTGCAAAAAGAGTATTGGGAATGAGACATTTTGATGTGCAATTAATTGGTGGAATTATTCTTCACCAAGGTAGAATTGCTGAAATGAAAACTGGTGAGGGTAAAACTTTAGTTGCAACATTACCTGTATATTTAAATGCTTTAACAGGAAAAGGTGTTCATGTAATTACAGTTAACGATTACCTAGCAAAAAGAGATAGTGAATGGATGGGAAAAGTATATAAATTCTTGGGATTAACTGTAGGTCTAGCTATTGCAGGAATGACTCCACAAGACAAGAAAAAAGCGTATGCATGTGATGTAACATATGGAACAAATAACGAGTTTGGATTCGATTATCTAAGAGATAACATGGTTATATATAAGGACCAATTAGTTCAGAGAGAGCTAAATTATGCAATCGTGGATGAGATAGATAGTATTTTAATTGATGAGGCTCGTACACCACTTATTATCTCTGGTAGAGGAGCCCAATCTTCAGATTTATACAAGAAAGCTGATAATTTTGTAAGAAAGTTAACTCCTAAAGTAATTGTTGAGGAAGATGTAAAAGATTTTGAGCAAGCAGAAGACAATGAAAAATACGACTATATAGTGGATTTAAAAGCAAAATCTGCATCACTTACACAAAAGGGTATCAAAAAGGCTGAGCAAGAGTTTGGACTAGAAAACTTTAATGACATAGAGAATTCTGAATTGGTACATAATGTAAATCAAGCATTACGTGCTCATGGAATTATGAAAAAGGATATTGACTACATTGTAAAAGATGGAGAAGTTTTAATTGTTGATGAATTTACAGGTCGTATTATGTATGGAAGAAGATATAATAATGGTTTACATCAAGCAATTGAAGCTAAAGAGCATGTGAAAATAGCAGATGAGTCTAAGACTTTAGCTACAATTACATTCCAGAACTATTTTAGAATGTATAATAAATTATCTGGTATGACTGGTACTGCTATGACAGAAGAAGATGAATTCGAGGAAATCTATAAATTAGATGTTGTAGAAATCCCAACAAATAAGCCAATGGTTAGAGTAGATCATCATGACATAATATATAAAAATGAAAATGCTAAATTTAGAGCAGTTATTAACGATATAAAAGAAAGTCATGAAAAAGGTCAACCAGTTCTAGTTGGTACTGTATCAATTGAAAAATCTGAAAAATTAAGTAAATTACTTGTAAAAGAAGGAATTAAGCACGAGGTATTAAATGCTAAATCTCATGAAAAAGAAGCTGCCATAGTAGCTCAAGCAGGTAAATATGGTGCTGTTACAATTGCTACAAACATGGCAGGACGTGGTACCGATATTATGCTAGGAGGAAATAGTGAATTCTTAGCAAAACAAGAAATGAAGAGATTAAGATTTACTCCAAAGCAAATAGAGCAATCTACTGCATTTAATGAAACTGATGATGAAGAGATTTTAAATGCAAGAAAGAAATACAAAGAGCTCGAAGAAAAGTTTGACAAAGAGATTAAAGAAGAAAAAGAAAAAGTCCTTGCAGCTGGTGGATTAAAGATAATTGGTACAGAAAGACATGAATCAAGAAGAATTGATAATCAGTTAAGAGGACGTAGTGGACGTCAAGGTGACCCAGGAGAATCTAGATTTTATATTGCACTTGATGATGACTTGATGAAAATTTTTGGCGGAGACATGATTACAAGCTTGTACAACACATTAGGTGCAGATGAAGATATGCCAATTCAAGCAAAAATGATTTCAAAAGCAGTTGAAAGTGCCCAAAAGAAAGTTGAAGGACGTAACTTTACTATTAGAAAGAATGTACTTCAATATGACGATGTAATGAATACACAAAGAGAAGTTATATATAAACAAAGAAGAGAAGTACTAGATGGTGAAAACTTAAAAGACAACATCCTAAAAATGATGAATAATGTGGCTACAGAAACAGTAAATGCTTATGTTACTGAAGATGGAATCAATAAAGAAGGTTTAATGCAAGATATTTCTACAACATTCGGAATTACTGATATATCTTCATTAAATGATACAAAAGTTGATATCAACAAAGTTATTGAAGAAATAGAAGAAAAAGCACATAACAAGTATGAAGATAAAGAAAAAGACTTTGGCGAGAAGACATTAAGAGAATTAGAAAGAGTTGTAATGCTTAAAATAGTTGATGAAAGATGGATGGACCACATAGATGCAATGGATGAGTTAAAAGATGGAATTGGTCTTCGCGCATATGGTCAAAAAGATCCAGTAGTTCAATACAGAATTGAAGGATTTGATATGTTTGACCAAATGGTAGCTGACATTCAACTAAATGTTGTAAAAATACTTATGAATGCAAGAAAGAGGGAAGGAGCACCTTCAAGACAGGAATCAATAAAAATTACTGGAGAAGGTTTAGAAGGAACTAATGTTTCTTTAAAAGGTAATACACCTAATCAAGAAAAATCACATACACCTATTGTAAATACAGAGCCAAAAGTTGGAAGAAATGACCCTTGTCCATGCGGTTCGGGTAAAAAGTATAAGAACTGCTGTGGAAAGAATGCTTAAGTGTAACTCGGTGACAGGATTTAACCTGTCACAGGAGTTTAATGGAGTAAATAATATATTCAAAAAGGATGTGATGTTTTGATAGATTTACAAGAAGTAAGTAGCAAATTAGACGAGCTGAATAGTAAATTAAATAAGATAGGTGATTCACTTTGACATTTCTAATTTAGAAAAGGAATTATCTGACTTAGAAAAACAAACAACAGAAAACAACTTTTGGGAAGATGCTCAAAATAGCTCTAAAGTTTTAAAACGAATAAATGAAATAAAAAATAAAGTGGAGCAATTTAGAGCGATTAAAAATGAAACATCTAATCTAATAGAAATAGCAGACTTACTAAAACAAGAAAGCGATGAAGAAATAGAAAAAGAGTTGCAAAGTGGAATAAAAAAACTAGAAAAAGATATAGATAAATTAGAAATTTCCACATTGCTTTCTGGTAAGTATGATTTTAACAATGCAATTATAACTCTTCATCCAGGTGCTGGCGGAACAGAGGCACAAGATTGGGTAGAAATGCTTTATAGAATGTACACTAGATGGGCTGCAAGCAAAAATTATAAAGTAGAAGAGTTGGATTACCTAGCTGGAGATGAAGCTGGAATAAAAAGTGTAACATTTTTAGTTTCAGGTCCATATGCATATGGATATTTAAAAGGGGAGCAGGGAGTTCACAGGCTTGTTAGAATCTCTCCTTTTGATGCAGGAGGAAGGCGACATACATCATTTGCATCTGTTGAAGTGTTACCTGAAATTACAGATGATATTGAGATAGATATTAATCCAGATGATTTAAAAATAGATACATATAGGGCTTCTGGTGCAGGAGGTCAGCATGTAAACAAAACTTCATCTGCAGTTAGAATTACACACATTCCAACAAATATTGTTGTTGCATGTCAAACAGAAAGGTCACAAATTCAAAATAGAGAAACAGCAATGAAGATGCTTAAATCTAAACTTTTACATCTAAAAGAGCAAGAGCATAAAGAAACTATTGATGAATTAAAAGGTGTGCAAATGGATATCGCATGGGGAAGTCAAATTCGCTCTTATGTGTTTTGCCCTTACACACTAGTTAAAGACCACAGAACAAGCTATGAAGTTGGAAATGTTCAAGCTGTAATGGATGGAGATTTGGATGGATTCATAGATAGTTATTTAAGGAGTTTAGTATAAGATTTAAAAGATTATGTCACTATAATTCTTTTAAATAAATAAAATATAATAAGGCGAAATATAAATATATTTGAGCTTTAGACATTTTTATAAAGGACTGGTTTATAATGGAAACTATAGTCTTAAAATTTGGAGGAAGTTCAGTTGCTGACAATATAAAGTTAAATATTGTAGCAAATAAAATTATTGATTTTTACAACAAAAAAAATAAGGTTATTGTTGTGGCATCTGCACAGGGAAAAACAACCGATAACTTAATTAAAGAAGCAAAAGAATTATCATACGAGCCTGACAAAAGAGAAATGGATATGTTGCTTAGTACAGGAGAGCAAATCTCTGTTTCAAAACTTGCAATATTACTTAACAGATTAGGATATCCAGCTGTTTCGTTAACAGGCTGGCAAGCTGGAATTTATACTTCAGAGGCTAATCAAGAGGCAAAAATAGAATATATCAACACTGAAAGAATGCAAAAAGAGCTAGACGATGGAAAAATTGTTTTAGTTGCAGGATTTCAGGGGATTAGTAATAAAAAAGATATAACCACATTAGGAAGAGGTGGCTCAGACACAACAGCTGTAGCAATTGCTGCAGCGATAAAAGCTGACCACTGCTATATATTTTCTGATGTAGACGGTGTATATTCAACAGACCCAAATAAAATTACTGATGCAAAGAAAATTACTGAATTATCTTATACAGAAATGCTTGATTTATCTAATGAAGGTGCAAAAGTGCTTCATAATCGCTGTGTAGAAGTTGCACAAAAATATAATGTCTTAATTGAAACAGGCTCAACATTTAATAATAATATAGGTACACAAATTAATAATAAAATTGAAGAAAGTGCTGTAAAAAGCTTAGTTAAAAATGATAACTTATTTTTAATTACATTAAAGCACGATAGTTATAATGCTGACATGTTAAATAAATTGTATTTTATATTATTAGAAAATGATATTACACCAATGAATATAGTAAATAATAGCGTTAGCAGCTTTTACGTAAGCTTTACTATTAAAACATCTGACTTAGGTAAATTCCAAGAGTTATTAGAAAATGAATTGTCTATTTACAGTTCTTCTTTTACTAATATTTCTAGAATTTCTTTAGTTGGATATGGTATTATGAATAATAAAGAAATCATGAAAAAAGCTCTTGAAATATTTAATATTAATTCTGTTAATATATATTCAATCGAATTAGAAGAATGTAAACTATCTATTATGACAAAAGAAAAAGTAAGTGACAAACTTTTAGAGCAATTACATCATGAATTAATAAAATAGTAACAAAAATATGAATGTCCTGCAATGGGAGTCATGTATGTATGATGACATCCCTGTGCGGACTTATATAGAAGAGGAGAAAGAAAATGGCGTTTTATTCTTACATTTTTTCAGCGAACTATACAAGATATTTTGACAATCTAAAAAAAATAGCAAAAAAAGAAAATAAAAGTTTTATAAAATTAGTACTAGATACAGGATATTGTGTATTTAGATATGGTTTTGCACTTAGTGATTACTTAAACTATAAACTATATAACAAGAAAGGAAAAGAGCGTAAAAAATATGTTAGCACTAGAACAGAGAATAAATTTTACGAAACAGTATCACCTAGCGCATATAAAAAAAGATATACAATAAAGCCGGATTTTTTAGCAGATTTTAAAGAATATACAAAAAGAGATTTTTGTGTACCACAAGAGGAAAAATATCAAGAGTTTTTGGACTTTCTTGATAAACATGAGGTATTTATGTCCAAGCCATATGATGGCCTTGGTGGTGCAGATGTCAAAAAAGAATACACAAAAGATATTACAGATAAAAAAGAATATTTTGAAAACGCGATAAAAAATAGAATCTTTTTGGAAGAATTAGTAGTTCAACATCCTGAAATGAATAAATTATGTGATAAAAGTGTAAATACTATGAGAATAATGACATTCAACGACAATGGGAAATCTCGTATTATTTGGATGGGATTGCGCGTGGGTAATGGAATAAACTCAATAGACAATTTTCATGCACAAGGAATGGCTGTAAATATAGATATAAATACAGGAAAATTAGTGGGAAATGCCATTGATAAAGACTTAAATGAATATTCTGAGCATCCTTTGACACATGTGAAATTTGATGGATTTCAAATTCCATGCTTTGAAGAAGCAAAAAAAATGGTCTTGGAAGCTAGTTTAAGAAGTGATAAAATTCTAGTAGTTGGCTGGGATGTGGCAATATCAAAAGATGGACCAGTTATAATCGAAGGAAATAGACGTCCGGGATTTGACATTGTACAAGTTTTATCAGGTGGAAGAATGGATATCGTAAATGATGTGTTAAGTTGTGTAAAGAAAAAATAAAGCAGAATCTTGTTTTTGGGGACGGAGGAAAAAACAAGATTTTCCTAAAGCGAAAAGAAACTTGGGAACAGATTAAAAGTCTGTCTCCAAGTTTCTCTTAAGTTCAGCATTTTTAATACTTTTAAGTTCTAAAAAAGACAAGTATTGAATATAATTATTTAGTAGAGTTTATAAAAAATGGAGGAATTTCTTATGACAATTGATGAGAGAAAAACAAATAATAACGTATCACAAAATAGCAATGTGATACAAAATTTAATTTTGGAAAATAGAGAAAAATTGAGTATCTCTGGAGTTTTAGACGTTCTCAGTTTTGATGACCAAATTGTAATATTGGAAACTGAACTTGGTCTATTGACTGTAAAAGGAGAAAATTTGAGAATAAACAAATTAAGCCTTGATACAGCAGAAGTCATAGTAGATGGAGAAATATATAATCTAGGATATAGTGAAAAAGATTTAGAGAAGAAGAGTGGGGGAGGAATATTTAATAAAATCTTTAGATAATAGGAGGTTTTAAGTTGAGTTTAAATCAATTATATACATTAGTTTGCTTTATTTTAACAGGTGTCGTTATAGGAATTCTATTTGATGTATTTAGAATTTTTAGAAGAAGCTTTAAAACCTCTGATATCATAACTTACATACATGATTTTTTATTTTGGATTTTGACAGGAGTAATATTGTTATTTAGTATTTTCACTTTTAACAACGGAGAATTAAGAGGATATATATTTATCGGTATAATATTCGGAATTATTTTGTATATTTTAATTTTTAGCAAATATTTTATTAAAATTTTTGTTACAATTATTTCTTTTATAAAAAAAATAATTGGTTATCCTATAAAAATATTATTTAGTTTTATAAATAAACATATATTTTCTCCAATTTATAATATTTTTTGTAAGTTTAAGAGAAATTTTAAATTTAAATTGCCTAAAATTAACTTTAAAATTAGAAAAAATGACAAATTATCTAATAAAATTCAACAATAAAGAAGGATTTTTTGGAAAAATGTAGAAAAAAATAAGTAGATTAATTCTGGAGTGAAAATACATATGAAAAAAAAGATATTTACTAATATATTGAAGAAAATTTTAATAATTGCTTTTATTTTGTATTTTGTATTTACGTTAATAAAGCAACAACAGACCTTAAATTCTTATGCAAATCAAAAAGCAAAATACAATGAAGATATTGAAGTGGCTGAAGATGAGCAAGAAGAGCTACAAAAAACAAAGGATAATATAAATTCAGACGAATACATCGAGCAGGTAGCACGAGAAAAATTGGGCATGTATTATCCTAATGAAAGAGTTTACATTGATGTCGAAAAGTGATATAATAATAGAGGCATGAAATATTGCCTCGAAATTTGTTTTTTCTTTTTATTTGATTTCTTAAATTTTTCATGAGTTAAAATATATAAAATTAATAAAAATATAGGGGGCTTTAATGTATGAATTTAGATGATTATACTTTAGTTGAATTACGTCAAATTGCTAAAGAAAAAGGATGTAAAAATGTATCAAAATTAAAAAAAGATGATTTAGTAGAATATTTACAGAATTTATCTGTAGAGAATAACAACAAAGAAGAAGAAAAAGAGATAATATCTAATTCTAAAGATAACCAAGAGCATGAAAATAATTCTGGCTACAAGTTAACTAATGAAGATGATAAAATAGTAGAAGGAATACTAGAAGTTCTACCAGACGGTTATGGCTTTTTGAGAGGTGATAATTATCTTTCTACATCAGATGATGTATATATTTCTCCAGTTCAAATCAGAAGATTCAGATTGGATAAAGGTGATAAAGTAAAAGGAATTGCCAGAATGCCAAAAGAAGGAGAAAAATTCCCTGCTTTAATATATGTTGGTGAAGTAAATGGTGATGCACCAGAAATGGCATATAGAAGGAAAAAATTTGATGATTTGATACCTATTCATCCAAATGAAAGAATTAGGCTAGAAACTACTCCTAATGAATATGCAATGAGAATTATAGATTTAATGTCACCAATAGGAAAAGGGCAAAGGGGTATGATTGTTGCTCCACCAAAAGTTGGAAAAACTACACTATTAAAGAAAATTGCTAATTCAATATCAATTAACAATCCAGAAATAGAATTGATAGTATTGCTAATTGATGAAAGACCTGAAGAAGTAACAGATATGCGTCGCTCTATAAAAGGTGATGTAATATACTCAACTTTCGATGAATTACCAGAGCATCATGTAAAAGTAGCTGAGATGGTATTAGAAAGAGCAAAAAGATTAACAGAGCAAAACAAAGATGTTGTTATACTATTAGACAGTATTACAAGACTTGCAAGAGCATATAATCTTGTAATTCCTTCATCTGGTAGAACATTATCAGGAGGTCTTGACCCAAGTGCATTACATAAACCAAAAAAATTCTTCGGCGCTGCTAGAAATATAGAGAATGGGGGAAGCCTTACAATTTTAGCCACAGCATTAATTGAAACTGGAAGCAGAATGGATGATGTAATATTTGAAGAATTTAAAGGTACTGGTAATATGGAAGTTCATCTTGATAGAGGTCTATCAGAAAAGAGAATCTTCCCAGCTATTGATATAAATAAATCTGGTACAAGACGTGAGGAATTATTATTAACACCAAAAGAACTTGAAGTAGTATTTGCATTAAGGAAAGCAATGTCTACTAAATCTGTAGCTGATGTTACCGAAGAATTAATAGAAGAAATGATGGCAACAAAAAGTAATGAGGAGTTTTTAGATAAGATATCAACGTTTTTGAAGATGTAAGATTTGTATAAGAAAATATTAATGAATAAAAATGTAAAAGAATTTTTTTCTTTTACATTTTTATATTTTATTATATAATAGAGAGACTTACTAGCTATCAAATATTAACTGATGTATTATAATACTAGAAAACAGTGAAGGGAGGTATGATATAAATGATAAAAACATATGAGAGCAAGAAGAATATTTCAGGCAATCTTATAAAAAAATCTCGTGAAGCAAAGAATATGACTAAGACAAAATTATCTATAAAATTAGAATTACAAGGAATTTATCTGGATAGAAATGAAATTTACAGAATTGAAGAAAATAAATTACTAGTAAAAGATTTTGAACTTATAGGAATTGCTAAAGCTTTAGATATTGATTTAAATAAATTAAAAGATTTATTGAATTAAAAGAAAGTATTGAATTTTTTTAAATAGTGTGATATAAGTTATTAAAGTTTGTAGATATTCTAATAGGGTATATGTAGCATATATTTATTTTATTTAACTATTATTGCACAAAATCGAAGTTTTGCGCAATAAGGTATAGGGGCAAAAATATATAACCACATACATGGCTATTCCTTGTAATCCCTGCTATCAGCCTTATACAAAGCCTTTATACTCATTTATTTAGACTAATAACTATATTACTTTCTTATTAAATCCCCTTAAAACTGATTCTGAAGCTTCATTATTTTGGTTGGATTTTTTTTCATTATTGTAACCAGTTTTTTTATTCAAAAAAATTATAAGATTTTTATTTTTTCTTTAAATTTTCTAAAAACCTTATATTTCAGTATTTTGCCTATTTTTA
>CAJFHE010000014.1 GCA_904378095.1 uncultured Clostridia bacterium | reverse complement strand
TTTTTCTGTATCTGTTACCATGTATGGTGATACATATCCTTTGTCGAATTGCATACCTTCAACAACATTTAATTCTGTTTGAGATGTTTTTGATTCTTCTATTGTGATAACACCATCTTTTGAAACTTTTTCCATTGCTTCAGAAATTAATTTTCCAACTTCTGTGTTGTTAGCTGAAATACTTGCAACTCTTGCAATATCTTCTTTTCCGTTAACTGGTGAGCTTACTTTTTTAAGCTCCTCTACTGCTGATGTTACAGCTTTGTCCATACCTCTTTTAATAGCCATTGGGTCTCCACCTGCAGCAACATTCTTAACTCCTTCTTTTACCATACTTTGAGCAAGAACCATAGCTGTTGTTGTACCATCTCCTGCTACATCATTTGTTTTAATAGAAACTTCTTTAACAATTTGAGCTCCCATATTCTCAAATGGGTCATCTAACTCAATCTCTTTTGCTATTGTAACACCATCATTTGTAATAAGTGGTGCACCAAACTTTTTATCTAGAACTACATTTCTTCCTTTTGGTCCCATTGTAACTCTTACTGTATCAGCTAATTTATTAACACCATTTAATAGGCTTCTTCTTGCATCTTCTCCAAATTTAATATCCTTTGCCATTTTTATCATCCTTTCTTTCATTTGTCGTTATAGGGACAGGCCTAAAAACGACAACTCTGTCGCTTTGGGGACAGACCTCCATTTTAGTTTTTATTAATTATCGATTATTCTACCACTGCTAAAATGTCCTCTTGTCTTACTATTGTGTAGTCTTCGCCTTCGTATTTTACTTCTGTTCCAGCATATTTATTAACTACAACTTTATCACCTTTTTTTACTAGCATTTTCTCTAGCTTTCCATCTACTTCCCTTCCTGGTCCAACTTCAACAACTTCTGCAATTTGTGGTTTCTCTGTTGCATTTGGCGCTAAAATAATGCCACTTTTAGTTGTTTCTTCACTTTCTAACATTTTAATAACTACTCTGTCTGATAATGGTTTTAACATTTATATCTACCTCCTTAAAATATTTCTACCATTTATTCTTTATATTAATATGTAAGAATAATAATTCTATGCTTTTCATATTAATATATTTTAGCAGTCTTTTGCTTTGACTGCTAAAAATATATACCCATTTTATTTAAATGTCAAGACCTAATTTTTAAATTTCACACAATATTCACATTTTTGAAAAACTTGGCGAAGTAAAAAAAAGGAACAAGTGTATTTGTCCACAAAAATGGAAAAATACGCCTGTCTCTTTTTTCTATTTTTCATTTTTTAAATGCTTTCTAAAGCAATTGTTATCATATCATTTAAAGAACGTTCTCTTTCTTCTGAAGTACTTTCCTGGTTTTTGTAGTGAGAATCTACAACAGTGAGCAAACAAGCCGCATCTTTTTTTAAATATTTTGCCATATAAAATAGTGCAAAAGCCTCCATTTCACAAGCAATAATATTCAAGTCTTTTGGAAATCTAGCTATAAAACTTTCTATATCTTCTAAATATCCATCAAAGCAATCATTACATAAAGTATTTCCTTTGATATATGAAATACCTATTTTTTTTGCAGTTTCTTCTATTTTATTATTTAACATTTGACTTGCCTCAGCAATGTGTTCTTCTTTTTCACTCCACTCATAAGCAAAATTGCCTTCAGTATAACTCTTATCTACAAGGATTGTATCAAATAGATTTAATTTCTCGTTATATGCTCCACAAGAGCCAATTCTAATAATTTTTTCTACATCGTAGAATTTAAAAAGTTCATAAGAATAAATACCCATACTAGGCATTCCCATACCAGAAGAAAAAACAGTGACAGGTTTACCTTTGTATGTTCCTGTATATGCAAGCATATTTCTTACAGTATTTACAAGTCTTGCATTTTCTATAAAGTTTTCCGCAATGTATTTTGCTCTTAATGGGTCACCTGGCATAAGCACAGTTTTTTCAATATCTTCTTTTTTAGCATTACAATGTATAGACATAATTACCTCCTTAAAATTATTATGGTTTGTAACATTTACTTTATGCATCAAATATTATAAGCATACATTATCAAGTTTTTACAACCACTCCCCATATTTCTTTATATATTCCTTCTTGATTAATGAAGCTAATATACAATATAGAATTGGTACACCTAAAATGATGCTAAAATATTTAAATGGTATTGGAACTAAACCGATGTAACTACCTATAAATGTAAATGGTATTATTATTGCTACAATGCTTAGTATGATTGATGTTGCATACACCGCTTTGGATGCGTGGCTTTGGAATGGTGTTTTTGATGTTCTTATAATGTGCAATCCAACCAAGTTTGACACTACTCCGTATGAAAACCATATTGATTGGAATAATGCTGCATTTGGCATTCTAAGTCCAAATCCAAACCACAAAATTGCAAATATCATTAAATCAAATATTGAGCTTGTTGGTCCCATGTATAGCATAAATCTTTTTATGCTTTTCATATCCCACACACGTGGTTTCTCTAAATATTCTTTATCTACATTATCATATGGAATAGAAAGTTGTCCCATATCGTAAATTAAACTCTGTACCAATAACTGTATTGGCGTAATTGGGAAAAATGGTAACAACACACTTGCAATTAATACAGAAAGCACTTCACCAAAGTTAAAGCTAACCGCCATCTTAATGTATTTTTGCAAGTTTCCAAATGTCTTTCTTCCTTCAATAACACCATCAGTAAGCACTCCCAAGTCTTTTTCAAGAAGAATTATATCTGCAGTTTCCTTCGTTATGTCCACTGCTGTGTCCACAGATATTCCCACTTCCGCATTGTGCATTGATGGCGCATCGTTTATTCCGTCACCCATGTATCCAACTACATTGCCTGCATCTTTTAAAACTCGCACAATTCTTGCTTTTTGAATTGGTGAAAGTTTTGCAAACACATTAGTTTTCTTCAAATTTCTTCTAAGTGCTGCATCAGATAGTTTCTCTACCTTGCTACCTAGTATAATTTTATCTGTCCTAATATTTACTTTCTCGCAAATTGCCTTTGTTACGTATTCGTTGTCCCCTGTTAGTACAATTACTCTAATTCCGTCTTTATTTAATCTCTCAATTTCGTCCTTTGCACTCTCTTTTGGTGGGTCCAAGAATCCAATAAAGCCAATCAAAACCATTTTTGACTCATCTTTTATAGAGAATTCTTTTATATTCACGATATCATTTTTTTGTGCTACTGCGACAACTCTAAGCCCTTGCTTATTCAAATCTTTTGTTAAGTTTAATAACTGTTGTTTAATGTCCTTAGTCAAATCCGAAACTTCGCCTTTGTAGTCAGCCATTGTACAAATACTTAAAATCTCTTCTACTGCACCTTTTGTTATAAGTTGCTTTTTCTTTCCATCAGAAACCACAACAGATAATCTTCTTCTAGAAAAATCAAAAGGTATTTCAGCTACTTTTTCGTAATTTTCTTCTATTCCTTTTAACTCTGTTTTCTTTACTCTTTTTACTACTGCCTGGTCAATACTTCCTTCTAGCCCAGTTTGGAAATATGAATTCAAAAAAGCATGTTTTAATACTCTAGTGTCTTCTTCTCCCTTTATATTTAAATATTTCTCTAGTACAATTTTGTCTTCTGTTAATGTACCTGTTTTATCTGTACATAAAATATTCATTGCACCAAAGCTTTGTATGCTGTCCAGCCTTTTTACAATTGTCTTTTTCTTAGACATTCTAGTCGCACCTTTGGCCAAACTAGATGACAAAATAACTGGTAAAAGAAGTGGCGTGATTCCTATGGCAATAGCTACTGCAAATGTAAAAGCAGTAATTGTACCATGTTTTGCAGCATTTGCAATAAATGTAATTGGTATTAATACAGCCATAAAACGAATCAATAATTTGCTTACACTATCAATTCCTTTTTGAAAAGATGTCTTAGGCTTCTCGTCTGTAATAGTATCAGCAATTTTGCCGAAATATGTGCTATCTCCCACTTTAATTATAACGCCTTTTGCTGCACCACTTACCACATTTGTTCCCATAAAGCAAATCGTGTCTAAATCGGTTATTTCATCCACTTTTCCTTTTTGCTCAGATTCGGCAAGTTTTTTTACAGAATCACTTTCTCCAGTTAATGAAGATTGATTTACATATAAATCCATTGCTTCAATTATTCGCAAATCAGCTGGAATTAAATCTCCTGCATTTAACAAAACCACATCGCCTACAGTAACTTCTGAAGATGGAATTTTTGTCTCTTTGCCATTTCTTATAACTTCTGTTTTAGCAGAAACAAGATTCTTTAACTTTTCTGCAGCTTTATTTGAGCGAAACACCTCAATAAACTCTAGCAAAGTGCTAGCCATAATCAAAATAAGAATAACAATAATATTTGCATAGTTTGGTGGCTCAGATAATATGACATCTGTATAAAATAACACTAAAACAATTCCCAATAATATTAAATTAAAAGTACTAAATAAACTCTCTAGCAAATAGTTATACCACTGCTTTGGCTTTTTTTGTCTCAATTCATTTTTGCCATACTTGTCCAAATTATTTTTTGCCTCTGCTGTGGTTAAACCTCTTCTTTTAAAATTATTCTCTTTTAAAAAATCCTCTACACTGCTTGTGCACTCTTTTTCGTACATACTATCAATCTCCGTCTCTCACTTATTGAATTGATGTTAAATTTTCTGGCTCAATTGTAAATGTGCCGCCTCCCATAACATTTATTGATGCTTCTCCGCTCTCTGTAGTAACTGTATTAGATGGTTGTCTATCTTCTTCGTTTACTGTAGTACCTGCCCCTCCATCATCTTGGTTACTTACAGCATATACAACTGCAAAAATAATAATAAAAAGTATTACAGCTACAAATATACTCCATGTGATTGCATTTTTCTTCATATTACATTTCATTCCTTTCCATTGTTTTTTACAAACTATTCTCATTGGCATTTATAATATTGCCATGTTTCTTTTACACATTATTTTATATCACTGATATTCCTTTTTCAATATTTTTACCAAATTGTAACAGAAATGTAATACCTCTGTAATATATTTGTAATCTACATTACAGTACTCGTCACTTCTTATATTCTTTTGCTAAATAGTACCTCTCTCAATTTGGAATAATTTATTTATTAATGCATACTTATTATTAGGTGAAGTCTATGAGGTTTTGGTTTATATCTTTAAAAAGAAATATTCTACCTTGTTTTTTTGTTGTTGTCGCAATTTGTTTAGTTGTTTTCTCTAAGTCAAATCTTACAGCTGCAACAAATGGATTAACTCTATGGGCAACTTGTGTTGTACCTTCACTTTTTCCTTTTTTTGTTATCACAAATTTACTTTCACATACAAAGGTAGTAAGCTTTACTGGTAAACTGCTAGATAAACTTATGAGACCTCTTTTTAATGTGCCTGGCGTCGGCGGTTTTGCTTTTGTCATGGGACTCATTAGTGGCTACCCAGTTGGTGCAAAGGTCGTCTCAGATTTTAGAGAAAATGGACTTGTTACTAAAGATGAAGGCGAAAGACTGCTAGCTTTTACAAATAACTCTGGTCCTCTTTTTATATTAAGTAGTGTTGGAATAGGTCTTTTTGGTGATACTAAAACTGGCCTTTTATTGCTTTGCACTCATGTGCTTGCTTGCATTACTGTAGGTATTATTTTGGGCAAGTTTTCCAAAAAATCTGACGATGAATTTCGAGGAATTTATAGAAATTGCAACTCTAATCTTAATAATAAATCAGAGCAATTTTCTGTAAAAAACAGAACTGCTAATTTAGGCAAAAACTCGGTAACTTTCAAAAACCTAGGTGAAGTCCTTGGAAATAGTATCAACAGTAGCATTTCTACCATACTTATGATTGGCGGTTTTGTAGTAACCTTTTCTGTTATTATATCCATTTTAAACCAAACTCATGCATTGGATTTATTAAGCAAATTCTTTAATCCAATTCTATCTTTTCTAGGGTTTGACTTAAGTTTTGCAAAGCCACTATTATCTGGAATACTCGAATTAACAAATGGTGTAAATTTAATTGCAAACATACATATTAAAGCTATCTCCCAAAATGTTATTTTGTGTGCGTTTTTACTAGGCTTTGGTGGTCTCTCTGTACTATTACAAGTTTTTAGCATTGTAGCCAAAACAGATTTATCTATGAAAAAATATTTCATAGGCAAATTTTTGCAAGGAATTTTTGCAGCAATTTATACTTTTTTAGCTTTAAAATTTATTCCATTTATCAATTTAGATATTGTTGCTGCTTCTGTTTCGGGCTCAGAGTCTATTGCCACACTAAATTCTACTACAGATGCACTATATTCTTATTTTTATGACTTCGGCATATTCGTGATTGGAGTTGTTTGTGTTTTAATTATTTTCAATTTGTTTCAGAAAATTTATACGAAGGTTTAGCTAAAATAAGCAATCCTATTCTCAGGGAAATACATATCTAGCAATCCTTTTATATATTGTTCCCCGTCAATTCTCTGCTCTTGCTTATATGTGTACTTGCCCTTTCCTCTTCCAGTCATCAAATCTGGGTTATATAAGTTTACTGCACTTGGGAAAGCTTCCTCATTTATTTTTCTATGGATATAGCTATATGTCATAAAAATTACTTCAAAAAACATATCTTTTTTTACTTCTTTGCATAAATTTTCATGTAAATATATAACCAACTCTTCGTATAATTTTTTCCAATTTTCCACAAATATTACAGGCGCAATCAGAATTCCCACTTTGTAGCCTGCTTTTTTTAGTTTATTTATTGCTTTAATCCTTTCTTCTAACTGTGATGTTCCCATTTCTACTTTTCTTATTATCTCTTTTGGATTGACACTCATTCTAATAATAACTTTTTCTTTTCCCTTAACATCTAAAATATCATCTACCATGTCAAATTTTGTTGGAAATGTAAGAAATCCCTTTTCAGATTTGCTAAAATTTTCTATAGTCCACTTTAAATTTCCAGTAATTGAATTTTCTAATATCAAATCACTATTACTTCCTATTTCAAATACCAGTTCTTTATCGCTTTCATTTGACGTTTTTATAATTTTGTTTAGCATTTCTTCTCTATTTACAAATAACCTTAAATAGGCACATTCATTATAGTTGCATACCAAGTAGCAATATAGGCACATTGCTATACAGCCAGACGAAGTATATGGCACCAAATAATCGGATATTTTGTTGTTTAGCACAAATTTATGCGTTTTTCTAATGCCTATTATTAGATTACGCTTCATTTTTGGGAATTCTTTATTTTCTTTTTTACGCATCTCCTCTATATTGTTGTGGTTATCTATCACAAACTTTGGAACATCTTTAAATTTTTCTAAAAGCTCCTTTCCTAGTTCATAATTTGCAGCCTTTTCTTCATAATAAATTGCATCTGGAATAAATTCTCGCATACGCAAACCTCTTTCTTTTTTTATTTTATTATGTTCCAGATTATGAAATTTATTCTGATTTAATATAACTGATTTAACTCTGTTACTAAAGATTAATTAATATTTTTAAAAATAATTTCCAAGTGGAAATCCATTTGTACTGCATATAGATAAAAATTCATTAATGTTTTTCAAAAATTTTATACTAATTGTAAAATCTTGTTTTTTTCCTCCGTCCCTAAAAACAAGATTTTTCTGTAAAAGAAATGTAATATTTTTGTAATGAAAATGTAATATATGAAAACCGTCAAAAATTTGATATATATGTAATAAAATGGTATAATATATATAATTATGGGGGTTAATATTATGAGAAGAAAAATAATAAGATTTTTATCGTTTCTTATTTTAATAATTATGATTACTTTATGCCTGGCTCCGGCAGTGCATGCAGGCTTAGTTTCTAATGCGAGAGGTGAAAGTGGAAGTAGGCCACCACCAACCACACCTCCTGATGCTCCACAGACTCATCCTAGCAATCCAAGCAATCCTCCTGCTGATACAGGACCCGAAGAACGTACTATATATCATAAAACAAGTATTAATGGATATGTTTATGAAGAAGTTGGACAAAAAATTGGCTCAGTAGATGAGAATGGAAATGTATATGATTCTGAAAAGCTAAAAATACCTGTTGCTGGAGTTACTGTCAACCTCATTGGAGCAGGTATGTCAGTGGTAACAGATGAAAACGGATATTATAGTTTTTCTCCACCACCAGGAACATATACTACAGAATTCATTTATGGAAATATGGATAATACAAGTACAAGTGATATATCAGGAATCAGAAATGTATTAAAATACAATGGACATGATTACATAACAGTACAATCTCCTGAAAGTGGAGCTGGAATAAATATAGACCAAATAGAAATACAACACAGTGGTAAAGGTGCAGCACAAGTATTCTTAGCTGTTGACTGTTCAAGAGTTATGCGTAACACACAGGTTACTGTAAATGGTGTAACAAAATCTAGATTGCAAGTAGCCACAGATGCTGCAAAGGAATTAGTTGATGCATTAATAAATAGTGGCGAAAACATTTATGTTGGACTTGTATTTTTCTCTGGAACTAGTTACAGAGCCGTATCATTAACAAAAGATACAGAAATATTGTACCAGGCTTTAGATGATATTGTTGCAAATGGATGGGAATTTCCAAATACTAATATAGTTGGTGCTTTAGACAAAGTCATGGAATCATATTACAACAATGATGAGTTAAATTCAAATAGATATTTAGCAATTCTATCAGACGGTATTCCAACATCTGATGGAGAAAATGAAACATATTCCGACATGAGTGACGAGCAAATAATGAGTACTCTAGAAACTATTAAAGAAAATACTAAAAACAAAGTAAATGAAGTTAAAGGAACTGGTGTAAAAATATTTTCTTTAATAGTAAAAGGTGATGAAGAAGAAAATGCATGGTCACAAGATATTTTTGGACAACCAACTTCTGATATTTTTATCAGTGCACAAGATGGACAAGAAATGGTTGACTCTATTAAAGAAGATTTAGAGCAATACATTATTTCTACAACGGAAGTAAAAGAATATACCTCAAGCTATATGGTGATAGGTGGATATGAAGATGAAGAACGTAGAAAAGAGGTAAATAGTAATTTTGATACATTTAATTATAACAATACTATAATGTTTGATCAGATAGATAATTATAATGGAACTGCAGAAGATATAGAAAAGGCACAAGAATTAAGTTCTAAAACTTGGATGAGAGTTATAGGCGGAACATATACTATAGAAGCTGTACCTAATCCAGATACTGAATATGAATATGATGACGAAGGTGAATTAGTTGCAATTATTTATCACAAACCAGACGCTTATAATGATCAAAATATAGTATTAGCAAAAATACCTGCTTTTTCTCTTCATATCACTACAACTGCCACAGCTTTAGAAATTACCTTGGCAGACCACAGCGTGTTATCTGTAGAAACACGAGATATTGGATCTGAAATACCACTTTTGCAATACATGGATGATGAAATTGCACATGGTGCTACAATAAAAATAGAATTTACAGTACGTATCCAAAATAACTCAGGCTTGCGGTATACAATGTAATTATTTAGAATTGGTAAACCACTTACCTGAAGGATTTATGTTTGCGCAAGAAACACCATTCATTACAGAAAATGGCAAAAATAGTGATTACGGTTGGCAAATTACAGATTTGCAATCACTGTACAATGATGGATATATATCATCAGAAACTTTAGATGAATATGGCAATAGACAAACCTTGCGAGTCGTTTTAGACAATAATGGACAAGGTGAAAATGGTTTTTACATATCATCTGGTGGTGAATATGACTTAAAACTTATTGTAACAAAAGTAATTAGTAGTTTAAGCGACTTGGATGACCGCATGGAAGATGTATGCGAAGTTCTAGTTTACAAAGATAATTTCAACAGAAGAATGGCATATTTGAAAAAAGCAAATATTGCAAATACTAGAAATATGCAATTAGTTGGCGTATACCCTGGCGATAGCAAAGACAAGGACTTTTCAGATACTACAAACAGAGTATTTATACTTCCGCCAACTGGAGAAATTACACCTAGCGTAGGAATCACAATAACATGTGCTTCGATACTTGCTATAATCGCCATAGTTGCAGTAGTTAGAAGAAAGAGAAATACGAAGAAAAAATAAATTAGCAAGCATAGCTTTGTGAAACCCTGTGAAAGATTTAAATCTGTCACAGGGTTTCACTTTTAAATTCATTCTCTATTTCTTGTGCCGTCGCTTCTTCCAGAAGCATTACACAACTTATCATACTCCTTACATTTTATTTTATATTCTACTTGCTGTGTTAAATATCTATAATACATATACGCCTGCTCATACTGCATTATAGGGTTAAACATTTGGCCGTCCCCCATATTAGCATCAAAATTTGCATCATAATTATATGGTGGCATTCCATAAAAATTATTCATATTTTCTCTATCCATAAACAACCTCCGGTTAAATAACTAGTTTTATAATAATATATTCTGGTAGGAGGAGAATTATACTTTGCTGGTGTATAAAAATAAATTTGCCACTTATTTCTATAGTTAGATTTAAGAAAATAGTGGACAGTTTCATATATAGTAAAAATAAATAGTTTTATAAATATTGTTCTTTATATAGAAAAATATTTACAAATGTGTTATTATAATATTGAATTCAAATAAAACTTTATATATTGGAGAAGATTATGAAAAATAATGAATTGGTAATAGTAAAACAAAATAAAATTACTAAATTTATTAATCGCATTAAATGTATGTTCTCAAAAAATAGAATAGAAAAAGAGCAACTTATAAAAAAAATAAACTTACTAGAAAATGAATTAGCAGAATTAGAAAATAATAATGATAATAGTAGAGCTATACAGGTTTCTATATATACAACTAAAAATAGAATAGCTATCTTAAAACATAAGTTAACTTTAAAATAATTAATAAGAGGAATACCATGGAAAAAATAAAAATTAGTGATATTAATTTGCTTGGTGAAATAGCAAAACAATTAAAGCTCCCAACTACAGCAATAATTAACGGAATAACGCAAGAACAAGCAGAACTGATTGAAAAATTAGAAATTAGAGAAAGTGAAATAGATTTATTAAAAAATTTCCCTAATTTAAAAGAATTAACTATTATTGGACTCAAAAAAGCAAACAATGGACTACAAGATGTTACAATTTCAGATTTATCTCATTTAGAAGAATTAAAAATATTAGTAACACAAGGTATTAAAAGTATTACATTACAAAATTTGCCTCAACTTCACTTTATGAATATTTCTGGAAATATCAATTTGCAGGAAATTAACGGAATAGAAAATTTAGAAGATATTGCACAATTAACGCTGAGAGATAATGGCCTAAAGAAAATTTTTGATATAAAAAAAATAGCAGAGAGTACACAAGCAGAAATGCATTTAGATTTATCTATGCTACATTTATTAAAGGAAAGATATACAGATTTTTCTCAAGTTGAACATAATAACACTATGGCAAAATGTATATCTTGGATTGATATTATTGAGGGTCAACATCCTTTGAAATTATATTATGGTGAAGGAATACAAATAGAGCAAAAAGCAGAACAAATATTAAATCAGATTATAGACGATTCAATGACTGATGTTGAAAAAATTTGTGCTATCAATACTTGGATGGTAGAAAACGTAACTTATGATGATGGAGCAATTGAAGAAAGAGATAAGCGGGATTAATAGTGTGGCTAATGTAAGGGCAAATTCTACTTATGCTTCTTTAGTTGGTAAACATTCAGTTTGCGAAGGATATACAAACCGGAATGAAATATTTATTAAATAAAGCAGGTATTCAAGCAGAAACTGTGCCTTGTAGAATATGGGACAGAAATGATAACAGAACAGAGTTTATATCAAGAGATGTTGCTAATCATAGTATAATTAGATTTAAAATGGCCGAAGGATGGTTTTATTCTGATCCAACTTTTGATGCTTGTGAGCCAGATAGATATAAAGGTGAATATCTTTTTAAAACAAAAAAAGAAATGGCAATGCTGCATGGACTTGATGAAACACAAACTAATATTGATAGTCCAGATATCAGGCTAGAAAAATATTCTGAACGAAATATAGCAAAAATAATTAAAAATATCAGAGTCAAAACTAAAAATCATTCTAAAAATACAAGTGAATATAAAGAACAGCCTGAAAAGAAAACTCGTTTAGATGAAAATTCAGAAAGTTTCAGAAGAAGAATGAGATTTGAAGTACCACAATGGGTACAAGAAGAAATAGTGAAAAAGCATCAGCAAATAGAGCAAGAATTAAACCAAGAAATAAGCGAAAATACAGAGCATAGGAAAATAGATGATGTTGAACATGGTGTGAGATAGAAATAATGGATAATTTTTTACATACAAAATCAGTATAAGAAGCGGAAAATATAACCGCTTCTTTTTTCTTTTCTAATAACTATTTTTTTACATTCGGCACTTTTTTGCATGAGCATAAGAAAAGTGGCTTCGCCATATGTGCGTTTTGCTTCGCAAATACGCACAACCTAAGGAAACTTAACCTTGTTGCTCCGGAAATTTCTAGCGAAATTTCCGGAGCAATAAAAATAAGCAAGCCTTGTAATGCTTGCTATTCTTGGTAGCGAGAGGGAGATTCGAACTCTCGACCCACTGGGTATGAACCAGTTGCTCTAGCCAACTGAGCTATCTCGCCATTTTTATTTGTGCACTATTTATGTGGCACGAATTAAATTATACAGGTTTTTATTGCATTTGTCAAGTGAAAGACGCTATTTTATTCAAACAAATCAGAATGCGACCCTGTCGTCTATCTCCTCAATCATGTCATAAACATTATCAAGAGGCTGCTATAACTCACAGCCCCTATCAAATTTATTTAGTGTGTTCTTTCATCATCTTTTTCTTGTTCTTGTTCTTGTCTATCAGATGATTCTTTTACTTTCTCGTTTTTCGTTTGTTCATTTTTTACAACCTTTTTGGTATTATCCTCGTTCTGTTTCTCTGGTCTTAATGATTCTACATATTCATTTCTGCCTTTTGAGTTTCCACCTGATGCTGTTGCTCCGCCATCTTCCTTATTCTCTCTTTTATATTCTTCTTGTAAAATGTCTAATTTTTCCTGTTCTTCTTTATCATTGCCTGCTTCTTTTCTATGCTTTGCTAGACATTCTTCAAAGTCTTCTGAAGCATCAATATCTCTGTCTTTTCTAAAAAGAAATTCTTTATCAAATATAGTAGGTATTCCCATTTTTTCACCTCATTTTTTCTGAAAGCATTAACTCTTTTATATTTGTATCGCTTTTTATATTTCTAGAACATTATAACTATCTCTTTGTTCCACACTATCTATATTAACATAATTTTACAGAAAAATCAAGTTTTGTTACTAAAACTTTTGTAGTCTTCTTCTTTTTTCTCCAATAGCTTAGTTAATATTACAAACTTTTAAGCAACTACCCCATATAATCTCTTAATTTCTTGCTTCTGCTTGGGTGCCTTAGTTTTCTTAATGCTTTTGCTTCTATTTGTCTTATTCTCTCTCTTGTAACATCAAATTGTTTTCCTACTTCTTCTAGTGTACGTGCTTTTCCGTCTTCTAAACCAAATCTTAATTTTAGTACCATTGCTTCTCTTGGTGTTAGTGTATCCATTACTTCTTCTAGTTGCTCTCTTAGTAGTGTGTGTGCTGCTGAGTCTTGTGGAGCTGGGCTATCTTCGTCTTGTATAAAGTCTCCTAGGTGGCTGTCGTCTTCTTCTCCAATTGGTGTTTCCAAAGATACTGGGTCTTGTGCTATTTTTTGTATTTCCATTACTTTTTCTACACTAATTTCCATTTCTTTTGCTATTTCTTCTGGTGTTGGCTCACGTCCATTTTGTTGTAGTAATTGTCTTGATGTACGGATTAGTTTGTTTATAGTTTCCACCATGTGTACTGGTATTCTTATTGTTCTTGCTTGGTCTGCTATTGCTCTTGTAATGGCTTGTCTAATCCACCATGTTGCATAAGTACTAAATTTGAAGCCTTTATTGTAGTCAAATTTTTCAACTGCTTTTATTAATCCCATATTTCCTTCTTGGATTAAGTCTAAGAATAGCATTCCTCTACCTACATATTTCTTTGCTATACTTACAACTAGTCTTAGGTTTGACTCTGCTAGTTTTTGTTTTGCTTCCTCGTCACCATTCATTATTTTTTTAGCTAGCTCTGCTTCCTCTTCATACGTAAGTAGTGGTATTTTTCCTATTTCTCTTAAATACATTCTAACTGGGTCATCTACACTAACTCCTTCTAAGTTAGTTACGTCCATGTCTTCTAATTTAATCTCTTCTACATTTTCTAAGTCTTCTATGTCTGGCTCATCTAGGTCGTCGTTTAAATCTACTCCCAAATCTTCAAATGCATCAAATACTTTGTCTATTTCTTCTGGGTTTGTGTCGTCAAGCTCAGTTGCAAGCTCTCCGTAGGTGATTTTGCCATTTTCTTTTGCTTTTTCTATTATTTTTTGTACTTTGTCTTCTTTTGCTGGCTCATTTTCTTTTTCATTTATTATTTCAGCTTTTTCTGCTTTTTTCATTTTTTTATTCACAATCCTTTCCTAAATCTCACTTAACTTTCGCTAGCTTTAGTATTACATTGTTTAGCTCTAATTCAAGATTTTTTACTTCTTCGCTTGTCATGCTGCTTGCGTTTTCTAATTTTTTTATAATGTCATTTCGCTTGTTTACTAGCTTTTCTTTATTATATATATTTAACAAGTCTTCTATACATTTATTTATATCTGCTATTCCAAAGTCATCAGCCATAATTCCAGACAAATAATTAACAATTTCTTCTTCTACAAAGAAATCTAGTATATTTGCCATATTATTTTTTTCGTATTGCTCATATATTTTTGCTATAATTTTTTTGTTTGTTTCTGCTTTAATGTCGTCTACTGTTATTATATCTTTTATCTTGCTATAGCTTTCATTTGGATAATTTACTAATATATATATAACCATTTTTTCTCTTTTTATTACAGCTTCATCGATTTTTTCTATTTCTTCTTTTTGTATAAAGCTTTTTATTGGAGCTCTTTCTAACACTTTTTTGTCACTTGTTTTGCTATATGTTAGCTTGTTAACTTCCCCATATATTGCTTCTTTTGAAATATTATATTCTTGAGAGATTTTGTCTATATATACTTCTTTTTCTATGGTGTTATCTACTTTTGATAGTATTTTTGCAACTTCGTTTAAAAATTTTATTTTGTCATTTACATTATCCAAATTTAAATTTTGTTTTAAGATTTTTACTTTAAATTCTACCAATGATATTGCTGAATCGACACATTTCTGGAATCTTTCTGGCCCATATTTTATTACAAATTCATCTGGGTCTTTTGCTCCATATATTTGAAGCACACGAATATCACACCCCATATTTTGGAGTATTTCTAGTCCTCTTAATGTAGCTGCTTGTCCAGCACCATCAGCATCATATCCTATTATTACTTGCTCACTATTTTTTCTTAGAAGCCTTCCTTGCTGCTCTGTAAGTGCTGTTCCAAGGGATGCCACAACATTTGTAATACCTCTTTGATATAGGGATATTGCGTCCATGTATCCTTCTACTATAATTAACTTTTTGGTATCATATTTTTTTGCAATATTTAACCCAAAAAGATTCCTTCCCTTACTATATACTATATTTTCTGGAGAATTGATATATTTAGGTTTACTGTCATCCAATACTCTTCCTCCAAAAGCAATAAATCTCCCTGTTGTATCTTGGATTGGTATCATTAGTCTTCGTCTAAATCTATCAATAAATCTTCCATTGTCCGCTTTATTTACTAGACTTGATGCTAGTATTTCTTCTTCTGTGAATCCTTTTTGTTTTAATAGTTTATATAATTCATCAAAAGTTCCAGAATATCCAATTAAAAATGATTTTAAAGTTCTATTATCTAACTTTCTCTTCTTTATATATTCTTGTGCTTCTTTTGATGTTGGTTTATATAGATTTTCATGATAGAATTTAGCAGCTATTTCGTTTATTTGATACACTTTCGCTTTTAGCATTGCTTTTTTATTGTCTTGATAACTATTGTCTAATGTTGGAAGCTGAATATTTGCTCTATTTGCTAATAATTCTAATGTCTCTCTAAAATCTAAGTTTTCTATTTTGCTAACAAAGTGTATAACATTTCCTCCAACTCCGCAGCCAAAGCAGTGAAAAATTTGTTTATCCGGTGAGACAGAAAAAGAAGGTGATTTTTCTTTATGAAATGGACATAATCCAAAAAAGTTCCTACCACTTCTTTTTAATATTACATATTGGGATATAACATCTACTATATCATTACTATTTCTTATTTCTTCAATTAATTCTTCACTATATCTTACCAATTTTTTCTAACCTTTCTATCATATACTTATTTTATTCGACATAAAGTATTTAATTCCTTCTTATGAGTTTACAATTTTTACCTACAATAAGGTCGCATCTTTGTAGATACGACCTTTCTTTTGTAATTGATTATTTACTATAAACTTTCGCTTGTTCCAGTTCCGTCATATGGAATAAATTTGCTTACAATATCTTGATTAATATTAATATTTTCATGTGGTAATTTATATTCATCAAAAGATATGTTTATTTTATTTTCTACTAATTTTTCTACTTCCTCTTGTGATGCATGCTCTGCTAAAACTAACTCACTTACTAAAATTTGTTTAGCATTGTTAAGCATCTTTTTCTCTCCGGTTGATAATCCTTTTTCTTTTTGTTTAAAGCTTAAATTTCTAACTACATCTGCCACTTCATATATATCTCCGCTTTTCATTTTGTCCATATTGTCTCTATATCGCTTGTTCCAGTTTTGAGACATCTCTGTCTCGTTTTCTCCTAATACAGTCATAACTCTTGCTGCTTCTTCTTTATTAATAATATTTCTAACGCCAACTTCTTCTGCCTTAGCAGTTGGTACCATTACCTTTACTTCACCTGGCATTTTTATTATGTAATAATTTTGTTTTTCTCCTAAGATGTCCTTCTCTTCTATTGCGTCAATTGTTCCAGCTCCATGCATTGGATAAACTATTTTGTCACCTACATTAAACATATAGGTCCTCCTTTCTAATGTAATTTTTTCAATATATGAAGTTAAAGAAAGGGTTTGTTTCTCTTTTTCAACTACATTTCTATTATACTACAAAAAATGGCAAAAGTCAAAACTTTTACCATTAGTTTTTATGTTGATTTTTGCCGGAATGCCTGGCGTTTAAAGGTTTCAAAAATTTTAATTTTTTTTGAATTTTTTTGCTCGTTTTCTTTTGATTTATGTAGACTGATTTGTATTTTCATTGTGTCTCATTGGTTTTGCTGATTTAGTGCAGACACCTTTAGTAAAAATGATTAAATAGTGCCTGTCCACAATTAGCTTGTTCAACTCTATTTATTTGTTGAGCCAAACCCACCTGTTCTTTCTCCTTCTGCATTATCATTATCTGTTACTAAATATTTTTGGAAAACGGCTTGTCCTATAACTTCTCCTTTTTTTATTACAGTATCTTCATCTTTTACGTTATAATATGCAAACATAATATGGCCGTCATTATCTGGATTGCCATAATAATCTTTGTCTATAACTCCAACACTATTTGCTACAATTAGACCTTTCTTCTTTGGGTTAGAGCTACGATTGTATAGCATTAGCACTTCATCATCTTGCATATATGCTTTTATTCCTGTTTTTATAAGTGTTGGTGCCATGCCTTTTTTAAAGCTTGGTATAACTACGTCTTCTGCAGCTTCCATATCATACCCAGCTGAATATTTTGTTTTCCTTATTGGTAAATTTATTCCTTTATCTTCCCATCCTTTTGCTATTTCAAATCCTCTTTTTCTTTCCATTTTATTTCCTCCTTAAATTTTTTGTTAACTTGTACAGAAGGGACACTCCTCTCTTTTCAAGTTTTTAAACCTTTAGGTCTGTCCCTTTTGTGCAAGTTTTTGCACGTTTTGGAGTGTCCCTCCTGTGCAAGTTTTTGGGTCTTTGGGACAGTCATCAATTCTTTCTAGCTCATTATATTATAATTTTGAAGATTGTCAAGAGTAATTCTTCAGTAAAGCTCATTTCAATTGTAACTCTACAAATTCTTTAGTTAACCTAGTGTCAATTTTCGACATATTGAATAAAATATAATGAGGTGACTTTATGGAAACTATCCCGTTGACCAAGCTAGATTTGAATCAAATTGGCTATATTAAGGAAATAAATTGTAATGAAAGTATAAAGAGAAGGTTATTGGATTTTGGCTTGATTCCTAATACTAAAATTACGCCTATTATGAAAAGTGTTGCTGGAGACCCTATTGCATATGAGGTTAGAAATATAATTCTTGCAATTCGTAAGCAAGATGCAAATAAAATTGTTGTATTTGCTAAATAAATGTTTTAGTTGTATAATATTAATATCGTACATTAATCTGTCCCATCTTGCTGGCACATATATTGGCTTGTGAAACTTGGTGACAGATTTAAATCTGTCACCGTGTTGAACGCGTAGGAAAAATACATTTTTTTGATTGGAGGTCTTAATTTTTGTACACATACATTGATTTAAAAAACGCAACTAACTTTTCAGAATTAAAAGAGGCTGCAGATATAATAAATTCTGGTGGGCTTGTTTTGTTTCCCACAGAGACAGTATATGGTTTAGGTGCAAATGGACTTGTTGAAGATGCTGTTAAAAAAATATACTTAGCTAAAGGACGAGATTTTAAAAATCCAATTAATTTATTAGTAGACAGTATGGAAATGATTGAATCTGTTGCAAAAAACATTTCTCCTTTAGAGAGAACTTTAATGGAAGCTTTCTTTCCAGGCCCATTTACCATTATTTTAGAAAAGCGAGAAGTTGTGCCAGATATAGTAACTGCAGGACAAAGCTTAGTTGGAGTTCGCATGCCAAGTGGCGTTATTGCTAAAAAGCTGGTAGAATATGCTAGTGTTCCTATTGCTGCGCCAAGTGCTAATATTTCTGGTAAAGTTAGTGGTACAAGCTTTAAAGATATATTAGAAGATTTTAAAGATAAGGTAGACTGTGCTATCGATGGCGGTAATAGTGAGATTGGCATTGAATCTACTATTGTAAAAGTAATAGATAATGTGCCTCATATTTTAAGACCTGGAAGTATTACAGAAGAGCAAATATTGCAGTTTGCACCAGCTGTAATAAAAGATTATGAAGATGAAAATTCTACTAATGTAAATCATACAAACCATTATACTCCAAACAGTAATTGTGTATTGGTTTATAGCAAGGATAACAAGAAAATGGTAGATGAAATCAACAAAATTTCCTCAAAATATAGCAAACCTTGCATTTTGTCCACACATGAAAATTTGTCTTTTTACAGTGGTAATACTGTAATTGACATAGGCTCTAAGTCCAATTTAAACGAAATTGCCAGAAATATTTTTTCTTGCTTAAAAAAGGCTGACTCTTTTAGTCCAGATATTGTTATTATTGAAGGAGTTGAGCAATCTGGAATTGGAGCAGCTATTATGAATAGGCTTTTGAAGGCTTGTAAAGAGAATTATGTGGAAATATAGGATAATAAAAACGACATGGGCAATGTCGTTTTTTATTGTCTTTAATACATTCAGTTATAAGTTTCATTAGTATTTTCTATTTCTTCTATAATTTCTTTTCCTGTCATTTCACAAGGTATATTAATTCTCTTAATAAAATTTCTATCTAAATCTTTAAAATTATTTATTCCTAAATCATATAATTGAAAATCAATTCCATTATTTTTCAAAATTGAATAGATATACTCATAATTACTGTAATATCCATCATCAAAAGTTATGATAATTGGTTTGCTAGGAAGTTCTGCTTTCCCATTATCACAATCTGCTAATTTCTTCGCAGAATTAATAAATTATAAAAAGGAATGGTAATTGTTATAAGCTGAAATAAAAGGAAGAGCTTTAAAAAGTTCTTTCTTTTATTTAATTATTTTCATATTATATAATTTACCACATTCCATACTCCAGTTGTAATCAAACAAATTGCTATTCCACATACTGTAGGAAGTACAGCTCCTAATGCAGACCACTTCCAGCTTCCAGTTTCTTTTTTTATTGTCATTAGTGTGGTAGTACAAGGGAAATGCAAAAGTGTAAATATCATTACATTAATTGCAGTAAGTAGTGTCCAGCCGTTTTGTACTAATATTTGCCCTATTGCCATCGTGCTCTCCATGTCTACTAATGTTCCGCTTCTCATATAGCACATAAGGATAATAGGTAGCACAATTTCATTTGCTGGAATTCCTAGTATAAATGCAGTCAAGATGTATCCGTCTAATCCCATAAGTCTTGCAAATGGCTCAAAAAAATTTGCTATATATGTTAATATGCTTAAATCACCTATGTGAATATTTGCAAATAGCCAAATCACAAGGCCTGCTGGTGCTGCAACTGCAATTGCTCTACCTAACACAAATAATGTTCTATCTAATACTGACCTTACAATTACTTGCCCAATTTGTGGTTTTCTATATGGTGGTAATTCCAATACGAACGAAGAGCTTTCACCTTTTAGAAGTGTTTTTGATAAAATCTTGGATATGATTAATGTCATAAAAATTCCTAGTAATACTACAAAAAGAACTGTGATAGTCGCTATAAATGACGACATTCCTGCATTTGTACTTGCCCCTCCTACTGCTCCCGCAATGAATATGCTTGCTATTGTTATTAAGAATGGAAATCTTCCATTACACGGGATAAATGCATTTGTAAGTATTGCAATAAGTTTTTCTCTTGCTGAATCTATTATTCTACATCCTGTAACTCCAGCTGCGTTACATCCAAAACCCATGCACATTGTAAGTGCTTGCTTTCCTGAGCTTCCTGCTTTTCTAAAAAATTTATCTAAGTTAAATGCAATTCTTGGCAAAAATCCTAAATCTTCTAACAGAGTAAACAATGGGAAAAATATTGCCATTGGTGGAAGCATTACTGCAATTATCCATGTTAAAGTTCTATATACACCATCTATTAGTATGCCTTTAATCCATTCTGGTGCTGAAAAGAAATCAAATACATACACTATTTTTTCTTGCAGCCATTCAAAGAATTGGGATAATAATTCTGATGGATAATTTGCACCTACTATGGTAAGCCAAAAAATTATTCCTAAGAATAATAGCATAATGGGTATTCCACAAGTTTTCGAGGTTAATATTTTATCTATTTTTCTATCTTTTGAATTATATTCTTCATTTTGTAATGTTACTGCATCTTTATACACATTTTCTGCCATAAACACAATGCTAGAAATCATTTTGTCTTTTACATCTTCTTGTGTAGTTCCATTTGACGCCATTATGTCATGGACTGTTTCGAGCTCTTGCTGTAGATCTTTGTTATCTATTAATTTTATTTCTAGTTTTTCTTCTATCTTTCTTAATATTTTTTCATTTCCGTCTATTACTTTTAAACTTATCCATCTGGCTAAATTTTTATTTGATTTGTAAGCTTTGTTTTGACTATCCTCTTTATTTGTTCCGCAATCTATTTTTCAACATTTCTGCTATTTTATTCTCTATGCAATCCACACTTTGCTCAATATAAGGTTGATATCTTACAGTTTTCGGCTCTGGAGCAATTTTCCCCCTACACACTTTTTCTACTTTTTCCATTAATTCATTTAAAGTTTTCTTTTTCCTTGCGATTGTTCCAACTACTGGCACTCCAAGTCTTTTCTCTAATTCATTAAAATCTATATGTATCCCCTTTTTCTTTGCCTCATCTAATAAATTTACACAGACTACAACATTGTCAGTTATCTCCATAATTTGATAAACCAAATTCAAATTTCGCTCTAATGAAGTGGCATCTAAAATGACTACGGTCGCATCAGGATTTCCAAAACATATATAATCTCTCGCAATTTCTTCTTCTTCCGAGTTTGACATTGTAGAATATGTACCTGGTATATCTACTAACAAAAACTTAGTTTTGTTGTGCTCGCATATTCCTGTGGCATTGGCAACTGTTTTGCCGAGGCCAATTTCCAGTGTGCTGATGCATTCCGGTAAGGCCGTTGAATATGGTAGATTTTCCTACATTGGGATTTCCAGCAATTGCTATTTTATATGCACACTCTTTCATTTTCTGCATAATGTCGCCATTTAGCACTTTATTACCTGTTGATGAATTTGTAAGCCCCATATAATCCTCCTATTAGTTTGATATTAGTATTATATGAGGCTAAGTTGTTTTTGGTTTATCTTGTTTTTTTCCTCCGTCCCCAAAAACAAGATTTTAGCAATAGTTAATATGCTTCTGCCATGTTAATTATTCTTCCATCACGGCATAGCTTTGCTAATTTATATTCTAGCATAAGCTCTCCTATCTCATTTATTACATTTTCCAAGTGCTCTATTGGAATATTTAGCTTGTACGCTATAATTTGATATGCATTCTCTCTATACTGATACACAAAGTCCTTATTGTAATACAAAATTTGCATCACTTCTTGATGGATTGTTTTTATTCTCTCGTCTTTTGCTTCAATAAGCTCTAACATCATATCATCGTTCCATACTTCATATGTTAAACTATTTTCTTGGAATTTCTCTATATTTTTCCATAAGATTTCCGGAAATTCTCGATGCCTTTTACTCATAATCTAATATTTTACTTTATTAGCTAGTAAATCAAAGAGTAATTTTGGATTATAACTAAAATTCTTTTCTATGCTCCCACCTTTCTCTAGTATTAGTAAACATGCATTTTTTATTTCTTCTTTGGTATAATTTCTTTCTCCATATATATATTTCATATCAAGCTTTAAAATCTTGAGTTTTCTTTTTAATTCTTTGATAATAATTCTTGCTCTTTTGGTTTCGTCTGCCATTATTTGCTCGAAAGCTATGCTTGAAATCGAAAGGGTTGTTTTGATAAGGCGATTTGTTGTTTTTACTTCTTTTTTTGTCTTTAACACTTTAGCTTTGCTCTGCCTCTTTTCCATGCTCTTATTTCCTAAGCGTTTCTGGATAATGCCTGTTAAAATCCATATGTTAATTTTAAATTTATTACATATTTCTTCTAGGCTTGCTTGTGTCATTCTTCTTAACTTTTGAACTGATTTTAAAATGTCATCCTCCATTTTTTCTAGTTCTTTTGTTTCATATAATTTTATCATTACTTTTTCTGAGGTATCATTTTCGTCATTATTTTTTCTGTTTGGTACTCCAAAGATAGACCTAAAATCATGCATATCTATTTTTTCTTTATTTGCCATTTCTCTTAGCCATTCTACTTCAACCATATCTCCATGTTTTAGATTATACCTATCTGCTATTTTTTCAACTATTTTTGATTTTGGCTCTATTTTTTTCATTTTTTACCTCCTTTTACTTTTAAAAATGCAAAAAAAGAACAACACAAGTTTGTTCTTCTCCTTCGTATATTATCAAGTTATTCTTTAGTGCTATTTTAGTCACTAGTAAGCTACTTTTTCTTTGCTCGTTAACTTTTACGATTATATTATAGAATTCTAAAAAAATATACCGTTTTTTCGTAAAATTTTACTTTATTTTATTTTTCCAAGCATTACAATCACCTTTTTGATTAAATCTTGTTATCATATTTATTTAAATTTTCTTTTTAAAACTAAAAATTATTTGACAATTTCATTTAATATGTATATAATAAGTATAGGAAATGGAGAAACCACAAACGTGGTCAACCTCGGAATAATGAAACTTTGGCGAGTTTACAGATGTGTCTTTTTTTGGTTTATTTGCTCTTACGAAGTAGTATTACAAGTGCTATTATCGAAGTAAGAGCTATGATAGTTATTCCTATTAAAGCATAAAATAATATGTATATAATTGCTATTAAACATTCAGTATCTACCATAAGCCTCACCTCCTCGTTGGAGGCAAACCACATCCGCTTATTCTCATTTCCTATGCTTTCTAGTATAGTATAACTTTACCTATTTGTCTAGCGAACAGAACAAATTTTCCACAAAAAATTTGGACAAAAAAGCGTGTCCCTTTTGTCCAAGTTTCTTTAATTTTAAGTAAGCAAATGTTGTTTTTTTGCTCCGTCCCAAAAAACAAGATTTTGCTCAAAGCAAGTTATGCACTCTTTAATTCAAGCCTCAATTTATCAGCAATCATTGCTATAAACTCGGAGTTTGTTGGCTTGCCTTTGCTTGCTGAAACAGTGTAGCCGAAAATATTCTCTACTACATCTTGTTTACCTCTGCCCCACGCAACTTCTATTGCATGGCGAATTGCACGTTCTACACGACTTGGGGTTGTGTGATACTTTCCTGCTATTTCTGGATATAACTGTTTTGTAATTTGATTTATCATATCTATATCTGTTACGGCCATTATTATAGCTTCACGTAAGTATTGGTATCCTTTAATATGTGCTGGTACTCCTACTTCGTGAATTACATTTGTTACTAATGCTTCTAAATTTTCTTGTTTCTTTTGTTTGTCTGGGGATATATCTATATATTGTGATCTTATTTCTCTACTTATAATATTTGATTTACCTTGTGATGGTTGATAATATTTTAATTCTTTTATTCTCTTAATTAAAACATTTATGTCGAATGGTTTTACTATGTAATATTGCGCCCCTAATTCAATGGCTTTTTGTGTTATTTTGTCTTGTCCTACTGCTGATAAGATAATGCACATAGGTTTCTTTTCTAAATTATTTGAATTCAATTTTTCTAAAACACCTAGTCCATCTAAATGTGGCATTATTATATCTAATAATGCTATGTCTGGCTTACTCTCCACTATTTTGTCATACGCTTCTTGTCCATCTCGTGCTACACCCACTATCTCTAGGTCTTCATCTTTTGATAAATACGTTACTAACGTTTTTGCAAAGTCTTGATTGTCGTCTGATACTAAAACTTTAATCTTCTCACTCAATTTTTTATCCCCCTAATCAATTTAAAATTGTAAAATTTTTACAGTTCGATTATATATCCTTTTCCAAAATTTTACAATAGTTTTTTGTTAATTTTTTACATTTTTTTATTTCTACCTTTTAATTATTCGATTTTATCCCTATTTACTCGTGTAAAGTATTTATCATTTTATTTTTATATATATTTCTTTTTTATTATTTTATAATCTATTATATCCACTCCATTCTTATCTTGCCTATCATTATTTAATAAATTTTCTTTTTCTTCGTCTGTTATCTCTATTTTACACTTTATATTTTCATTATATTCTATATTTACTATTTTAATATTATTTTTATTACAATAATATTTAAATTTCTCCATATCAGGATATGATAATATTATATCAATCTCATACCCTTCTTGCTGCTCCACTATTTTAGCTACTTCCATTGCTTTTGTTGTAGCTTCTGTGTATGCTCTTACTAATCCACCCGCACCTAATAGAATTCCTCCAAAATATCTTGTAACTATTGCTAACACATTGCACAAATTATTTTTTTCAAGCACATTTAAAATAGGAGAACCAGCAGTTCCACTTGGTTCCCCATCATCACTTGATTTTTTTACTACTATATTTTCTTTTATTATATATGCAAAACAGTTATGTCGTGCATCATGATACTTCTTTTTATGCTGTTTTATTATCTCTTCCGCTTCTTCCACGCTCTCTACATAAAAAACCCTTCCAATAAACCTTGAGCGCTTTTCTTCAATTTCGGCTACTGCACTATTTTCTATTGTTTTTAGTTTTTTCATTACCTCAAATCACTTCCTTATATATTTTTGGCACTTTTGGGACAGGCCCAAAAACGACAAAGTTGTCGTTTTTAAGCCTGTCCCCATAGCGACAATGTTGTCGTTTTCAGGCCTGTCCCTATAACGACATCCCTGCTGTATAGCCTGTAGAATACGCTATTTGTAAATTAAAACCTCCTGTATATGCATCTACATCTATTACTTCTCCTGCAAAATATAAACCTTTAACTAATTTAGACTCCATTGTTTTTGGATTGATTTCTTTTACATTAATGCCTCCTGATGTTACAATTGCTTCTTCTATCGGTCTAAATCCAGATATGCTGATTTCTAAATTTTTAAGTAAATGTACTAATCCTAGTCTTTCTTTTTTGGTGATTTCATTTACTTTTTTATTTGGATTTATTCCGGATAGCTCAATTATTGTATCTATCATTTTTTTAGGCAACAATTTATCTAAACTATTTTTATAGTCTCTATTTTTCTCTTCATTAAAGTCTCGTAAAATTCTTTCATCTAGTTTTTCTTCTGAAAGAGCTGGCTTTAAGTCAACGCTTAAAATTATTTTTTTATTTTTTAACAATTCTTCCACATTCTTATATCTTAGCAAGTGTGCTGATGAGCTTAAAATAGTAGGTCCCGAAACTCCAAAATGTGTAAATAGCATTTCTCCGAAGTCTTCGTATATCACCTTGTTTTTTGAAGTGTCTTTGAGCTTAATACTTACATTTTTTAAGCTTAATCCTTGCATGCTTTTGCAGATTTTTAAATCTTTACCATCATGCACAGTTAGTGGAACTAAGGATGCTCTTATTTTTGTAATTGTATGTCCCACTTCTTGTGCTAATTTATATCCGTCTCCTGTCGAGCCAGTTCCTGGATAGCTCTTTCCTCCGCTCGCTAAAATTACCTTATCTGCAAAAATCTCACTTTCTTTTCCGTTTATAACAGCCTTTACACCGCAAACCTCTTTCTCTTTTACTAATATTCGCTCTACTTTTGCATTCGTAATAACTTTTATGTTTAACTTTTTTAATATATGTATCAAGGCTTTTTGAACATCTTTTGAGCTGTCAGAAACGGGAAATACCCTGTTGCCTCTTTCTACCTTAGTCTCTACGCCTTCTTGTTTCAACAAACTCAAAATATCTTCATTTGTAAAATTATTGAAGCTACTGAACATAAACATACCATTACCTGGTATGTTTTTTATGAATTCATCTATAGGAAGACTACTTGTTATATTACATCTGCCTTTTCCTGTTATAAGCAGCTTTTTTCCAAGCATCTCCATTTTTTCTAAAATTGTTACATCGTTTCCATTTTGTGCAGAGGAAATAGCTGCTAGCATTCCAGCTGGTCCTCCACCAATTATTGCTACTTTCATTATAATTTTTTTCAAACTCCTACATCATATTTTGTACAGCCTTAAGTACTCCCAATTTTCCATATTCATAAGTAAGTCCACCTTGCATAAATGCTGTGTATGGTGGTCTTATTGGTCCGTCGCATGAAAGCTCAATTGATGAGCCTTGCGTAAATGCACCTGCTGCCATTATAACTTTATCTGTGTAACCTGGCATGTCCCATGGCTCTGGAATTGAATTTGAATCTATTGGTGAGCCCATTTGTATGCCTTGGCAATATTTAATTAATTTTTGCTCATCATTAAAATTGATTGTTTGAACTATATCTGCTCTTTGCTCATTATACTTAGGCTCTACATCATAGCCTAATTTTTCTAGTATTCTACTTGCGAATACTGCTGTTTTTAAGCTACTTGCTACAACTGATGGTGCCATAAATAACCCTTGCAATATAGACTTTGTAATTCCTAGTGATGGTCCAACTTCTTTACCTTCCCCTGGTGCTGTAAGTCTTTCTGCTGCTAGGTTTACCAAGTCTTTTCTTCCTGCTATATATGCTCCATTGGGTGCAATTCCACCACCAAGGTTTTTTATGAGTGAGCCTACTATTACGTCTGCTCCCACTTCTAATGGCTCTTTTGTTGTAACGAATTCGCAGTAGCAATTATCTATCATTATAATTACTTCTTTATCAAATTTGCGTATATGCTCTATTACCTTTTCTAACTCATCTATTGTAATACTTTTTCTTGTGCTATATCCCTTAGAGCGTTGGATTTCTATTAATTTAACTTTTCCCTGTTTTAATCTATCTTCTATTGCTTGATAGTCAAACTCATCATTTACTAAATCAATTTTTTCAAAATTTACTCCAAATGATTTTAAAGAGCTTGGATTATCTACAATTCCAATAACCTCATCTAGTGTATCATATGGTTTTCCTGTAATACTTAAAAGTGTATCGCCTGGTCTCAAAAAGGCAAATAGAGCCACTGTTAAAGCATGTGTTCCAGATATAAATTGTCCTCTAACAAGCGCATCTTCTGCTCCTAGTACCTCTGCAAATACTTTCTCTGTTGTATCTCTGCCTATATCTCCATATCCATATCCAGTAGTTTGGTTAAAATGCATGTCTGAAATTTGATTGTTTTGAAAAGCCTTTAACACTTTCAAAGAATTATATTCACACACTTCTTCTATCTTCTCAAAAACTAGTTTTATTTCTTTTTGTACTTCATTAGCCAAATCCGCTACTTTATCACTTATTCCAAAATTTTTATATCTATTCATTTTTATTTTCCTTTCTATAGTTTCACTAATTTATTATCTTAGCTCTAGCAGTAAAATTGCGAATTGTAATTTTACCCTTCCTCATTCTCAACCTCAGTAGTAAAATAATCATTTCCATACCATTCTTCTGACTTATAATATTTCCCTATAAAAATTGGACTAATACTTTCTAGCTCATATGTTGGCTCTTGTATTATATCACCATTTTTATTTATTACTCCCCATTTTCCGTCTTTCTTTATTCCTGCAAATCCATATTCATTTATTTCTGTTACCATATCATACTCGTTTTGTACTACTATGTTTCCTTCTTTATTTACAAATCCCCATTTGTCATCTATCTTTTTAGCATAAATGTTATTATCAGGGAATAATTCTTGCGCTGTTAATTCATTTCCTGAGTAGTCAAAATACTTACTTTCTGTTTCAGAATACAATCTAACATAATTTTCTTTTACCTCTATTGATGCTTCATCCATTGTTGCTACCACTTGCATGTTGCTATTTATTAAACTTATTGTATTTGTTTCTGAAATATTTGCTTGCAAAAGATTAGTATTATCCAATTTAAATATACTGTTATATTTTAAATCTACTAAAGATTTTCCGCTTAAGTCTACAATTCCATTATTATTCATGCTTGCAACTATAAAATAATTGTTATCAACTTCTTCTATATATGTGTAATTTTTATCTATTACAACATTTCCACTATTATCTATTATTTTATAAACTTCGTCTTCTCCATATACAATACTATGCTGACCATCTTTTGTAGGCATTTTTGAAATATATCCATCTGTCACTTCATTTCCATTTAAATCTAATACTTTATCTCCCTCATCTTCGGTTGCATTCAAGTATATACCACCAAATGTGATATTTATATATTTAGTATCTATTTTTACATTTCCGTCTCTATCTACAATTCCTTGTTTTCCATTTCTTTGAATAACAAAAACGTCATTATACGAATTGTATGTTATATCTTCATATTCATGATTTAATATTATCTTATTATTTCTTAATAATCCTGCTTGCCCATCCTTGTACGCAATTATATAAATATCTTTCTCGTCCTCAATTTCTGTTACTCTTTCTATTTCGGTGTATTCTGTATCTAATATTTTGTCTCCTTTATAATCTATATATCCATATCGATAACCTTCTGCTTCTGTTTTGCACACAATAAATCCTGTTCTTTGATATTTAGTGTTTACATCATAATAATTGTCTACTGTAATGTTATCATATTGAGTATCAATTACTTGAACCCCATTAATATTAATAATTCCTTTTTTTCCGTCCTGCTCTACTAAAAGCATTCCTTCTTTATATGTTACAGATGAAATGTCATCATATATTGGCTCTGTTATTTCTTTTCCTTCAAAATCAACCAAACCATATTTTCCATCTTTACTATATTTTAAAACTGTTTTTTCAAAAGGTATTCCGTCAGCTGTTGTTTCAGTTGGAATTGCTTGCACACTTTCATAGCCCGTAATTATTTGCTCTCTCTTGTCGTTTAAAACTTTAGTTTGATATTGCTTGGTTTCTGTATTATAGTCGGACATGCATATAAATACTGGCTTTGATGGATTAGGTATTTGTATTATATCATAATTTGGCTCTACTACTATATTTCCGTCACCATCTATAACTCCATATCTATTATCTATGTTTATAGTGTTATATTCTATATTTGTAACCTGCTCTATGTCATAAACATATTTTGCTCTTTTTATAAAATACATTGTTACAATAACCGCCACAACAATTATTATCAATAATACAACAATTAATGTTATTATTTTCTTTTTATTCATTTTGCTTCTCTCCTTTGAATTATTTTTCTTCTTCTTTTTCTTCTGTTTCTTCATTCATATTTCTACATACTTTAATATATTTAATTCTTTTATCTTCAATCTCTTCTACCTTATATGTTAGTTTCTCATCTTCTATCACAGGGTGTTCGTCATCATCTGGTATTCTTCCTAATTTATCTATTAAATATCCTGATAAAGTTTCGTAATCACCTTCTGGTATTTCCACATTAAAAATTTTCTTTAATTCATATGATGTAGTTGTGCCACTTAAAATATACGTATTATCATCTATTTTCTTTGCATCAATTTCTTCCTCGTCATACTCATCAAATATATTTCCAACTAGCTCTTCTATTATATCTTCCATTGTGATTAAACCTGCTGTTCCTCCATATTCGTCTATAGCTATTGCCATTTGAACTTTATTTTGTTGCATCTCTTTAAATAATTCGTCGATATCTTTGGACTCTGGAATAAAATATGGCTCTCTCATTATTGCTTTAATATTTATTTTCTTGTGCTCTTTTAAAGGTTTTAAAATGTCTTTTACAAATAATATTCCTTTGATATCATCTATATCCTCATCATATACCGGGATTCTACTATATTTAAATTCATCTATCTTATCTAACAATTCCTCTAAATTGTCATTTATATCTATTGCAAACATTTCTGTTCTTGGAGTCATTATTTCAGAAACTATAATGTCATTAAATTCAAAAACATTATTTAATAACATCTTTTCTCCTCTTTCTATAGTTCCTTTTTCTTCTCCTTCGTCAATCATCATTTTTATTTCTTCTTCAGTAACAACTTCTTCTTCCGCTTCTCCCACTCCAAAAATTTTTGAAACCATATTTGTAGAAACTGTAAGAAATTTTACAAAAGGTGCAGTTATTACCGATATTCCTCTAATCACTCCAATTGTCGCATATGATATTTTTTCATAGTACTTCATAGCTAGTCTTTTTGGCACTAATTCACCAAATACGAGTGTAAAGAAAGAAAGAATTATGGTAATGATAACTATTGAAATTGCTCTCCAAACGTCTAAACTTATAAAAGGCATCCATGAATTTAGTATTGGCGCTAATTTATCCGCAAATGCATCTGATGCAAAAGCACTTGATAAAAAGCCAGCAAGTGTAATGCCTATTTGAATTGTTGCCAAAAATTTACTAGGTGATTTTAGCATTTTTAATATTTGCTTTGCTTTTTTATTTCCGTCTTTTGCATCTCTTTCTACTTTTGAATCATTTAAAGATATAAAGGCTATTTCTGTAGCTGCAAAATATGCATTTAGTAAAATTAAGATTACTAAAACTAAAATTTGAATTAACATTAAAATTTTCCTCTCTTTTTAAGAATTAATTATATTATGTTCTATTTTATCACATTTATAATGATAATTTATTTGAGGTTTGATGTCAAGAATTTCCACAAAAAAAGCACAGAAACGAGGTGACAGATTTAAATCTGTCACCTCGTTTCTGTTAATTTAAATAATTTCTTCTTCCGTACATCATACGAGAAATATCGTTTTAAAATCCTGTTCTAGGAAGATATACTTCTTTTTCACCTGTTACTGCTATATCTTCATCTTCTACTTCTTTTTCTTCATTTTGTGGCTTTTTGTAATCGCTTACATTTATTCTGCATCTTTGGTTTAATTCTACATTTATACTTATTAAGTTCTCATAAAGTGTATAACCATCTGGCGATTTAACTTCTTGAATATAGTATTTGCCTGGTTTAATGTTTTCTACTGTAGCCACTCCTTCTTCATTTGTTTCTATATCAGAATATACTATATTTTTATTTTCATCTAAGATATTAAATTTTGCTCCTTGTAATGTTGCTTGATTTTCTGCATCTCTTTTAACGATTTCTATTATTGTAGAATTTTTTAAATAGTTCACGACCATTGTACTATTTTCAAATTCATAATCTCCTGCTGCTAGTGCATAGCTTTGCATTGAGCTATTTGGTGATTTTCCATATAGAATTGGTTTAGTTTTTGCGTCTGCTGTAACTTCTATTGAGAAATTTCCTTCTTTATCCAATTCAGATATAGGAATTAATACTTTAAATTTTTCTCCTGTTCTAAATTCTGTTCTTTCATTATTTTTTTCATCTGTTATTTTTACATTTTCTATTTTTACATTGTTAAGCTTAACGCTGTATTTTGTACTATCTACATTTGCTGTTACATAGAATGTTTTGCTTGCGTAATCTTTTTCTATACTATCCATTTCCCATTTAGTAGCATCTGTTTTAACCTCTACAACTGAAACTGGTTTTGTGGCATTTGAGCTTCTTGCAGTATTAGATATTTTAATTGCTGCAGCTAAGACTCTATTTCCTTGCTCATTTAATCCTTCAAAGTCGTCCCAGTCATAATTATACATCATATCATATACAGCCATTTTAGTTGCTGCAAAAGCTTCTATATCACTATTACATCCTAATTCTTTTGCAGTTTTATATGGATAGCCATTTGTTACTGCTCTCCATATTTTATTGTCAGCTACCACTCCATCTACCGAAACAGTATAGCTTTTATCTTCTGTTACTCCAGGTAAGTTTCTATTTAAACAGTATGCAGGATATTCTACTCCATCTTTTTTGTACACAACAAATTCAACTCCTACTATAACACTTCCTTGATATCTCAAGCATACCAATTCGCCTTTAGAATATAAATTTGCTTCTTCTATTATGTAAGTAGCTGCGTTTGCTTCATTTTGAAACATGCAGATTGTAGTAAGCATTGTAATTAAAACTAATGCTACTGAAATTATTTTTTTAGTTTTCATCATTTATCATCCTTCTTTCTTAAATTTCGACCGCTTGAATACATCTCCTATACTCAAACATATTTTCAACACATGTTATAAGTGTTATTCTGTTATCTTCAGTATCTTGTATATAGCGCCAATCTGTTTGTTTTATAATTTTATTCACAACAACTTTATATTCTCTTTTCCCTTTTTCTGTATGATAAATAATTTTATCTCCTATTTCTAGTTTCTTTAAATTTTGAAAAAAGTTACAATTATATCCTCTGTTATGACCTGCTAAAGCCACATTTCCATTCCATTTGTCCGTTTGCTCAAAATGCCCAACAGCTGTAGCTAAAACATCTTGTGTTGTTCCAGATTTTATTGGTGCTATTACATTTATCTTTGGTATTTCTATTCTCCATTTTGCTTTAAAATTTATATTATTTAATGTTTCTATTGCGTTTTGGCTTGAGTTATTTGATTCTCCATCGTTTTCTTCGGCTGTTGCTTCATTTTCTATTTCTTCTACTCTTGTATTTTCATCATATATATCTGCAATTTGCATTAATTCCAAATATGTATCTTTTAAATCCATTGCATTTTTGTTTCTATTTTCACTTTTTAATCTACTATATTCTTGATAGTTAGAATAAAATTTTTCTTCTGTCACTTTTAAAAAGCACATGTCGAGCATTATAAATAAAATTATACACACAATAATGGTAATGCATAATGTAATAATGTTGGCATTCTTTTTTGTATAATTTAGCACATATGACCTCCTCCAGGCAGCATAATACTCAATATTTTGTTTTAGCTTTCTGATTTTTTTAAGAATAAATTTTTTTGAATTTGTTGATTAAAACATTTTGATTTGTTTGAAATAAAATTTCAAGAATATAAAAAATTGCAATTTTTAATATGAGAATATAATAGCACACTTCACATAATTTGTAAAGAAAAATTCATCGACATTTTTCGACATTTTACATAAAACACAGGTGACAGCTCTAACTCTGCCACCTGTGTTTTACTAGATTCAATCTCTATTAATCTCCATAAATCACTTTTCTTGTTTTGCCTCTTCATCCAATTCAAAGAAAAATTCTACACCATTTTCTTTATTTATAACTCCATAATCATTCTGGTAATTATTCATTATTGCTTTAACTAATGCCAAACCTATTCCTGTACCACCATCTTCTCTACTTCTTGAAGAGTCTTCTTTGTAGAATCTTCCCCAAATCTTATCTACATGCTCATCTGAAATATTATCACCTGTATTAAATATAGAAACTCTAATCTTTTTATTCTCTTCCTTGTTTTCTATTTTTATTTCTATTTGTTTAACTCCATCTACTTCTTTTGCATGTTTTATTGCATTTGTAAAGTAATTTGTAACTACTTGCTCAATATAAAATTCGTCTGCATACACCATAACCTGTCCTTTTGTTTCAAATTTTATATCAATATTTTTTTCTTCTATCATTACTTTACATTTTCTTATAACTTCATTTATTAATTCAACAATATTGAATTCTTCGTTATTGAATTCTCTCTTGCCATATTCAAGTTTCATTAGTTCCAATAATTGTTTTACAAGCTTATCCATTTTATTTGATTCGTCCAGTATTACTTCTGCATAGAATTTTCTAGATTCGTCATCTGTATTTACGTTTTCTATCAAGCCTTCTGCATATCCTTGAATTAGCGCTATAGGAGTTTTTAATTCATGCGACACGTCAGAAATAAATTGCTTTCTCATTTCATCTATTTTTGATTTTTCCTCTATGTCTTTTTCTAGCTCTGAATTATTCTCCCTTAGTTGTTTGATAGTTCTTTCTAGCTTATCTGACATAGTATTAATATTTTTTCCAAGCTCATTTATTTCGTCATCAGTATCTACAATTCTATATTTTTGACTAAAATCGAATTTTGCCATTTTATTTGTTATATCATTTAATTGCACAATTGGCTCTGTAAACTTTTTAGACACATATGATGCTATAAATGCAGACATTATTACTATAATAATTCCGATTAAAATTAGTGCTTGGTTTGATATTTGCACACTTTGCTCTATTGGAACTGCTGGTATTCGTATGTATAAGTTATAGCCATTATCAAGCATTCCTGCTAACAAAATATAGCTTATGTTATTTTCAGCATCATTTATTCTTCGTATTTCTATTTTATCATCTGAATAAATTAAATTTCTATTATTTTCAAAATATGTATTATCTTTAACCATATTTATTGTAGAAATAAAATCTCTATCTGTACTAAATATGATTATATTTTCATCTGTTTCAATAAAAATATCAAAATTATTATTAAATGCAATTCTTTTTAACTCTTCTTCTATACTGCTTATACTATTGCTGTTGTAATAGTTGTTTATTTTATCATAAACTTCTTTTACAGTTTGCGTTTTAGAATATAAGTAAAAAGATTCCAATACAATATTGTTAATTGCAATTAGGCATAAAACAATAACTGCAATGATAATACACATTGTAAAAAACAGCTTAAATCTTACTGACTTAAAATTAGTTTTTACTTTTGCCATATTTATTTCACCTCAAACTTGTATCCAATGCCCCTAATCGTCTCAATATACTTTCCTTTTTTTCCTAACTTATGTCTAATTTTTTTAATATGGCTATCTATTGTTCTTGAATCTCCATAATAGTCATAATTCCATACATTATTAAGAATTTTATCCCTAGATAACGCAATATTAGCATTGTCTACCAAATATTTTAGTAATTCATACTCTCTTAAACTTAATTCCAATTGTTTTCCGTCAACTGTCACAGTTCTTCCTTCTGGGTCTATTACAATTCCACCATAATCTTTTATTTCTTTTCCTGTAGGGTTTGTCCTTTTTAGTATTGCTTCTACTCTAGCTACTAAAATTTTTGGACTAAATGGCTTTGATATATATTCGTCAACACCAAGCTCAAATCCAAATAGTTCATCTTGCTCTTCTCCTCTTGCTGTAAGCATTATAATTGGCACTTTTGATGTTTGACGTATTTGTCTAAGCACAGACCATCCATCAAGTTTTGGCATCATTACATCTAACAAAATCAAATTAATTTTATTTTGATTTTCTTCAAATACATTTAAAGCCTCTTCCCCATCAGCTGCTTCCAATATGCTATAGCCTTTTTGCATCAAAAAGTCTTTAATTAATTTTCTCATTCTTGATTCATCATCTACTATAAGAACTGTCGTGTCTCCCATTTTTATTCACAATCCTTTCTAATTCTACTTATAACATTTATATTATACACGCTTATTGTGTCCTTTGTGTGACACACACCTTAAAATGTAGAGACAGATTTAAATCTGTCCCTGTATTCCACTTAATTATTCTCTTCTTCTACTTGATGTACATATACGTTCTGACCTGGATATGCAATACTTACTTTTTCCGCTTCTAGTATTTTCATTATGTCTTCATTTACCTTTTGTCTAAACGCCAAATAATCATTGTATCCTATAATCTCTGTGTACATATAAATAGTAATATTTACGCCATCTAGCTCTATTGTGTTGAAAAATACTTCTGCCGTTCCCTCTACTACATCTTTATTATTATCTAGAATAAATTTAATTCTATTTACAATTTTCTCTATCTTATCCGAGTTTGTTTCTAGTGGAAGTTTTATATTCAGTGCATACCTTCTCTGCGTCATTCTTGACCAATTTATTACATTATTGGTTGTGAATGTAGAGTTTTGAATTGTAACTATTGAATTGTCAGAAGTTTTGATTTTTGTACATCTAAAAGAAATTTCTACTACTTCTCCTTCATTTAATCCAACTGCTATCCAATCACCTACTAAAAATGGTTTATCTGACATTATGGAAAAACCTGAGATTAGATTTTTCACAAAGTCCTGTGCAGCTAAAGCTACCACAGCACTTCCTATTCCAAGACCAGCTATAAGGCTTGATGGATTTATTCCGAAAACTGCTAAAATTAAAAGTCCAGCACCTATGTATATAACATATTTTAGTATTTTACTTGTAAAATTAGCTACTGTTTTATTTCCATCAGGCAAATCGTCATTTCTTAATTTCTTTACGATTCCCTTTTTAGGGTCTACAAAATTCACAAGACCTTTAGCTATTATACAAATAATAGCTATATCAAGCACTTGCTTGCATATTGTTAAAGCTGGCGCTGGTGGATTTATAACCAAAACACCAATATATATGCCAATGCTAATAAACAATGCTTTTAAAGGTTTGTAGAAAGGATTATTTTTTATTTTTTCTCTATCTTTTTCTCTAATCTTAAACATCTTAATAATTAGATATGAAATTATTGGGCTTAATATGACAAATACAGCAACAATAACAAGCGCAATTCCGATATCTATTAATTGTTGCTCTGTAATGCCTTTAAAAAAATTAACAATATTATTTATTTGCTCCATTAATATTCTCAATCCTTTCCGCATTCTATTTTAACTTATATACTTGCTATCAATGCTTTTATCTTTATTCCTTGCTCTTTAAACATTTTCTCATGCTCAGTCTCTATATTATCCCAAAAGTCTACTTCATTTTCCAAATCATATGTCAATTTTTCTATCGTAAATCCCGTCTCTTTAAAGTAATTTACGCTGTCATTAAACAGTCCATCATCATCTGTCTTAAAAAATATTTTAGCATCTTTAGCCAAAAATTCTTTGTATTTTTCAAGTTGCCTTGTATGGGTAAGTCTCTTCTTTCTATGCTTTCCACGTGGCCATGGATTGCAAAAATTAATATAAATTCTTTCTATTCCATCTTCTTCTGAAAAGATATTATTTATTCTTTCTATATCATATCTTGTTATATAAATATTGTCTATTTCTCTATTTGCAAATTTATATTCTTCTTCTATCTTTCTTTTTGCTAACCCTAGCATCGCATCTACCAAATCTATTGCAATATAGTTAATGTCTGAACTATATACAGCCAGCTGAGAAATGAAGCCTCCTTTTCCACATCCTAGCTCCAAATGTATTGGATTTTTGTTTTTAAAAAGAGTGAGCCATTTGCCTTTATATTCTTCTGGATTATCTATGTAAAACTTACTAGCTTCTAATTCTGGTCTAGCCCATGGTTTAAATCGTATTCGCATTTTTTATTCTCTTCCTCCTTGAAAGTCACACACATTATTAGTAGTAATCCCTTCTGCACAAGTTCTTCGTCTATTCTATTTTACTATACCTAACTTGATAAATCAACTACTGTTGTGAAAAAGATTTTGGAGGAAATCTTGTTTTAGCCCATTAGTTTAATTTTATCAATACTTTTGGCAAAATGTAACATATTTTTAATATTTCTGTAACACATCTGTAATAATTTAATAATTTCTTAATTATTTCTTACTTGTAATTTAAGAAATTAATGGTAAGATAATTTCTAACGAAGGAGGGATGATATGCAAAACGTAATTTTAAAATGCGATAACTTGCATAAAAGTTTTAGAAAAAAAGAAATTTTGAAAGGAGTATCTTTAAACGTTTCAAGTGGCGATATTTTAGGATTTATTGGACCTAATGGTGCTGGTAAAACCACAACAATTAAATTAATACTAGGCTTGCAAAAAATAGGAAGTGGCTCAGTAACAATCAACGGATTTGACATTAAGAAAAACTTTGAAAAGGCCATTTCTAAAGTTGGCGCTATTATCGAAAATCCTGATTTATACATGTATTTATCTGGATATGACAATTTAAAGTTAATCGCCAATTTATATAGTAATGTAGATAAGCCCAGAATTGATGAGGTTGTAAAACTAGTTGGATTGGAAAATAGAATTAATGATAAAGTTGGCAAATATTCCTTAGGTATGAGGCAACGTTTAGGTGTCGCACAAGCAATACTTCACAAACCTAATTTGTTAATTTTAGATGAGCCTACAAATGGCTTAGACCCTGAAGGTATAAGAGATTTGCGTAATCTTTTAGTTAAGCTTGCTAAAGAAGAAAATATGGGCATTTTAATTTCCAGCCATAATTTAGCCGAGTTGGAGAGCTTCTGTAATAAGGTATGTATTATAAAAAATGGTGTAATTGTTGAAACTAGTGATATTGAAGAAGTAAAAAAAGAAACTTCTGATGGAAATTACATTATTGAAGTAGATGATAGTAAAAGAGCAAGGATTATTATTGGTGATATGTCTACCGCGCAAGATAGTACTCATATTTTAGTTCACTCCGATAAAGAGAATATTCCATTTATTATAAAGAAGTTAGTTTTACAGGACATTAAAATATATTCTATCAAAGAAGACGTGGTAAGCCTAGAGGATGCATTCTTTAAAAAGACAGGAGGTAATGTAATTGATTAATTTAATTGGAAATGAATTAAAGAAAATTTTTAAGAAAAAGACAATATATATTTTGCTTATTATTACTTTAGCGTATATTTTACTTATGAATATTATGATAAAAGTTACAGATGATGGTTATTCTTATCACTATTATTATGAAGGTGATATAGAATATTATGAAAGTATGCTAGAAAGCTTAAATCCTCAGAATGCTTCAGAGCTTTCTGATTATATTAATTATAAAACTCAAGTAGAGCTACTAAATCTTACAAAGGAATATGGTAATGAAAGCTGGCAAGCATTTGTAATTAACAGCATGCTTACTTCTGATATAAATACAATTGTGGCTCACGAATATTCTGATGAAATAACAGAAGAAGCATATAATGAAGCAAAAACTGCTTATGACACTGCAATTGAAAGAATGGATGCAGACGATTGGAAATATTTTGTTAATATGGATTTAGAGGAAATCAATTCTTCTTTAGAAGAGCAATATAACCAAAAGGAAATTGTAAAAGATAGTCAAGCACTTGCTTCTATAGAAGATACAATTTATAATTTAGAATTGCAGAAACAAATTGATGAATGGAGACTTGATAAAAATATTAGTTATGCACCAAGCTTTTTAAATGACCAACTACAGTCATATTATGGTTATCAAAGTACTGTGCATCAATATGAAAATTCTAAAATAGAAGAATTAAATCCAGAAGAAAGACAGGACTATCAAACTAGTCTTGAGCAAGCAAGTTTAGCTAGATATTATCTTGAAAACAATATTAGTTTAGATAATAATGGTAGAGAAATTTTCCTTACCCTATTTAATAATTATGAGTTATTTATTTTAATTATTGGCATTGTAATTGCTGGCTCTATTGTAAGTGATGAATTTAATAAAGGCACAATCAAGCTTTTACTTGTAAAACCATACAATAGAATAAAAATATTGCTATCAAAATTTATTGTCTGCTTATTAATATTAGTATTAACAATTGTATTTATTGCAGTTTGCCAATTAGTAGTTGGTAGCATAGTTTTCGGATTTGATAGTTTAACCACACCTGCAATATTCTATAATTTTGATACAAATAGAGTAGAAACTATGAATATATTAGCATATGTAGGATTAATAGGTATATGTAAAATGCCAATTTATATATTACTAACTACACTTGCATTCGCTTGTAGTACTTTGTTTACTAATAGTGCTCTAGCAATAGCTGTTCCATTTTTAGGATATATGTCAGCTGCTTTTATAAATCAGCTTGCTTTAGTATATGATATTAAGCAAATTATTTACTTTGTAACACCTAACTGGGATTTTACCTACTATTTGTTTGGAGGAACACCTTTATTTGATGGACTAACCGTACTATTCTCATTAGCTATTTGCTTGATTTACTTATTAATTATGATTGTTGTAAGTTGTGTTGTCTTTAAGAGAAGAGACATTAAGAATATATAGTAGAACAAGTGTGGCAGATGCTTGAAAGAAATAGAGATATTATGTATAATGTTAAAAATAAATTAAATATTAATTTTTTTGTAGATTTTATATTATTTGGTACGCTATTATAGGTATAGGTTTAGTTATAAGTTTTTAACATAATAAAAATTACCCCTAGAGTATTGTCGCATTCTATATTAGGTGCATATTTCTGGTTATTTTCATTGTAAAATACTTGCAGGAGGTAGTATATTATGAATAAATTAAAAATCCCAAAAAATCATAGTGGTATAAGCAAAACTTTACGCTTACCAGAAAACATTGTAGATGATGTACAAAAATTAGCTAACCTTAAAAATTTATCTTTCAATAGAACTGTAATTACTTTATTGAAATTTAGTTTAGATAACTTAGATGATGACGATAAGTCTAACATAGGATAACATTAAAATGTATTATAATTAATATATAAAGTAAAAAGCTCGAAGGTGGATTCAAAATCTATCCTCGAGCTTTTTCTATTGTGCGAATATACCTGTTATGAATTTCCATATTCCACCAAATATCCCTGTTACAATTCCCACTATAATATCTACAATTGTTTTAATAATTGGATTCTGCTCATAAAAATTTACTATCCAATCATGTGATGGTGGAATAAACCACAAAGCTGTAATAATTATTGCCATAATAATTATTACTATAAGAATGTCCTTAAAATTTTCTTTTGTCCAACGATGTTTAACTTTATATCCCAAACTTTTTAAATAATCATAATATGCATTTTCATATTCTTTATCTAATTTTTCCTGCATCTCTTTTCTTTGGAGCTCTTCTTCTTTTTGCAACTTATCTTCGTATATTTCTCTCTCAGAATTATTATAGTTATTTGAATTAGCATTATAAAAATCATTCTGTGTTTGATTTTTTAATCTTTCTTCCTGCTCAATTTTCGCTTCTTCTCTTTCTTGCTGCAGTTGTCTGTCATATTCTCTTCTTTTTTCTTCATTGCCAAGTATTTCATAAGCTTCATTAATCTGCTTCATTTTATTTTCTGCATTTTGCTTGTCCCCTGGACTCTGCAAATCAGGATGATACTTTTTTGCTAAAACTTTATATGCTTTTTCTATTATCTCTGCTGAAGCATTTTCGCTCACTTCCAATACTTCATATAATGTTTTATCTTTCATTATATTGCTCCTTTTGTACATAGTTATATTGATTATAACATAAATATAATTAAAAAAATAGCATTTTTATTAGATTTATGTTATAATTGCAATGTGAATTTTAAAATTTTTTAAGAGGTGATATCTTTGAAATTGACATCTAATGATGAAACATTAGCAGAAAGCAAGGTTCTTATTTTATATATTTTAGATAATATAAAAAGAGCCATTACGAATACAGCTCTATATAAAATCGTACTTTCTGCACTAGATATGAATTATTTTTATTTTCAGCAATTCTTATTAGATTTAGTAAAAAGTGGATTTGTTTTTACTTATGAAAAAGAAGAGCAACAGATGTATTCAATAACTGAAAAAGGCTCTAAAACATTGGAGCTCACTGAAGATATCTTGCCAGGAATTATAAAATTGCAAGTAGATACTAATTTAAAATATACTTTAGATAATGTTAATGAAGAAGACTCTATTGTTGCAGAATACACACCAGTTAACGAGAACTATTATAATGTAACCTGCAAAATCATGGAAAATAATGATTGTCTTTTTGAAGTAAAAACATTCGCTGGCTCACGCGAGCAAGCAAAGCAAATTGTTGATAATTGGAAAAGGCATGCAGGAGCAATGTACCCAAAACTTTTAGAAATTTTAACTCAAGATTTTGGTGATGAGCCTTTAGAAGAAGAAAACTCTGACACTTCAAAAAATGTAATAGGCTCTCCTTTAGATGTATATCATTATGATGTTATAAATAGAACTCCTTTAGGTGATGCTGAGGAAGATGATAGCATATCTGAAGATAGCGATGCTAGCAATGATGCAGATAAAGCAAATGCTACTCACTCAAGCAATTCAGATGTGATAGAAGGTAACATGAGTTTATTTGACTTGTTTTTGGGGACGGAGGAAAAAAACAAGATTTGATTTTTTGTTAAAAGCTTGAGCAAAAGGAACCTTCTTCTGCTCAAGCTTTTAGTTACTAATATTGTCTTCCCCAAACCACCATTTTATCTGCTGGTTTTCCACAATATACACACTTATCTGATATTTTTTCTTGCTCAAATGGCATACATCTAGATTTTGCTCCAGTTAATTCGTGTATTTTTTCTTCGCATTCTGCATCACCGCACCACATGGTTTTTACATATCCCTGATTATTATTCAAGTTTTCAGTAAATTCATCCATGTTTGTGGCTACAGTTGTTTTTTGCTCTACATTTTTCTTACATTCTTCATACATATTTTTTTGTATGCTCTCTAATATTTCATTTAATTTTTCTGATAATTCGTCTAAGCTTACATCTATTTTCTCTGCAGTGTCTCTTCTTACCACTACACATTTATTTGCTTCAATATCGCGTGGTCCTATTTCTATTCTTACTGGTACTCCTCTCATTTCCCAATCATTAAATTTATATCCTGGTGAATACTGCTCTCTTACATCTAATTCTACCCTATATTTTTCTGATAGAGAATTATATAATTCCTCTGCTTTTTCTTTAACTCCTTCTTTATGCATTGCTACAGGAACAATAACGACTTGAATTGGTGCTACTCTTGGTGGTAATTTTAATCCTCTATTATCACCATGTGCCATTATTACAGCTCCTATAAGTCTTGTGCTAATTCCCCATGATGTTTGATATGCATACTCTTCTTTTCCTTCCCTATTTTGGAATTTAATTTCAAATGGCTTTGAAAAATTTTGTCCAAAATAATGAGATGTTCCTGCTTGTAAAGCTCTACCATCATGCATCAATGTCTCTACAGTATATGTTGCGTCAGCACCTGCAAACTGCTCTGTTTTAGTTTTTCTTCCTTTTAGAACAGGTATAGCTAACAAATTCTCTATTACATCTGCATATACATCAAGTATTTGTAGAGTAAACTTTTGTGCTTCTTCAGCTGTCTCATGTATTGTGTGACCTTCTTGCCATAAAAATTCTCTTGAGCGTAAAAATGGTCTTGTTTCTTTTTCCCATCTTAATACATTACACCATTGATTATATAAAAATGGTAATTCCCTCCATGAACTTAACCATTTAGAGTACATAGTAGAAAATACAGTTTCAGAAGTTGGCCTTACACATAGTCTTTCTTCTAACTCTTCTCCTCCACCCATTGTAACCCATGCTACTTCTGGTGCAAAACCTTCAACATGGTCTTTTTCTTTTTGCAATAAGCTTTCTGGTATAAGTACTGGCATTGCTATATTTTTTACCCCATTCTTTTTTAATAAATTATCTGTATATTTTTGTATATTTTCCCATATTGCATATCCATATGGGCGGATTGAAATAAATCCTTTTACATCTGTATAATCTGCAAGCTCAGCTTTTAAAACTATATCTGTATACCACTGAGCGAAGTCTTCTTCTATATTTGTTATCTCTTTTACGAAATCTTTATTATTACTCATTTTAATCACATTCCTTCCTAAAATCATAAAAGTGGTTGCTTTTTCACCTTGCTATATATTTTCTTTCAAATCACTACTGTCTTCCCTTTCGGGCATTGGAGCCTCCGCATTTTCCTCAATAATCTCATCTATTACTATTTGTCTATTTTCATCTAATTTATATCTTGGAAGCTCTGGCAACTCATCCAAACTAGATAAACCAAACATTCTTAAAAACTCCTTAGAAGTTTTATATGTCATTGGTCTGCCTGGTGCATCCATCTTTCCAGCTTCTTCAATCAAATTATAATCAAGCAATTTATATAAAGTTCCATCAGAATTAACCCCTCTTATAGATTCTATCTCCGCTCTTGTAATTCTAGGATTATATGCAATAATAGCCAATGTTTCTAAAGCTGCCTGAGATAAACTTGGCTTACTTCTTTTATCAAAAATTGGATATATATATTCATAATATTCTTTTTTTGTGCATAACTGATAAGAATCATTCAAATTAATTATAGAAAGTCCTCTATCCTCCTTCTCATAATCTAATTTTAAAGATTCTACATTATTTATAATCTCTTCTGAGCTAAGCTCTAAGGCTGACATTAATTCATTTATTTTAACTTCTCTTCCAGCAGCAAACAAAATTGCCTCGATTATTCCTTTAATTTTACTTTGTTCCATTTCATTTCCTTCCTTTATAACATCTATATTTTACCATTTATTTTAATTATTGTAAACATCTTGACTTTGGGAATTTTTATATTTATAATTTAATTGATATTGAATATGAATTAAAAAAATGGAGGTAACAACATGTACACATATAATAAAGATGATAAATCATATACTTTTTCTACAGACGACTTGGATATAGAAAAATTAGTTGAGTTGGCTGATACACCTGACAATAATGCTGATACGGAAGAGAATGATGAGCAACCAGAAAGTGAAAATTCTAATAAAAAGCCAGCCAAAATTGAAGTTATAAATGGTGGTAATGATTTGGAAATTTCGCCTGTTTCTGATTATTTAGAAATAGAAAAGCCAAGAGCTGAAAAGAAAGAAAATATTGTTATTCCAGAGGAAAAGAAAGATTAAATCTTGTTTTTTTCCTCCGTCCCCAAAAACAAGATTTGACATACAAAAAATTCAGGTGAATCACCTGAATTTTTTTAGGAATTTTTTATGTTCAATCTTTTGTTAGAATCTATATTTAATTATATAGCTTCCTTATCTTCGCTTGGCACTTCGTTTTCGTCTGATTTCTTGTCAATTACTTCTAATGTTGCTACTGATACTTCATATGCAGTTCTATTTTCTATAGTTCCGTCTTCATGTTTTTTCTCGTATTGTCTTGATTGAACTCTACCAACTACTTTAATTTCTGTTCCTACAGCTACAGTTTCACAGAATTTTGCATTTCTTCCCCATGCTATACAAGGAATATAATCTGATTTGTTATAAGATCTATTTACTGCTAATAGTACATCTGCGATTTCTCTACCAAAAGGAGTTTTTCTATATATAGGTTTTCTACATATATATCCATCTAGTACAACTTCGTTTGTAATAAAGTCTTTTCCTACAGGTATGTCTGATTCTTGGTCCTCTAAGAATTCAACATTTTTAGCAAATACTGTAAGTACTAATCTGTTTTTTTCACCTTCGTAGCTGTTATAAGATCTAAATTGTCCTGTGATAGACATTTTACTATCTAATGGTAGCCCCTTTTCTGTAATTAATCTTTCTGAAATAGTAATTGGTATGTTGTCAAAATTTCCACTTAAACGTGGCACACTTAAATCAAATACATAGAATTTTTCTCCATATATTTCATGGCTTAGTCTTTTTTCACTTGTTACCTTTCCCACTAGTGTGATGTGGTTGTTGTCTAAATACAAAGTATTCAATTGATTTTCCTCCCCCATTTGTTTATCGTTAAAAATTAAAGTCGTTTCCTCATATTTCCTATTATACTACGTTTTTTTGGTTTTGTCTACATAAAATGTTATTTTTTGCAATTTTTTTATTTCTATATTTATATATCAATATAATTTAGCTATATAGTATTTTTATTATTTCAATCGCTATAGCTGTATATTTATCAATATCTTTATCGATTTTTAGCTCATATTCTTGTGGCTCTATTTCGTTACCTTTTTTATTAAAAATAATTCTCTGTAAACATATTATTATGTCATTTTCTTCTATACTTGATACTGTGAATGTTGATTTATTGTTGAAACCATAAGTTATAACTACTAAATCCAGATTTTTAATAGCGTCTAAATTCATCTCTATGTCTGAATTTAATATTATATATTTAGAATTCGAAATTATTTTTCTAAGCTCTGTTGTATTATTAATCTTCGAATCGATTAATAAGCTTTCAAATTTTATATTTTTTATATTAAGAATATTTTTTTCTGTAATAAATATGATGTTTTCTGCTGGTACAACATTAGATAATTTATTTTTTATATACTCTTCATTCTTTTGATTGGTAACAACTCCTATAAAAAACATTTTTTACTCCTAAATATATAATTTATATTATTATGTATTATTAGTAAATATTCATAAATTATTCATAAAATGAATAATTTTCCACTTAATTTATTTCATTAATAACAGTATTAGTTACATTATTTACTTCATTTGCATTTACAACATTGGTTGATGTCATTACACTATTATCTGCAGATATATTATTTAAACCTGCTGCAGCTACAAATAATATTACTACTGTACATATAGCTATTACATATGAAAATATTTTTGATTTATCTATAACAAAGAACATAAAAAAACCTCCACCTACAAGTTAATATGATTATATGCTTGTAATTACAAATTTATTCTTTCTTATTTTATATATCCATTTTTCTACAAAAAATCACATTTTTTTATAATCTACATAATATATATTAAGCTAATAGCTTAGGAAAGGATGATTAATTAATATGGAATATGAAAAGAATATTTGCCCAGTTCTAGATGTAGATGGGATTTTAGCTACAGGTAAACAATTCGATTTAGAGATAACTTTACCAGAAGATAACAGAAGTGTCATCTATGGTGTTGTTAAAGACTGTTGTCAAGAGCCTATTTGTAATGCAGTTGTAAAACTTGTTGAAGTTGTTTGCGAGTGTGGAAAAGAAGAAAGAAGACCAGTTTCTCATACTTTTACAGATGAAGATGGAGAATTTGTTTTTGGACCACTTTGTGCTAATAGATTCTATGAGATAGAAATTTGGGTTGACCAAGTAAAACATTGCAAAGTTTGCTCAAAGGTTGAGCGCGAAGGAAAATGCTTAAAAGGCGTTAAATTAGATTGCAAAAAAGAATGTAATAAACATTGCTTCAAAGATGAATGCGATAAAAAACATGAAGACAAATGTGAGCACAAATTTGAGGATAAGTGCAAAGATAAATGCAAAGATAAATGCGAAGACAAATACGAAGATAAGTACGAGGATAAGTGCAAAGATAAATGTGAAGATAAATGCGAAGATAAATGTCATAAGGACTGCGATAAGAAAGATGATAAATGTGATAGAAGACCTGAAAGACCATGCAGACCATGCTATAGACCTTTCTAGTTAATTAAATATACAATGCAAAGCGCACTTCTTCTGCTCAATAACCGCGCAGAAGAAGTGCGTTTCTTATTGCATAATCTCACATAATTCCCATTTTTCTTGCGAACTGTCTTCCCATTTTTACCATTTTCTTTTTAGTTGGCATTATTCTTTCAGAGCAAGCCATAGTCACTCCCGCTGTTATAAGTCCTCCAATTATCATGCCTTTTACAAATTTCATATTCATATATTTCCTCCTTTTTGTTATTTTATACTATTATTCCTATTTTTTTCATTTCTATACCTTTTATACAAAGAATATGTTTGATAAATTGCAATAATAATTAAGAAAATGCCGAAACACTTTCTTAAAATTCCTACTTCCATATTGCTAGAAATACTTGCTCCTATAAATGCACCCAGAAGTCCCCATAGGCAAACTGGTATTCCTACTTTAAATTTTATATTTTTATTTTTAATAAATACAAATATTGCTGCTATAGCCGTTGGAACAAAAAATATAACATTAGTACCTTGTGCAATATGTTGCTCAATATTGGCAAACATAGATAATAGCAGGATTAGTACAGTTCCGCCTCCCATTCCTAAGCCGCCTACTATACCTGAAATTAATCCTATAATAATCTCCTTCATATTCACCTCATAATTGTGCTAATGCCAGCATATAATAAGAATAAAATAAAAGCTATTTGAAGATACTTATCTTTAATCTTATTCAACAATTTTCCTCCAATTATGCCACCTATTATTCCGCCAATTGCGCATTTTATTCCCAAATTCCAATCTATAAAATTGTTTTTATTATAAATAATAGCTGTAAGTATTACCATTGGTAATATGCAAAAAAGTGAAGTTGCTCTTGCCTCTTTTTCTCCCAATTTTAGAATATATACAAATACAGGAACTAAAATTAATCCTCCGCCTGCTGAAAACATACCACTAATAATACCTACTAGAATTCCTATCAATGCAATTTTCATTATACACACTCTCTTTTTGGTTAGTATGTATAATTTAGCTAAAATTATTCTTTTTTTGCATTTTTATATCCTAATTTAAAGAATTCTTCAAATCTATTTTCCGCAATTCGAGTTAGTATCTCATCACATCTAAGCATTTGTCCAACTATTTTGTTCCTTAAATCTTCATCTGCAATATTATCTGCTTTATCAAAAAAATTTTGTAATTCTTTTAAATATTTCTTATTTTCTTCTTTCCAACTTCTATTTTTTTTCATGTGATTCCTCAATTTCTTTAACATATTTCCCCTTTCTGTTACTTCTATAGCACCTTTTATTACTCTTATCGTTATATTTTAGTTTGTATATGTAATTTTAATACATTGCATGATAAAATACAAGTGTGCGACAAAATATGACAAAAATCGACTTTGACATATTTATATTTTTTAATGGAAGGTTGTGGCGTATGATTAGAATAAAAATATCTGAGCTTTTAGGCAAACATAAGATGAGCCAAGCAGCACTGGCAAGAGCTACAAGTATACGACCTGCTACAGTATCAAAGATGTACTATGAAGAATCTAAACGCTTAGATATTTCACAATTAAATCGAATTTGCAATGTTTTTAATTGTGAAATATCTGATTTACTTGAGTATATCCCAGATGATAAGCATAAGTCTAAGTAATATTATGTATGTTATATATTAACCTATAAGTTATATGTATTATATAATAAATACTAGCGTATATGCTAGTATTTATTTTCGTGTTATATTTATTTTATTACGCTTTTTCTTTGTTTTCCTTCGTTTTTCTCTTTGTTTTGTATTTTTTTACTTTACTATTTGTTGTAAGTTTTGTACTAAATAATCAACATCTTCTTTTGTATTGTCTTTTCCAAATGAAAATCTTAACGCTCCATCCAAAAATTCTTGTTTTAAGCCTATAGCAGTTAATACATTTGATGGCATTGGATTTGCTGTAGAGCAAGCTGAGCCTGCAGAAGCACATATTCCAGCTTCATCTAGTTTTAATAAAATCTCTGAGCCATTCTTTCCTTTAAAACTTACATTTGCGTTTCCTGGTAATCGCTTTTCTAAGTCACCATTTATTTTTACATCAGGAATATTTTTTGTTACTTCATCAAAAAAATAATTTCTAAGATTGTTTAACTTGTTGTTATATTCATCATATTCATTGTAAATAAGCTCTATAGCTTTTCCAATGCCAACTATCTCTGCAACATTTTCTGTACCAGCTCTTTTATTGTTTTCTTGCTCTCCTCCATCCTGTAATTTGTTAAACTTCACACCATTTTTCACATATAAAGCTCCCACGCCTTTTGGTGCATAAAATTTATGTCCTGACATTGATAACATATCTATATTTAATTTTTTAACATCTATTCTTACATTGCCTATAGCCTGAACTGCATCTGTGTGAAATACTATATTTCTTTGCTTTGCAATTTCTCCTATTTTTTCTATTGGCTCAATTGTTCCAATTTCGTTATTTGCAAACATTATAGAAATTAAAATGGTATTAGGTGTTATAGAATTTACTAATTCTTGCAAATCAACAAATCCATTTTCATTAACATTTAGATATGTGACTTTAAATCCCTGCTTTTCTAAAGTCTTACATGTGTCTAGTACTGCATGATGCTCTATTTTACTTGTTATAATATGATTTCCTTTATCATGGTTTGCATAAGCAAATCCCTTTATAGCTAAATTATCACTTTCACTACCACATGAAGTAAAATATATTTCATGTGGGTTACAATTAATAGCTTTTGCCACTTGTCCTCGTGCTTTATTTATAGCTTTTCTTGCATTTCTTCCCAAAGAATACATTGCAGATGCATTACCATATTGCTCTCCCAAATATGGTATCATCTCTTTAATTACCTCTTCTCTTACAGGAGTGGTAGCAGCATGGTCAAAATATCTGACTTTCATATTTTTCAATCCTTTCTGTTTTTTATATATATAATTATGAAAATTGCTCTTAATATTTTTTTGCATAAAAAAATTACATATACTTTATTATATGTAATTTCTTATTTATTATTACCTGCACTATGCTCATTCCATCTAGACACTCTTATATTTTTATACGTATCTAGCACCTGCGAATACTTCCTATATTCGTCTTCCCAAACCATATCTGGAATTTTGTCGAAAGCATCAAAAACTTTTTCCGCTTCGCTTAAAAAAACTATCTGCTCTTGTGGCGACATCTTCTCACATTTTTTTGAAAAAATATATAATTTATCTAACATTTGGTTTGCTTGTATAAAGCTCCAAAAGTCTTTTACTTTTATTCCAGCCAATTTTAATTGTAAAACAGAAAAAACTACCAAACCAAATATTATAAGTAATAGTACATATATTATTATGGCTAATCCCATATCTTTTTTTCCTCTCTTGTAAATATGGTTTTATTATATCATTTGCTTTCTTTTTATTCAAGATATTTTAACTTATTTTATTACAAAAAGAGGAAAGAAAAGTTTATTGTAACAATTCCTGCCTCTTTTCATACTCTGGCCTTTTAGTTTTTTGTTATACGTTTATCACTATCTTTAGTAAGTAATAAACAATGTTGATAATGAAAAAAAATATTGCAGCTACATCGATTAGTATCAACTTATGGTTTTCTAGCTTCACATTGGCAACTATAATAACGCATAAATTAATAATGATGATGGCAGCACAAATCATGTTGAACATAGGCTTATTCAGGAATATTAAGACTATAAAAGCCATCATTAGTAACAAAAGCGTTACCAATCCTAAAGCTCTTACAATGTTCCACCGCTCTTTTGGTTTCATCCTATCATCCCTCTTTTCTGTAAGTTTAGTTCAATAGCCAGAGTTTTTACACATTTGTAAATTTTTGTAAATTATAAAAATGTGATAGAAATATTATATAACAAATTACGAAAATAAGCAATGTTTTGCTGTAAGATATATGCTAAATTTAAAATATTTGACTATAGATATCATCTCTTGTACTATAATCCTTCATTTTAATAGTTTGCTCTACTAAATCCTTCCCTTCTTCAAGGTCGTATGTACTTTTAGTCAAACCATATATTACGCATAATTCTTCTAAAATATCTATTTTGTTCTTCCATATTTATAAATTCTTTTAAAAAGCATTTTAAATGATATTCTTCAGAATATTTACGCTTTGAATCAAAATCACATACAGCAATTATACTATCTTTATATGGCTCTATTTCTGTTTTTATCTGATTTATTTCATTTTCTGAAAAAACTATTTCTCCTTTAAAATATAGATTCATATTATTAAACTTTTTAAAAGCATAATTTATATTAAATATATCACTATTTTTTTCAACTATAATTTCTGATATTTTTCCATGAAAAAGTCTAATTCCTGATTTATTATAGTTTTCAAGTGCTTTACTTTGATATAACATTTTTATGACTTCTTCATCTGTTATAACTTTTTTATTACTTTGCTCCATATTCAAAACCTCCATATAGAGAGTATAACATATTAAAAATTTTCTGTCTTGTTCTTCTACCACCCTAAAATAGCCAAAAAAATAATACCAAGAGAATTGCACAATCTCTTGATATTTTTGTTCATTTCTTCTATATTCTAAAAGCTTTTGTTTTCTTATCTTATTAGATTTTTTTAAGTTTGCAATTTGTTTATCATATAATTTACAAAGTGAATTTATTTGTTCTTCTGATAATTCTTCTTCTTTTATTTCTCCAGAACGATATTTTTTTTGAAGTTTTAATAACTTTATAAATAAATTATAACATAGGTTATTATTTTTGTAAAATTGTTACATATTTTTGATTTCTACTTTTTGGCTTATCTGGTATTGTCATTTGTAATTTGCCTTTTTCTAACAATGGATTTAAGTAATAATTCTACAATCGGAGAATTTCCATAAGAATAATCATTATGTACCATAGCATTTATAACTGCTTCTTTTAAAGCTGCTTTATCTATCATTTCTACTTCTTTTCTACCTTTATATTCTATTTTAGCATAAACATTATTTTCACTTGTTAATAAATCAAGATTTTGTAAAAAGTTATCATTTAATTTTAATCCATGTTCTTCATAATAAATTTTTAATTGATTAAATGTTAATTCTTGTCTAGGAGAATCAATTTCTTTTAATGTATTTTTAATCCTTTTAGAATACATATCATCAATCATTCTTTCAGTCATTCTTTCTTTGCTACTACCAACTCTAATATAACAACCTTCTGGTGTTCTTCCATTTTTTCTTAAATAATATGGTTTTTCTGTACCACTTGATATTACTATTTTTATTACTTCTTTATTATCTATTGTTTCCACAATTACATCAAATAATCCTAGAGTTGATGGTTGTATATTGTTTTTTATTTCATTACTTTAGAAACAAAAAAACTATGAAACGTTGATATCTCAACACTTCATAGTTTTATGATTCTTAGTGCAGATGAAGTAGTTATCTACAACTTTTTAGGCTCTCTTGACGATTGATACAAATATCAATCATATTTATTAAAGTATATCATATTTTTTATAAATTGCAAGAGTAAAATTATTTTTTTGATTTATCAAATAAAAAAGAATAACCACCCTCTATAAATCTCATTGAGGGTGGTTATTCTTTGACTTAATTGTTAAGTTCGAAACGAATTTCTTCTGTCAGGTCGGAGTAGCCCAGATAATTTGTGCGTAGACAACAGGGACATTTGTAGGAGTAAGTTGTAGGGTAGAATGGTTGTTCTCCTGGATTCTTTTTTAAGTCTCCAGCTTGTATTTCTAATTCAGCCTTACATGTCTTACAAGTTACCCGCATAGTACTTTTAATTTCTTTGCCTTCCTGAATGACCTTCATAAAAATTCTCCTTTCAATTCTCGCTTTTGCGATTTTTATAATTAATATTATAATACATATTTACATAAAATTCAAGTAAATTATGCAATTATATTAGTTTTATCCAAGGTTTTTGTATTTTATATATTATTAAATAAAAATAACACAGTTTGATTTTGACCTTCCTTAGTCATCTCCATAATTTTAGCCATTGTAAACATTACAAGTTTATACTTTGCAAAATTAATTAGAATAGTTCTATATTCCTCATCTACTTCTTTTAGCATAGTATCAAATTTCTCATACATTTCTGTTTTATTATATAAAAGATTAGCCCAATTACTTGTAGTCAAGCATATTCCTAATCTTAATTTATCTTTTGTATCCATATTCTTTATTATATTTATTACATTCTCAACTTTATTTTCTTTCATAATATCTTACTCCTTTACTTTAATTCAAAATTATTTTTCTTTTTATTTATAGTTTGTTCTATATTTTTTTTCGGTTTTATTTTTCTAGCAATATTATTTGCAATTTCACTTTCATCATCAGTAAATATACCATTTTTGTATAAGTCATCACTTACTATTATATAATTTTCATCTTTATCATAGCAAATTCTCTTATGAAAATGTCCCATAATTCTATACCAAAAGTCTTTAAATTTCTATAATTCTTGTTTTATTTTTTCTTTTTCATCTTGTAATTTACCAATAATCTTATCTTTAGCAGATAAATCTTTTTTCAATCTATCAATTTCATCAGTTTTTAACTCTAATTGATATTTTAGTGAAGAATTTTCTTGTGTTATTTCAAAAGAACTATGTTCAAAATCTTTAATAGCCATATTTAAGTCATTTACACTTCTAACTGTTTTAATAATTTCTTTTACATCTTTTGTAAAATTTTTGATTTTTTCAACATCCTCGTTTGAAATAAGATTATTATTTTTATTAAGTTTAGATGGTTTTAATTTATCTAATATTGAATTTATATCTTTACTGCTATTGTCTAATTTTTCTGTTTGATTATTTGCCTCAGCAAGTTTTTGTGCGTTCTTGTCCAACTGTTT
>CAJFHE010000013.1 GCA_904378095.1 uncultured Clostridia bacterium | reverse complement strand
CAAAAAGAAAAAAATTAATAAAATATTGTTAATATTTTTTGTTATATTTATTATAATAACTATAATTACTTTTTTTATCAAAGAAATGCCTGTGTAAAAGGAATTTAATGTTATGCAATTTATAATTTTAATAAATTGATTGATATTTGTATCAATCGTCAAGAGAGCCAAAAAGTTGTAGATAACTACCTCGCTGGCACCAAAAGTGGCTTGTTTATCAATGTTTTAGCTTAATCAAGTGAAACTCGGGGACATATTTAAATCTGTCCCCTGTGTTTCACCGAATTTTAGTAAAAAACGTTGATAAATAAGCTTTTTTGTTTTATTTATTCATTAATAACTATCTTTTGTCCTGGATAAATTAGATTTGCATTTTCTATATTGTTGTCTTCTGCTAATTTAGCGACAGTTGTTCTGTACTTAGAAGCAATACCAGAAAGTGTATCACCACTTTTTACGGTGTAGGTTTTGGTTACGTTTGCTCCAAGCAATTGATTTACTTTTGCTTGAATAGTATCATAATCGTATCCTTCCGCTTCAAGCTTCTTTTTACGCTCTTCCCCATTACCATATTTTCCATTAATTACATCTTTTGCTATTTCTACTACAGACTTTTTGTTGTCTTTTGCTCCAAGGATTTCATTTACTCTATTTTGTACTTCATCATAATTATATCCTGCATCCTCTAATTTCTTTTTTCTATTCTTTCCATCTCCCCATTTTCCATCAATTACTTCTTGTGCTAGCTCATCTATTGATTTTTTATCATCATCATTTTGTGAGCCAGTATCTTTTATAATACCTTCATCATATAAATAATCCATATCACAATTTCCAGAAACTCCGGATACTTTACCAGAACTAGTATACTGCCATATATTATATTCTCCTTCATATTGACACTCTGTATAATACTGAGCTACCCACACTGATATATCATCATCAAAATCTGATGGGTTTAACTTATTTTCTAACCAATTTAGGTTAGCATATACCCCCGCTCTATAACTGCCTTCTTCTATAGTTTTAGCAAATTCGTTGCATAAATTGGTTAAAGTTTCTATTGTCTCTTCTTGTATGTCTTTGTCTTCCATATCAAGATAAATTGGCAACTCTAATTCTTTACCTTCCAGTTGCTCTAGTGCCCATTTTACACCTTTGTTTAATGTGTCTATTGTGTTGCAATAATTATAAATATATGCTCCTACTTTTATTCCCTGTGCCTTTGCGTTTTTATAATTTATATCAAATTTACTATCTTTGTAGTTGTCGTCAAAGTCATAAATATTAGCTAGTTTTATTATAGCAAATTCTATACCAGCATCCTTAACTTCACTCCAGTCTATATCCCCTTGAAATTCTGAAACATCTATACCTTTAATAGCCATTAGCTATTCCTCCTTATTTGTTTTATTATAATTTTTACTTGAAAGCATTAATATTGCGCCTAAAAAAGTATCTACTGCCATAACAGTTCCGCCTATTTGCTCCGAAAATGGTAATCCCCATATTCCTGCTAGCGTCACATACAAAGTTGCAATAGCAGGTAATACCATTTGTGCAATAAATTTTAATACATCATACACTTTATTCGACATAATATTTTCCTCCTTTGTATATAATATGTTTAATTTTCTATTTTTACTACTATTTATGAGGTTAAAATGCTACTAGATAATGTTTTACATGAAATATTAACTCCCGTTACAGGACATGCTTTATAAAAAATAACAATATCTAGTAGCATTTTAGTTGTAAATATGATATAAGTATATAAAATATTGATAAAGTAGTGATTTTATGGGAAGAAAAAGAAGTAATAAAAGTATGCGCAAGGCATTATTTGCGTTAATTATAGTTATTTGTATTGGTATAATTGGATATTTTAATCCAGATATTCAAGAATATTTTAGTAATACAGGAAGTCTTACTAATGCTGCTATTCAAGAGGCTTCAAGTACAAATACTGTCTCATTTGATTTGGCTAGTATTCCAGATTATTCTGATGAGCCTTATGTAATATTAAATAATAATAAGCCTGATTTTGATGAAAGTGATTTAAAAGCAAAATCTTTTGAAAATTATAATGATTTAGATTCTTTAGGCAGATGTGGTGTTGCTTTTGCTTGCCTTAGTTTAGATACTATGCCATCAGCTGATGATGAAAGAGAAAGTATTTCTAACATCGAGCCTTCTGGCTGGATTAATAAAGAATATGATAATGTTGATGGAGGCTATTTATATAATAGATGCCATTTGATTGGATATCAGTTAAGTAATGAAAATGCTAATGAAAAAAATCTTATCACTGGTACAAGGTATATGAATACTGAAGGAATGCTTCCTTTTGAAAATCAAGTAGCAGATTACATTAAGGAGACAAGTAATCATGTTTTATATAGGGTTACTCCTATTTTTGAAGGTGATAATTTAGTTGCAAGTGGTGTACAAATTGAAGCTAAATCTGTAGAAGATAACGGAGAAGGCATTTGCTTTAATGTATATTGCTATAATGTGCAACCAGGGATTGCAATAGATTATAAAACTGGCAAAAGTGAAGCTGTGTAGAAATATACAGCTTTTTTTCTAATTTATGCTGAAGTATTAGTAATGGATTTAAAACTGTTCTCAAGTTTTGCTATTATAAATTTTTTTACTAACCAATATAAACATAACTTCCATTTTGGTATAAAAAGCTTCTTCCCTCTTTTGCTTTGTCTTTTAGCTCTTCTGGAAAATATACGTCTTCTATTTCGTTTTTTGGCTTTTCTGTAGAGTCCCACAAGAACACTCTTCCATTTGTGTCTTCTGTAACTAAATATGTATGCCCTTCCTTTTTATAATCCTCTATCTTTTTATTCTGCTCTGTAATAATTTGATTTGCTTTTTCTTTGATTTCATTTATGATAGTTACCGTTGCTTCATTATCTGTTACAAGATTGTTATTCTTCATTCTCAAGACAATATTTACAGTTGCATCTTCTGGCAAATCAGCTTTTGACATTTCAGATTGTGTGCGCTTTCCATTATTAAATTCCCATATTTTATAAGTATCTTTTCCCTGAACTTTGTCAAGCACAAAATAAAGTGCACCTTCTCCAGTTGTGTTTTTAGAATATTCGGTTAAAGTTTCATTTCTTGCTTTAATTATACTAGTTTCCGAAGCCATGGTTAACTTGTTATTTGAAGCAATTTGCGTAACAATGTCGACATTGTTATTTCCATTTTCTTTTTGTAATGCCACTGATAATTCTCCTATAAAATCTGCAATTCCGTCTGTTATTTTGGATAAAGTATCATTTTTTTCAAGATTTTCTTTTAAATTATTTAAAAAATCTAAACTCATAGATTACCTCCTTTGAAATAATTATTTTTTAATATAGAGCAAGTTTCTACAATAAAGATTATTTAATTATTTTAATTTTTGAAATTTGTATAGAAATATACTAAAGAAAAAATTTAAATGATTAAACTTCTTTTATTATACTATGAGTGTTTTTAATTTGCAAGTTTTTTTATGTGAATTTTTAGTGAAACATGGTAACAGATTAAAATTAAAATCTGTTACCATGTTTCACTGAATTTTAGCTCAAAAACTTGCACAAAATGTAGTGTACTTCTGTGCAAGTTCTCGTTTTTTCTATTTATCTAAACTCTTCACACTTGGTCCATAGATTAAATTGCCTTTATAGTCATATCTTGAGCCATGGCATGGGCAATCCCAAGTTTTTTCTAAATTATTCCATGAAAGTTCACATCCCAAATGCTTACATACAGGGTTTACTTTATAAATCTGCCCTTCTTCATCTTTATATACTCCTATTTTTTGTCCGTTTACTTCTACTATTTTTCCTTCCCCATTTTGTATTTGATTTGCTTCTTCTTGTGGCACTTCTAATTTTTTTACTACTAAAGAATTGACACTTTCTTTCACTATATTAGTTACTTCTTTTATATTTTTTATTGGCTCTAGCCTTGTGGACTTAAATACATTTTCATATTCATTTTCTTCACCTAATATTTTATCTGTTATAATTTCGGCGGCTATGTTTGACATCGTTATTCCCCATTTATTAAATCCAGTTGCCACATAAGCATTCTCCCACATGCTGGAAAACTTACCGATATACGGTATTTTGTCTAATGTAATACAATCCTCTGTATTCCAATGATACTTAATATTACCATTTGGATATAGACTTTTGGCAATTTCTTCTAGGTATTTATATGAATTACTTAGATCAATTTGAGCGCCTGTTTTATGGTCAAATCCCACAACAATAAGCAAATATTCATCTCCATATTTTGCTGTTCTTAAAGATATTGTTGGCTCTTCTGAGCTGATATACATACCTTCAAATAGTTTTTCTTTTGTCTGCATAGCTACAGCATAGCTTGTGGACTGATACATTTTTACGAAATAAAATCCTGGTATATTAATTATTGGATATTTTGTTGCTACAACTATATACTTGGCTTTTATTTTATAATCATTTTCGAGTGTTATGACATAATATTCACTATCGTCTTCTGTATCTACATATATTGCTTTTGTGTGCTCATATATTTTCACTCCGTAATTACTACATATTCTAGCTAAGGCCATTCCATATTTATATGGATTAAATTGTGCTTGATTTTCAAATTCAAGCCCTGCAATAGCCTTAATTGGAATATCTTTTGCCTCTATTAATTTTGCCCTTCCACTTCCTTTGCTTCAATACTTTTTATCCAATACGATTTCACACTATCACTCTCCCACAAAAAAACTAATTATAGTATTGCCTATAATTAGTTTTTTATACTTTATTCTCTAAATTCCAATATATCTCCTGGCTGGCAATCTAAAGCCTTGCAAATTGCGTCAAGTGTTGAAAATCTTATTGCCTTTCCTTTACCTGTCTTCAATATTGACAAGTTTGCATTTGTTATTCCTACCTTCTCCGCGAGCTCTGAAGAAGATATTTTTCTTTTTGCCATCATTACATCTAAATTTACTATTATTGCCATTTTTTTCTCATTCCTTCCCAACAAGCATTTTTCTAAATGGTTAAGTCGTTCTCTTCCTTATATTCCACCGCTTTTCTCAATAATTCAGCTAAAATATATGCTCCTAGCCATATTATGATAAATACAGCAATTAATATTACTTCGAATATTGATACTATAAAGAAAATTCCTATTGCATATTCTATTGCAATTATTAATGAGCAAATTGATATAACATTTAGATGCCTTACATTTTCTAATGTGAATGGATTATCTAGTCTTAATGTTTTAAATATTTTTATAAATTTATACACTATAATAAGTGCTGGAATTCCTGACGCATATAGTATTATAAGCGCTGCTGTGTAGTTTAGTATTGGATTAAATATGTCTATGTACCAGTTTAGTAATAATGGTAATGTTATATAAATTAAAATTCCTACTACAAATATTATTTTTAGGCAAATTTCTATAAGTGTTGACAAACTTTTTTTCCCTGTTACTTTCATTTTTTCATTGGACCTTAAATCTCTAATGATTATTTGGTGGGCAGCAGCCTTCTAAGATACTGCCTCCTGGTCCTACTCCTTTCTTTATTGACTTAAAATATACCTTGCAATCAACTTATTAATGTTAAAACTTTGCAATGTCATATTATTTACTTCTGCTCTAACATTGCTCAAATAATACCTTACTTCTGCATCTATGTTGTTCTCCTCAACGTTCTCTAGCCTTTTTATTTGACGAGCTGCGTCTATTCCAAGTGTTCCAAGATAGCTCATGTCTAACTCATAGCTTCCAGAAGTATCTTCAAAATATCTATCTATATTTTTCTTTGCAATTACATTATCTATGTTTATATAGTTTACAATTAGGTACATAATAATTATCACTACAAAATACGTTTTTGTCAAGTTTATTTTCATATCTAAAATATACATTACCGTTGGAATTATTAAAATTGCTTCGGTAATAAGCGCAAAGTACACCATTAAACGTAAGAATGTGTAGCCATATTCTTGCTCATACAAATACATTCTATAGAATGATGAGAATAATATAATAAGTGTAAATAATGCTAGACATAAGTTCATTACTTTTGTATAGCTCATTTTCTTTTGAATCTCATTTCTTTTGCTTGTTACCAAAATGATAATCAAATTGATAACAGATACAGCCATTAATTGGAAAAATCCTTGTCTTGCATAACTAGCATAGTCAAAGTTTTCCATATTTCCAGCTTGCATGAACAATACTGATATTTGAATATAGCAGAAAACTAGATAAACCAAGTTTAGTATTGTTAATATGGTATTTCCTATTGTTGAATCCACTGTCCAATTTCTTTCTTCTTTTGCATCTTTTTTAGTGAAATCATCTTCTAGTATATTGTACAATAACGCTATCAAATACACAGTTATTATTATTACTATTATTGCTCTAAAGAATAAGTGGATATATGTTTCACTTTCAAAAATATCTAAGCTAAATATTGTGTTTATTACTTCTCCCAATTTTTTTGAGAAGATGCTATCTGCGCTAGCAAGCAACACTAGTATAACAATTAATATAGGTATGGCAATAACAATTCCTACTATAATTTTTCTTATTTTTCCATTTTTCTCTTCTGATATTTCTTTTTTACTAAACAAAACTACTATATTATCTACAATACTTCCAATTGCTTCCTCTATAAATTCGATTGGGCCAAAAAGTAGATATATGGCTCTATTTATTATTAGGCCAAGTGTTGTTTTTTCAAATAATGCTGAAATTATCATTACTACAAACAATATTATCAAAGCAAATATATTTGCAACATAAAAAAATGAATTGTTAAAAATAAAATATGTCGCAGATATTAATAAAATTGGCACACATAATATTAATGCTTTTTTGTTCTTTATTTTTTTGCATTTTTCTAGTATGTATATAATAAAAAATCCTAGAGCAATGCAAAATAGAAATACTGAAATTCCTAATTCCTGCCCATAAAATAAAATAGAATGTAAAATAGCTATTAGAAAGCTTCCTACTACTGCTAATCTCATAAGAGTATCCTTCCCTTCTTTTTCAATATGCATATATTTTACATTCCATTTTATTATTTGTCAATACTTTTTTATTGTTTTTCGATAATTTTTATCACATCCCCATAGATATAAAAGCTTCCTACTACAAAAGTAACGGTGTTTTTTTGATTATTATCGCATGCCTCTTTTATAGCATTATCTAGGCTTTCTACGTATATTCTTTGATTTTTCTTCGTGTATTTTTTGGCAACTTTATATAATTTTTCTCCTGATGTGTACTTTTCTTCACTGTTTCCAGAAGTTAATATAAAAGTAGCATCTTTGTCTTGCATCAGCAATTCAAGAATTTTATTATAGTCTTTTCTTTTCAAAATTGAAATTATGAATACTTTATTTAGCTCTTTATAATACATATCTATTGTGACCTTTAAATTCTCGATTGCTGCTTCATTGTGACCGCCATCATAGATAATTAGAGGATTTTTGTTTATAACTTCCATCCTCCCCCTGTGTATTACAGAAGAAAGTCCATTTCTTAAGCTTTCTTCTTCTACCATATATCCTAGTTGGTTTAGTATATTTATAGTTTCAATACAAATTCCACCATTGTGTACTTGACAAATTCCTTTTAAATTTACAGCAATATTTTTATAGTTTTTATAATCAAAGTATTGATAATCTTTATCATAGCGATAATTTTTTATGTCTTTTTCTCGTATGATATTTAGCTTGTTATTTTTTTCTTTACAAGCATTGATAAATACCTCATCGACTTCTTTATTATTTTCAAAAATTACTGTATTTGAATTTTCCTTAATAATTCCTGCCTTTTGAGCTGCAATTTCTGTTAATGTGTTTCCCAACATTTGTATATGGTCATAGCCAATTGATGTAATTATAGATACAAGTGGCTTTGTTATAACATTCGTGCAATCATATAATCCACCAAGACCTGTTTCTAGTACTACAAAATCTACATTATTTCTATAAAAGTACAAAAGTGCCATTGTTGTTTCAAGCTCAAATAAAGTAACATCTATATTATTTTCTTTATTGTACCTATTTATTTTTGGCTCTAACTCTTCTACTAGTTTTCGCAAATCTTCATCAGAAATATTTACATTGTTAATGCTGATTCTTTCGTTGTATTTTATTAAGTGCGGAGATATGAATTTTCCTACTTTATAGCCTTGTTTTACAAGTATATTTGTTATCATTTCTGTGCAACTTCCTTTGCCGTTTGTTCCGGCAATATGGATAAATTTCATGTCTTTTTCAAAGTTGTCATATTCTTTCATAAAATATTGCATTGCATGTAACGATGGTTTTTTTGCTCCTTTAAAATAATTGTTTAAATACTCCTCTATATTTTCTACCATTTTTGCCCCTTTACTTTCAATTATCTCGTTTATATCTTTTTCCTTATCTTTCATTTAATTGATTATAATCTTTATTAGGTAGAGAATTAAAATCTCTACCTATTACAAGAACAACGATAAAACAGACATTTAAAAAGAATTAACGTTCTTTTTGTTTCTTTAAAGAGTTGATTACTCTTCCAAAAGCATCATATGTTACATCAGAAATAATAACACATTCTCCTTCAATGTAATCTATTATAGGATGAATAACTAATGCTCCAATAATCAACAAAAGTTTAATCCAAAATTTTATAGGAAGAAGAATATCAATTATAACAAACACAGCCAAAATTATTGTATTAAATAACAATGCAAGTTTGCTATAAGTTCTCTTTGTCAGAAAGATATTATTTCCTGTACAATCTGGAGCTAAGAAAACTGCCAGTGTAGTAATTGCCGCAGTGATGATAGTCCATTTTAAATTTGTGAAAATTGCAATTGCTAATAGGATTAAATGAATTCCTACATAAGCATATCCAAACTTTGCATTATCATCATCGAGACAATCTAAATCAAAATACCCATAAATGAATACTGTTGCATAATGAATTACTGCAAGTATAGTGAATAACAATCCTATCTCTGGTTTTAGCCACCAAATAAGCATTAAGTTAATTGCAAGAGATAAAGAATAATACCATTGCTCATTTCCTTCTCCTGTAAACCCGCTTTCACTTCCTACGATGGACCGAATAATAATAAATAATAGTTTTTTCATTTTGGTCTATTCCTCCTAAGTAATAAAAAACTTTTAATTTATTCTTGTCTGTTCATAGATACTGTCCTTGTTCACCTCCTGAAAATAATAATTTTATAATAACTGCCTATATATCAACCTGTAAAACAGGATTAAAAAGAAATTGACATAAGTATTTTATCATTTTTTATTTATTTTTTCAAGGTTTTCAATATTTTTTCATTTCTGTTACTAAATTGGGGACGCACTACTTTTGCGCAATTGGATATAATTAGCTCAAAATAAGTGCATTCCAAATTGCTTACTTTCTCTTCAAAGTTGCCTCTATTTCCATCTCTCTATTATTTCTCTGGATTTTTAGTGTTACTGTATCTCCTGGCTTTTTGGTATAAATATAGCATCTTAAGTCACACATTCTTTCCAATTTATTTCCATCTATAGTTAAAATTATATCTCCTTTTTTCAATCCTGCATCTGCCGCCGCTGATTTTGTGTTTACTCTTGCGACATATATACCTTCACTAAACTGCAAGTTTTCATTTATATAACCTAATACGCTTTTGTCAAATGCAAATACTCCCAAAGTTGCCTCATCAAATTTTCCATTTGTATTGAAACTTTCTATTACTGCTTTCACTGAATTTATAGGTATTGCAAAACTTATTCCCTCTGCAGATTTAATTTTTACTCCGTTTATACCAATCACTTGTCCATCTGCGTTTACTAAAGGTCCTCCGCTATTGCCTGGATTAATTGTTGCATCTGTTTGTATTAGGTCTTCCATATAGGTTTCCGCTTCGTCTTCTTCAAATTTTATTGTTCTATTTACTGCACTTATTATGCCTGAAGTGACTGTTCTTTGAAACTCGTATCCTATTGGATTTCCTATGGCATATACTGTTTCTCCCACTTTTATATCATCCGAATCTCCTAATATTGCTACTTGCAAATTCTTTTGATTTATTTTTACAATAGCCATATCTATATCTGTATTAGACCAAACCACGCTTCCATCATAGGTCTTGCCGTCGACTAGTGTAACATAGCATTTGCTATATTTTTCTCCGCTCACATGTGCATTTGTAAGTATATATCCATCTTCTCCAACAATAAGTCCTGTTCCCAATCCTAAACTTGTTATATTTTCATCAGAAAATATGCTACTTCCAGAATTTTTTACTTTAGAAATTCCAACAACACTATCATTTACTTCTGCTATCATCTCTGTAACTGTTCTATCTTTTTCTTGCACTTCTTCTATCGTTTGAGTAGTTCTCTCTATTGTTACATTCTGCTGACTTAAATTACTCTCCGTAACTTGAGTTTTTTCATATAATATGTAGGATAAGATTAAAATCAAAAAAACTAAAAGGAATATTAGTATATTTGTTAATCTTCCTTTTAGTTTTTTCTTTTTATCTTGTTTATAGTAATCGTTCATTTAATTTCCTCCGGACAAAATTGATTTTTTTATATTTTGTCCAAAAAGAATTAAATTAAACAAATTTTTCATAGAATTTCTACAAAAATTAGCCTTATCAAAATATTTGCAATTTTGCTATCTCTTAATATACATTATTCAAAAATTATACATTTAACTTCTTCATTTCAGCAAATCTTTTTACTTTTTGTGTTGTAGTTTTTTCTAATGGCTCATTTGTTAAAATAATTTCTTTAATGTGCTTAAATGTAGGTAAATCTTTATTTATATTTTTAATATCTTCCCAAACTAATTTTTCGTATTCTTTTTGCGTTTTTTCTCCAAAATGCTCTTTTATATTATCTTCATTATACACAATTTTTGCACATAGCAATGTGTCTGTTTTGCTCTTGTTTCTTGCAAATACTATGCTTTCTTCTACGTATGGTAGTTTATTTATTAAAAACTCTAATTCTTGTGGATATATATTTTTTCCGTTTCTTAAAACTATAATGTCGCTTTGTCTTCCTGTTATATAAATAAATCCGTCTTCATCCATATAACCAAAGTCTCCTGTATGAAGCCATCCATCTTGCAAAGCTTTTTTTGTAGCTTCTTCGTTTTCGTAATATCCAAGCATTATGTTAGGGCCTTTCCCTAAGATTTCTCCAACTCCATCCTTATCAGGATTAGCAATTTTTATTTCTACATTTTTAAGTGGTATTCCTATGGAGCCTGCTCTTTTTCTTTCTTCTGATTCTGCAGTAAGTACTGGAGAGCTTTCTGTTAAGCCATAACCTTGTATTAATTCTATTCCTAAGTCGTTATACCATTCTATAGTTGCTTTATCCATTGGTGCTGCTCCATAAAGTACAACTCTTAAATATTCATCAAATTGTTTTAATACTGGCTTAAATAATTTTTTCCTTACATCTATTTTACATTTTAGTAACCCATGGGAAATCTTTGTCATAGCATTAATCAAGCCTTGTTTTCCGCTATCTGCAATTGCTTTTTGTATTTTTTTAGCCATTGTTTCTAGTACAAGTGGAACTGCCACAAATACAGAAACGTGGAATTCTTTTAGATTGTCTGCAATATATCTTAATCCTTCACAAAAGGCTATTGTTGCACCACAATATGTTCCATATAAGATTGTAATACTACACTCGAAAGTATGATGGATTGGTAAAAATGATAATAGCGTATCTGTTGGTAATATTCTAAAATTATATTGATAAGCAGAAATATTCTTGCATACATTTTCTTGTGATAACATTACTGCTTTAGGCTCATTTGTTGTGCCTGATGTAAATAGCATAACATACATCTCATTCTCTTTTAATTTTACATCATCATATTTTGCCTTGCCAGATTTTATGATATTTTCTCCATCTTCTAACATCTTACTATATTTCAAAACGCCATCTTTTTCTACATTGTCCATACATATTCTATATTTTATATTACAGCCTTGTGCAATTGCTTCGTCTACTGCATTTTGGTATTTTTCATCGTAAACTACTACATCTACTTCACTTCTTTGTAACAACTTTTCTATCTCTTTATCAGTCAAAGCCTTGTCCAAAGGCACAATTACTCTTCCTGCTGTCGTTACTCCTAAATATGTAATAACCCATTCATATCTGTTATTTCCTATTACTGCAACTCTTTTTGCATCAGAATCAAGCACTTTCTCCGCTACTTTTTTAATATCTTCTACAAATTGCTTATATGTAATTTCATGTATCTCTTTATCCTTCTTGTATTTAAAAGCAATACTATCAGCATCAAAACTTTCGTATCTTTTCACTAACTCTCTAAAATTCGAAACTTCATTATAATACTTCTTAGCTTTCTTTCCCATTCAACCTCATTCCTTTCAAAGAAATTTTTCAACCAAATCTTAACACAAATTTTGGCTTTTTACAATACATAACATATACGTTTAAGTTTTTATTTTCAAGAATTCAAATAGTATGTATGTTTAGAAAATTTTTGTAGGAGCGCGCAGCGACCAAACGAGCTGATACAGCGAGTGCGATTGGAGAAAAAAAATTTATTTTTTAATTCTGGCTATAGCTTTTCGACAGCAAGCGACAAAAAAATTTGAGAAACATACATACTATTTGAATTTATTTGAATTTTAAAGTAAAAATTTATTGCAAAAATTCCTATTTTTTGTCAATTTTTGTCTTGTTTTTTCCTCACATTGATAGTATAATTCTGTTAGATTCTTTATATAAGGTGATATTATGAAGGGGAAATACAATTTAACAATTCCACAAAATAATATATGGCTTGTGGAAAATTTTTATGATGACAAATCCATTAATATCTTGGCAGGTACATTTACTGTAAAAACTGGTTTTGACATAGAGTTAGCTAAAAAAACCGTAAATAAATTTTTTGAGCTAAATGATGCTGCTAGACTAAAATTCGTTAAAGATGGTAGCACTCTATATCAATATGTAGAAGAGTATAAACCATTTGATGTAATAACAAAAGATATCTCAGGTTTATCTGACGAAGAAGCAATGAAACTAAAAAAAGAAATAATTGCTGAGCCGCTAGATATTTCTAAGAATCCATTTAATTTCATTCTATTAGATAGAAAAGATGGTCATGGTGAATTCTTACTAAAGTGTCACCATTTAGTATCCGACGCTTGGTCAGTTTCTAAGATGGGAACAGCTTTGCAAGATATTTATGAAAAGTTTTTAAACAATGATAATAATTTTGAAAAAGAGCCTAGCTATATTGACTTTGTTATTGATGAACAAAGTTATATTGGTAGCTCTAAATATACAAAGGATGAGGCTTTTTGGAAGGAATATTTAATTGATTTTTCAGAGCCTGTTGGCTTAAAGTCTAAAGAGAATTTATCTACCAATGCTCAAAGATTTCACCGAGTGTTGGATGGCTCTTTAACCCAAAAAATCTACGATTTTTGTAAGAATAACAGATTATCTCCATATTCTTTATTCCTATCAGCAATAGCAATTTATACTCATAGAATTACAGAAAGTAACGATATCATTATCGGTACTCCTGTTCTTAATCGCTCTAATTTTATTCAAAAACAAATTCAAGGAATGTTCGTAGCAACTGTCCCAGTTAGGTTTAAGTTCGACACGGACATGAGTTTTATCGACTTTTGTAGCAATACTGTTTTAAATAGTATGAAAATCTTTAAACATCAAAAATTTCCATATAACAAGATAATGAAAGATTCTTCAAAAGAAAACAATAATGAAAATCTATTTAATATTGCTTTCTCTTATCAAAATGCGAGGGCGCAAATTAATTTAGAGAAATATAACATAGACTGGATTTTTAGCGGAAAAATTCAAGAGGAAGTTGAGTTCCACTTATTGGACTTAAATGATAGCGGTCATTTGGAGTTTGATATAGATTATTTAACAGATATTTTTGAAGAAAAAGAAATAGAATATATTTATAACAGAATTTTAAACATTATTATACAAGGTATGGATAATAATCCTAGTATTTCTAAGATAGACATTATGTCTAAAGAAGAAAAAAGTGAAATTTTAAGCATAAATAATACTGTGTGCCCTTATGATTCTGATAAGTCTGTTGTAGAGAATTTTGAAGATGTTGTAGCAAAACATCCTAATGATACAGCATTGATTTTTGAAGATAAAAAGATGTCATATTTAGAGCTAGATAAAAAATCAAATGACGTTGCTGCATTTTTAAAAGAGAATGGAGTTATGCCTAATGATAGAGTTGCTATTTACATAGATAAGTCATTTAATTTGTTAGTTGGCATTCTTGCAGTGCTAAAATGTGGAGCTTGCTATGTTCCATTAGATAGCAATTATACTAATGATAGAAAAAGCTATATTTTAGAGGCTTCTAATGTAAAATTGTGCTTATGTGATGATAGTTTTAATTTGAATTTTAATAATATAAATATTAATAGTATAGTTTTTGATGGAGCTAATTTTAAGCCAGAAGCTGGGAAAAGCACTTCTCCTGTGTGCATTTTATACACTTCAGGAACTACTGGAAAACCTAAGGGTGTAGAGATAATTAATAGAAATATTATAAAATTAGTAACAAATATAACTTATATGGATTTTCCAGAAGATGCACGAATTTTGCAAGTTGCATCAACTGTATTTGATTTGTCTATTTTTGAATTTTGGGCATCTTTGCTTAATGGAAAAGCTTTATGCTTAATTACTAAAGATAATTTGTTAAATTATAAATATTTAAAGAAATATATTGATGAAAATAATGTAAATATAATGTGTATTACATCAGTTTTGTTTAATCAAATCATTTCAAACCATATTGATGTGTTTGAAAATGTTAAACAGATTTTAACTGGTGGAGATAAAATTTCTAGCGAGCATGTAAAAATTTTAAAGAATACATATCCAGAAATTAAAATATATAATTCATATGGACCAACTGAATGTACTTCTTTTTGCACGATGTACGAAATTACTGATTTAAATAAAAAATATATACCTATTGGAAAGCCAGTATCTAATTCTGCTTGTTATGTATTAAACTCAAAAAACGAATTAATGCCATTTTATTGCTCTGGTGAGCTTGCAATTGGTGGAGACGGTGTTTCTAATGGTTATATTAATAATCCAGAAAAAACAGAGGCAAGCTTTATTGATAATTGTTTTAATGATAATTTTATTGGTAAAAAAATTTACAAAACAGGTGATTTAGTAAAGCTTCATCCAGATGGAAATTTAGAGTTTATAGGAAGAGTTGACAATCAAGTTAAAATTCGTGGCTATAGAATTGAGCTTGATGAGATTAAAAGTATTGTGCTAAAGTATCCTAATATTGAAAACTGTGCAATTGTAATCAAAGAGGATGCATTTAACAAAAGCAACAAGCATATTTTGTTATATTTCACTGCAAAAGAAAAGATAGATATTGCTTCTTTAGAAAAATACTTAAGCAAAAATCTACAATCATATATGCTTCCTTCTGGGATAATGCAATTAGATAAAATGCCAATGAATTCTAACTATAAAGTGGATAGCTCTAAGCTTCCAGAGATTCCTTTAAACGCTAAGAAACACATAGGGCCTGAAACTCAAGTTGAAATTGATTTATATAATTATATTAAGAAATTACTTAATTTAGAGAAATTTAGCATTGATGATAATCTTTTCTCTTTAGGATTGGATTCTTTATTTGCTATAGAGTTATCTAATTTTATTAGTGAAAAATATAATGTTAATATTTCTACAAAGTTAATACTAGAGAATAATACAATTTTAAATTTGGAAGATTATATAAATGGCCATAAAGCCAAAGAAAATAGCACAAATATAGATGTTGAAACAGAAGATATTACTCCTGGAGAAAAGAGTGTATATTTAGAATGGCTAAAAAATCCTTCAAATACTTTATATAATGCTCCTTTTGAGCTAAAGCTTGATACAAGTATTGATGTAGATTTGTTAAAGGAGTGTATTTTAAAGACAATATATAATAATAAAAATATGTGTGCTACATATAGCATAGTGAATAATGAGATTACAAAATCATTTGAGCAAAAAGCGTATGATATTAAGGTAGAAAAAGTTTCTGAAAAGGAATATTATTTGATAAAAGAAAATTTTGCAAAACCATTTAATTTAAACCAATTTCCTTTATTTAGAATAAAAATTTATATAACAGAAAAAAATGTATATGTTTTGCTAGATATTCACCACATTATATTTGATGGCTCTTCTTTTATAGTATTTATGAATGAGGTGTCTAATAGATATAATGGTATTAACGTAAAGGAAAACGATAAAGACATTAAAATTAGTGTTTCTGATTCTTTAATGGAAGAATCAAAGAAATTTTACTTAGACGAATTTGCAAATGATATTCCTGTTAATGACTTGCCTTATGACAAACCAAGAGAAAAAGAGCGTAAGTTTATAGGTGCTCATATTTCACTTCCTATCAATGGTGAGCTAACAAAAAAAGTAGATGGATTTATTAAGAGCAATTCTCTAACTTTAAATTCATTTATGCAAACTGCTTTTTCGATTATGCTTTCTAAATACACATATAGCGAAGATTTAATTTATGGAATAGCATATTCTGGAAGAGATAGTAAAGATTTAGAAGATGTTATTGGGATGTTTGTTAGAACAATTCCATATAGGGTAAATATTGATTGGAATGAAAATATAATAGATTTTGTAAAAAGTATGCAAAAGCAAACACTTGACTATATTTATTACAGTAATTATAGTTATGATAATTTAGTTAAAGATTTGGAAATTCCAAGATTAAGTAATAGAAATGCATTATTTGATGTTATGTTTGTATGCCAAAACATGCATATTGATACTCTTAAATTTGGAAATACTGTAGCAAAATTTAACCCAGTAGAGCGTAAAACTGCTAAGTTTGATTTTTCTTTTGAGGTAATACCTGCGTCCGATAACATTAAAATTAATTTAGAATATGATACAGAATTATTTTCTGAAAAAAATATGTATAGAATGCTTAACCACTATATTCATATAGTTGATGAAATGATTTCTAAATCAGATTTTAGATTAAAAGATATTGAAATGATTTTACCTGAAGAAAAAGAGCAAATTAAGAAATTTAATGATAATAAAACAAATTATCCTAAAAAGACAGTTTGCGAATTATTTGAGGAGCAAGCTAAAAAACATCCAGATAAAAAGGCTGTGGTTTTTGGTGATACTTATCTTACATATGCTGAATTAAATTCTAAAGCAAATCAAATTGCAAGATTTTTAATTAGCCAAGGTTTAAAGCCAAAACAAGTTGTAGCTCTAATGATTGATAAATCATTAGAATACATGCCAGCAGCTATTGCAGTGTTAAAGTGCGGAGCTGCATATACGCCTGTTATTGAGGACTTGCCAGATGAAAGAGCTAAATATATGATAGAAAATGCAAATTCTTCATTTGTATTAACAACAAAAAAATTTTTTAGAAAAATTACTGATACACCAGAAATTTTTATTGATAATGAAGATTTGTATAACAAATTACCTAAAGATAACTTAAATTTAAATTGTGATATAGATGACGTTTTCCACATTATATACACTTCTGGCTCAACTGGTGTGCCAAAGGGTAATATGATTAAAAACAGAGGAATTATAAGACTTTTATTAGACACAAATTACGTAGATTATACAGATAATGATGTAATGGTAACATCTGCCTCTCTAACATTTGATATTTCTGGGTTTGAATTATGGGGCGCTATGCTTTATGGAATGACACTTCACATTCTTACTAAAGAGCAAATAATGAATATTGATTACTATTCTAAATATTTAATCCAAAATAAGATTACAACAACATTTTTGGCCACACCAATATTCCACTTAATGGTTGAAGAAGATGTGGGTATGTTTAGGAATATGAAATCAATCTATGTTGGAGGAGAAACGCTACTTCCAAAATATACAAATATGCTATACACGGCTTATCCTAATATTAAAGTATATAACGCATATGGTCCTGCAGAAATAACAGTTATTTGCTGTGCAATGCTAATTGATAGGATTTATGAGAGTTATGAAGATATACCTTTAGGAAAGATAGCAAGCAACAACACAGTATATGTTTTGGATAAATGTTTAAAACCTTGCCCAGTAAATATTCCAGGTGATTTGTACGTTTGGGGAGATGGATTAGGACTTGGATATGTAAATAAGCCTGATTTAACAAGTGAAAGATTTACATATATTGATGGATTTGATGGTTTATCATATAGAAGTGGAGATTTAACTAAATGGAATGATAATGGCGAGATTAGGTTTATGACTAGAATTGATAAACAAGTAAAAATTAGAGGTCAAAGAATTGAGCTTTCTGAAATTCAAAATAAAATGCTTGAATTGCCTGAATTAAAGGAAGCTGTAGCCATTGTACTTACAAATAATGATAATAAATATATTATTGCATATTACACTACAAATGGGGAGATTTCTTCTAACAGCATTCACGAATATTTAGCAAAATACTTACCAGATTACATGGTACCATACAAATTAGTAGAAGTACCAGAAATACCATATACTCACAATGGAAAAATAGATAGAGCAAAACTTCCTGAGGTAGAGTTTGCTGAAGAGCATATGACTAAAGAAGAATTGACACCAGAAGAAAACGCTATTGTTGAAGCTTTTAAAACTACTTTAAAAACCAAAAATATTTACTTAGATTCAGATTTCTTTGAAGTGGGTGGAGATTCTTTAGCAGCTGCAAGACTTGTCGCTGAGCTTCAATCGCATAATGTATATGTGTCATATGGAGATATTTTTAAATACTCAACTCCTAGAGCTTTATATGAATACATATATTTAAATAATATAAATGATATTATGTCTGGGAAAATAGCTAAAGATATTGATTTTACTAGAATAGATAAATTGTTAGCAGAAACAAGTTATAGCGGAGAAGCAATTAATTTGTATGAGCATATTGGAAATGTTTTGCTAACAGGTGTAACTGGCTTTTTGGGCGTACATATTTTAAAAGAGCTTGTATATAACAATAAAGTAGATAAAGTTTATTGCTTAGTAAGAGCAAAAAATAACCTTTCTTCTGATGAGAGATTTAAAAAGCAACTAGCATTTTTCTTTGAGGCAGATATTGTTAAAAAAATCATGAGTAAAGCTGTAGTTGTTAATGGAGATATTGCTAATGCAGATTTGTTTACTGAAGAATTTAATGATAAAATTGATGTTGTCATTAATTCTGCTGCAAGAGTAAAGCATTATGGAGATTACAATAAGTTCTATAATGTTAATGTGCTTGGTGTTAAAAATATAATAAATTACTGCATTAAGAGCAATGCAAAATTAATACATATTTCTACACTTAGTGTTTCTGGAAATATTATAGAGTCTGGTCAAACTATGAAGCAATCTGTATTGAAAGACACTCATTTTGATGAGAAAAATTTATATATCGGACAAGATATTGAAAATGTCTATGTAAATACTAAATTTGCTGCAGAGGTAGAAATTTTAAATTCCATACTTGATAGTGGATTGAATGCAAAAATATTAAGACTTGGTAACTTAACTGGTAGACTTTCAGACGGAAAGTTCCAACCAAATGTTGAAGAAAATGCTTTTTCTAACAGGGTTAAGGCTTTAATAGAGCTTCATGCAATGCCAAAATCCATGTATGAAAAATATATCGAAATGACTCCTATTGATGTAGTATCTGATGCAATAAACAAAATAATGGAAATTGAGAATAAAAATATTGTATATCATTTATTTAATCACAATCATATACCAATGCCATATTTTGTTGATATTTTGAAGGGATTAGATGTTAAAGTAGATATTTTAGATAAAGATAATTTCACTAAGTTGCTACATAGTTATATGCAAGATGAAGAAAAAATAAAAATTATTCAAGGAATTATTCCAGATATTGCAGAAGATGGCTCTTTAGAGTATAATGATAATATAACTATAAATTCTGATATTTCACAAAAGATATTACACAATGTAGGTTTCGATTGGCCAACACTTGGTGAGAACTACATTTTGAAGTATTTAGAGTATTTACAGAGAATAAATTTTTTGAATCTTGTTTTTGGGGACGGAGGAAAAAAACAAGATTGTTGAAAAATTTGTTTACTAATCTGAAGGGAATACAAGATTGTTGCAAAACTTGTTTTTTTCCTCCGTCCCCAAAAACAAGTTTTGCTCCCAAAAATAATTTCACAAAAGAAGGAGAAAATAATGATAGATAAATACGTAGAATTATTACTTTTCGTAACTTTGATTGCTACAATTTCATTGGCATTTTTCACAAGAAGGAAGAAAAAAGAAGAGCTATATAGCTTATTTAGAATATTATTTGTTCTATTATCTATACATGTTTTTGCTTTGATGCTGCTTTTTTACTGTAAAGATATATTTGCAAATCAAGAAGATTTACTGTACATTGATGGAATAAGCTATATTTCTACTTGTAACTTGCCGGTAATTCTATATTTTATAGCATTGAAATATGAAAATAAGGATATAGACTTAAAAAAATATTGCTTTTTGTTTATTATTCCAGCATTAACATTTATTATAATTTATACTAATCCTTGGCACCACTTATTCTGCAAAAATTATTCGATAAATGTGTCTGATGTTGATTTAGGACCATATTTCTATGTTCACATGATTTATACTTATGCACTTTTGGTTATAGGGTTTATTAAAATTATTAAGACATCTATAAAAAGAGCTGGTTTTTTATCTATTGGTAGCATTTTAATAATTATAGGAGCTTGTGCTCCTATAATCCCTAATTTGCTTGCATCATTGCAAATCATATCAATGGATACATATGTTACGCCTATAATGTTTTTGATTACTGCAATATGTTTTTACATTTCTATATTTAAACTAAATTCATTTGATGCAGTACCTATCGCTTTAAAAAGCATTGTTGATATAATGACAGACTCTTTTATAGTTGTTGAAATAAATGGCAATATTTCATATGCAAATAAAACTTTTTTGGGAAATATAGCTCCGTTAGTAAATTTAAATATAAATGATAATTTATTTGAAAAAGCAAATGGCTCAAAAGAAAGGTCTTATGGCGGATTAATTAAGGCTATAGAATATTCAAAAAACACAGGTAATTTAACGAAACGTAGCTGGCATATAAGCAAATCAAAAGTTAGAAGATTTTTTGAAATTGATATTCAACCAATAAAATCCGCAGGTAAATCAGATTTAATTATAGGTTTTCTAATTGTGTTTAAAGATGTGACTCAGCATGTATTAGATATAGAAACTATACAGTCAAATCAAAATCTACTTATGGAAAGAGAGCGTTTAGCATCACTTGGTCAATTAATCGGTGGAATTGCACACAACTTAAAGACTCCTATTATGTCTATTTCTGGAGCTGCTGAAGGGCTTACAGATTTAGTTCATGAGTATGACACTTCAATTGAAGACCCTGAAGTTACTTTTAAGGATCATCATGATATTGCTTCTGATATGCAAGGTTGGATAGATAAAATTAAATCTTACACTGAATACATGTCAGATGTTATTACAACTGTAAAAGATCAAGCTGTTACTCTTTCTGAGAACCAAAAAGTTGAATTTAGCATAGACGAATTAGTAAAAAGAGTAGATATTTTAATGAAGCATGAGCTAAAAAATGCTTTAGTGACTTTAAATACCGAAATAAACGTAAAGCATCATAAAACATTACATGGCAATATAACAAGTTTGGTTCAAGTAATTAATAACATGATTTCTAATAGCATTCAAGCATATAATGGAGAGCCAAACCAAACTATAGATTTAATAATAAGTGAAGAAGCAAATTTTATTACAATTTCAGTTAGAGATTATGGTTGTGGTTTGCCAAAAGAAGTACAAGATAAATTATTTAAAGAGATGATTACCACAAAAGGAAAGAATGGAACTGGACTTGGATTGTTTATGTCATATTCTACTATAAGGGCTCATTTTAATGGTGAGATTACGTTTGAAAGTAAGCCAGGTGAGGGAACAGTATTTCATATAATACTTCCTGCCAAGTAAAATTGGTTACAACTTATAATATTGGCATGAAGTAAAAAATATTACTGCCTCGTCGATTTAAAAATTGATGTATAATATAGTAGTTAAACTAAATCAATTTTAATTTTTTTAATGAGTTTTTCTTGATTTTTGGGCAAAGTATTAATATAATTAGTGTATCTTATAAGAGAAGGTGATGTCATGAGAAAAAATGAAATACATAGTCCTTCAAACGGCTATAAGATTATCGCAGTTGACGATGAGGAAGGAATTGTTGATTCTTTATCTATCTTTTTGAAAAGATCTGGTTATGAATTTACAGGTGTAACTGACCCTATGGAAGCAATAGAAAGAGTAAGGAATGAACATTTTGATTTGATGGTTCTTGATTTTATTATGGAGCCAATACATGGTGACCAGGTTGTAGAGGAAATTCGTAAGTTTGATAAAGAATTATACATTCTATTACTAACTGGTCATAAAGATTTAGCTCCACCTCTTGAGACTATTAGAAGACTTGATATACAAGGGTATTGTGAGAAAAGTGATAAATTTGACCAATTATTGCTTTTAATCGAATCCGGAATTAAATCAATTAAGCAAATGAATGAGATTAAGAGGATAAATAAAGAGCTTTCTGATACATATGAAAAATTAGAAAAAGCCTATTTGGAAAGCATCCAAACTCTACGATATACGGTTGAAGCTAAAGACCCATACACTAGAGGCCATTCTGACAGAGTTTCTGAATATTCTGTATTAATTGGAGAGAAATTGAGCTTATCTGAAGATGAAATTAAGACACTTAGAGTTGGCGGTTTATTCCATGATATTGGAAAAATCGGAATTCCAGATAGCATTTTGTTAAAGGAATCTCGACTTACAGATGATGAATATTCTGAGATAAAAAATCATCCATCTATTGGAGCACATATTTTGTGTAATGCAGAAGTATTTAAAGATATTATACCAATAGTAAAACATCATCATGAAAGATATGATGGAAGAGGATATCCTGGACAATTAAAAGGAAAAGATATTCCTTATTTAGCAAGAATCGCAGCAGTTGCAGATGCATTTGATGCAATGACTTCAAAAAGGACATATAGAAATTCTTTACCTATAGAAGTAGTACATGAAGAAATAGAGAAAAATTTAGGAACACAATTTGACCCTGAAATAGGAAACTGTTTCTTAGATATTATAGATAATGAATATGATAAGATTAAAGAGATACAAGAAAAATATCCTGCTTAGTAGCAGGATATTTTCTTTTAAATTTTCATGCTTAGTTTTACTTTTTGTCTATCTTGGTCAATTCCAATTACCTTTACTTTTACAATGTCTCCTACAGATACAACATCTGATGGATTTTTTACAAAGCTGTTGCTCATTTCTGATATATGTACTAAGCCATCATGTTTTACACCAACATCTACAAATGCACCAAAATCTGTTACGTTTCTTACTGTTCCTGTTAATATTTGTCCTTCTCTTAAATCTTCAAATTTTAGCACATCTGCCCTTAGTACTGGTTTTGGCATTTCTTCTCTTGGGTCTCTTCCTGGTTTCGAGAGCTCATCTATGATATCTTTTAGTGTCATCTCTCCTACCTCAAGCTCTTTAGCAGTATCTGATATATTTACTTCTGCAAGTTTTCCTTTTATTTCTTTTAGTTTGTCTTTATTAGTTAAGTCTTCTTTACTATACCCTATTTTGTTTAATAATTTTTCTGCTATTTCATAGCTTTCTGGGTGAACTGCTGTAACTTCTAATGGATTTTTTCCTTCAAATACACGTATAAATCCTGCACATTGCTCAAATGCTGCTTTTCCAAGTTTAGGTACTTTTAATAATTCTTTTCTTTCCTTTATTTTTCCGTTTTCATCTCTAAATTTTACAATATTATTTGCAATTGTTTTATTTATTCCAGATATATATTGTAAAAGAGATGGTGTGGCTGTGTTTACATCTACCCCAACTTTATTAACTGCATCTTCTACAACCCCTGTTAAGCTTTCAGAGAGTTTCTTTTGGTCAACATCATGTTGATACTGTCCTACTCCAATTGATTTAGGGTCTATTTTTACAAGCTCTGCTAATGGGTCTTGCAATCTTCTTGCAATAGATATTGCTCCTCTTAGAGATACATTTATATCAGGATATTCTTCTGTTGCGAGTTTTGATGCAGAGTAAACTGATGCTCCTGCTTCTGAAACTATTGCATAGTGTACATCTTTACCTAATTCTTCTTTTGCTCTTTTTATTACATCTGCCACAAATATCTCAGACTCTCTTGAAGCTGTACCATTTCCTATGGCAAACATGTTAACATCATATTTCTTAATAAGGTTTAACAAAACTTTTGCTGAATTTTCCACATCGTTTTGTGGCTCTGTAGGATAAATTGTAGTAGTTTCTAACACTTTACCCGTTTCATCAATTACCGCTATTTTGCATCCTGTTCTATACGCTGGGTCAAAACCAATAACTGTTAAATTTTTAATAGGTGCTCCTAAAAGTAATTGTTTAGCATTTTTACCAAATACCTTTATAGCCTTCTCTTCTGCTTTTTCGGTCAAATCAGAGCGTATTTCTCTGTCTATAGATGGCTCTATTAATCTTTTCCAACTATCTTCTATAGTGGATTTTAAATATTCTTCAAATTGTGTATGTCCTTTTATGATGTCTCTTTCCATATATTCTAGTATTTTTTCTTCTGGCTTGTCTATTTTTACCTTTAAGAAATCCTCTTTTTCCCCTCTATTTATTGCTAAAATTCTATGACTTGGAAGTCTTTTGATGCTTTCATTAAAGTCATAATACATATCATAGCTTGATTTTTCTTCTGGATTTGATGCCTTTACATTTATAACCGCTTCTCTGTAGCAAATTCCTTTAATTCTCTTTCTATATTTTGGCTCATCGGAAATGTTTTCTGCAATTATATCTAACGCCCCTTGGATTGCCTCTTCTACATTTGCAACAATCTTATCTTTTGAAGCATCTTTTTCCACAGTATCCACATTTACAAATTCTTTTGCAATTTCTTCAATTGGTCTAGTTTCTTTTTGCTCCATGATAATATTTGCCAAAGGCTCCAATCCTTTTGCTTTAGCAACTGTTGCTCTTGTTTTCTTTTTAGGTTTATATGGTCTATATATGTCCTCTACCTCTGCAAGAGTTTTAGCCTCTTCTATGGACTTTGAAATTTCCTCTGTTAGCTTTCCTTGCTCCTCTATAGACTTCACGACTTCTTCTTTTCTCTTTTCTAGATTTCTTAGATATGTAAGTCTTTCGCCCAAATCTCTTAAGATTTCATCAGAAAGACCTCCAGTTACCTCTTTTCTATAACGTGCAATAAATGGAATTGTATTTCCTTCATCAATTAAATTTACTGCGGCTTCTACTTGGTTTTCTTTAATATTTAATTCTTCTGCAATTATTTTTTTAATATCCATTGTTTTCCTCCGTCCCCAAAAACAAGATTATTCAATTCCTAGATATTCATCATAACTTACTTCTCTATCTATTAACTTATCTTTCTTTATGTCTATTATTCTATTTGCTACTGTTTGTGTTAATTGATGGTCATGTGATGTGAATAAAATAATTCCTTTATATCTTGTCATTCCTTCGTTTAATGCTGTGATGCTTTCCATATCTAGATGGTTTGTTGGCTCATCAAATATCAGTAAGTTTGCTCCAGAAAGCATCAATTTTGAAAGTACACATCTTACTTTTTCTCCTCCAGATAATACGTTTACTTTTTTTAGTGCTTCTTCTCCAGAGAATAGCATTCTTCCTAAAAAGCTTCTTACATATGTTTCATCTGGGTCTTTTGAATATTGTCTTAACCAATCTGTAATGGATAAGTCAGATTCAAATAAGTAGTTATTATCTTTTGGAAAATAATTTGTTGTAATTGTTGTTCCATAGCTTATTTCTCCTGAATCTGGCTCTAACTCTCCAGCTAAAATTTGGAATAATACTGTTTTTGCGTTTTCATTATCTGCTAGAAATGCTATTTTGTCGTTTGGTTTTACTGTAAATGAAATGTTGTCTAGTATTTTTTCTCCATTTATTGTTTTAGATATGTTTTTAACTTCTAAAATTTCTTTTCCTGGCTCTCTATCAGGCTTAAAATCTATATATGGGTATCTTCTATTTGAAGGTTTTATCTCATCTAATTCGATTTTTTCTAGTGATTTTTTTCTTGATGTGGCTTGTTTTGATTTTGATGCGTTTGCACTAAATCTAGCAATAAATTCTTGTAATTCTTTTATTTTTTCTTCTTTCTTTTTATTTGCTTCTTTCATTTGCTTTAATGCTAGCTGACTTGATTCATACCAGAAATCGTAGTTTCCAGGATATACTTTAATTTTTCCAAAGTCAACATCTGCAATGTGTGTACATACTTTGTTTAAGAAATATCTATCATGTGATACTACAATAACTGTATTTTCGAAATTGATTAAAAATTCCTCAAGCCAATTTATGCTTTTTAAGTCCAAGTCATTTGTAGGCTCATCTAAAAGCAATATATCTGGGTTTCCAAATAAAGCTTGTGCTAGTAAAACTTTAACTTTATCTTTTGGCTCTATTTCGCTCATTAGCTTATAATGCTTGTCTGGCTCAATCCCCAAATCATTTAAAAGTACTGCGCTATCAGCTTCTGCATTCCATCCATCTAATTCTGCAAATCTTTCTTCTAACTTTGCAGCTTTCATTCCATCTTCTTCTGAGAAATCAGGTTTTGCATATATTGCATCTTTTTCTTTCATAATACTGTACAATTCTTGGTTTCCCATAATTACAGTATCCATAACTGTATATTCTTCAAAAGCAAAGTGGTCTTGCTTTAGCACTGATAATCTTTCATTTTTCTCCTTTGTTACTTCTCCCTTGCTTGGCTCTAATTCTCCAGAAAGCACTTTCAAAAAAGTAGATTTTCCTGCTCCATTAGCTCCTATTACGCCATAGCAGCATCCTTTGTTAAATTTAATGTTTACATCTTCAAATAATGTTCTCTTTCCAAACCTAATTGTAACTCCTGTTGCTGTAAGCATTTTTATTCCTCCTTTTTGTCGTTATAGGGACAGGCCTAAAAACGACAACTTTGTCGCTTTTGGGACAGGCCTTATTAACAACTAAACTTTTTAATCTAACATTCCTTTTCTTTTTAGCCATAATGTGGCTATTACTCCTATTAATATTGAGCCACAGACAATGGCTATAAACCCAAATGGATTTTCTTGTAAAGGCACTGGAACATTCATCCCCCAATAACTTGCTATCATAGTTGGTATAGCTAAAATAATTGTTATTGATGTTAAATACTTCATTACTCCATTTAAGTTGTTTGAAATAATTGATGCATATGCATCCATTGTGCCTGTAAGTATATCTCTATATATATTCGCCATTTCTATTGCCTGTTTGTTTTCTATAATTGCATCTTCAAGTATATCTTCATCCTCGTCATATAGTTTTATTAAATTTCCACGCATTGTTTTTTCCATAACTACTTCATTCGATTTTAGAGAAGTTGTAAAATATACAAGTCCTTTCTCTAAGCTTAGTAATTTTAATAGCTCTTTATTTTTCATTGAATTTTTTAACACATTTTCTGCTATTTCTGTTTCTTTATTTAATTTTTTTAATAAATACAAAAACATTTCTGAATTCGAATAAAATATTTGTAATAACATTCTACTTTTTTTAAATGTTACAATATATTTTATCTTTCTTTCTACTAAATCTTCTATAATAGGATTTTCATTTAATGAAACTGTTATAATATAATCGTCTCTAACAAAAATAATTCCTATCGGCATTGTGCTATATACTTTTGCTCCAGATTCAATTTCAATTATTGGTGTGTCTATGATAAACAATATAGTATTATCATCTTCTTCAATATCAATTCTGGCTTTTTCTTCAGAGTCCAATGCATATCTTATAAAGTCTTCTTGTATTCCTATGTTTTCACATACAGTTTTTATTTCTTCATCGCTCGGTGAGACCATGTTTATCCAATTTCCTTTTTTATATTCTTTTGTTTCTTCTGTTATATTAGTTTGCAAATCTGTGCTATACATTTTAAACATAATCATCACTCCTCAGGTTAATATATTAACATAAATTGCCAATAATTACAACTTTATTTTGAAAAATTTTATTATTGAAATATCTTAATAAAATGCTGATTTTACCTTGTTTTTTATTTATAAATGTTATATAGTATGGATATAGAAAAATTTTTATGAGGTGAAAAAATGATAGATAATAATGTTTTTAGAGATATTTCATATGGATTGTATATTGTCTCTACAAAATATGAAAACAAAAATGTTGGATGCGTTATAAATACATTATCACAAGTCACATCTGAAAATCCAATTATTTCTTTTAGTGTTAATAAAAATAATTTTACAAATGAAGCAATTAAAGCTTCTAAGAAATTTGCAATTTCTATTATTTCTGAAAAAATTAAAGAAGACGTCATTTTTAAATTTGGTTATAATTCTTCGAAGGATATGGATAAATTTGAAAATACTGATTTTATTATAGAAAGCGGAATGCCTGTTGTTACCGATGGAATGTGCAGCTACATTGTCTGTGACTTAATTCAAACTGTAGATTGCGGTACTCATGATATTTTTGTTGGTAGAGTTACAGATACCAAAAAAATTAGTAATGATAAAGAGATGACATATCGTTATTATCATGAAGTAATAAAAGCTGTTGCGCCTAAAAATGCGCCAACTTATATTGAAGATGATAATATCAATGATAATAAAAATCAGAACAAATCAGATGCTGAAAAAACTAATAGTAATTCAGACATCAAATACGAAAAATACAGATGTATAATTTGTGGCTACATTTATGATGAAGCTACTGAAAAAGTAAAATTTGCAGATTTACCAGCTGATTGGAAATGTCCAAGATGTGGAGTAGGAAAAGAAAATTTCGTTAAAGTAAATGAATAAGCTTTACATACTGTAATTTACAGCCAGATTTCTGACGGACTATGAGTTGAAATTTTACAAAAACAATTGACAAATTAACTTTTTGGCATTATAATAGAGATGTTGTTTCCATAAAGAGAGCAACATCTAACATACGCACCACTAGCTCAGTTGGTAGAGCAGCTGACTCTTAATCAGAGTATACCCCAGTTCAAATCTGGGATGGCGCGTATCGGCGGAAAGTATTGAAATTTCTAGTTTCAAATACTTTCCGGGAACATCAAATAATACAACAACGATAATTTAATTTTTATCCGTTCCCCATCATTATTTGGGGAATTGGGGAAAAATGCACCATTAGCTTAGTTGGTAA
>CAJFHE010000012.1 GCA_904378095.1 uncultured Clostridia bacterium | reverse complement strand
TAATCGAGAAAGATGGAGATACTACCATTGATTTTAAAGAAATAGGTAAAGGAGAAACAAGCAAATGTGTCACTTTTTCAAGAAATGAAAAGTCAGTACTAGGGGCTACTCTTAGGAAGACATATACAAAGTATGTTTTCTATATTCCGGAAACTTAAACCATTCACCAAAAAGAAGGTACGAAAGTGCCTTCTTTTTGGATGCGTGAGGAATATTGCAAGAATTGTTCCTTTTGTCCAAACACTCAAAAATATCATAAAAAACCTGTACTATTTTGCAAAAATGGTATATAATAATACCGTGTTTTACCAACAGGCTTATATTCTTAATTAAGAATATACTGTGATTATATTAGAAACTGAGGTAATAAACATGAAAGATTTAAAAGATTATGAAAATTTAAACAGAAAGGAAAATTTGAAATTAGCATCTAAAGTTGTGCATGGCGCAGAGGGAATAGACCCAGCAACAGGCTCAATAAGCTTCCCTATTTATCAAACTGCTACATTCAAGCATAGTGGAATTGAGATAAGGGACCCATACAATTATTCTAGATGCATTAACCCTACCAGGGAAGAGCTTGAAAAAACAATGGCAATTTTGGAGGAAGGTACAAGAGCGTTTGCAGTAAATTCTGGAATGGCAGCTATTACACTTGTATTTTCACTATTAAAGCCGGGTGACCATTTGATTATGTCAGATGATATTTATGGAGGTACTTTTAGAGAGGTAAATGAAGTACTAGAAGTAAATGGAATTGAGCATGATAGCATTGATTTGTCTGATTTAGATTTACTGAAGAAGACTATCAAGAAAAATACGAAAATGATTTTTGTTGAGACTCCAACTAATCCAATGATGAAAGTCGCTGATATTGAAAAAATTACAAAAATAGGACATGACATTGGAGCATTGGTTGTAGTTGACAACACATTCCTAACACCATATTTCCAAAGACCACTTACATTAGGAGCAGATATTGTTGTACACAGTGGAACAAAATATCTTGCAGGTCATAATGATGTTTTAGCAGGAGTAGTTGTTGTAAAAGATAGTAAAATAGGCGAAACATTAGAAATTAAGATGTATATCTATGGCGCAGGATTAGGACCAATGGATTCATGGCTAATGCTAAGAGGAATGAAAACTTTAGCTTTAAGAATGGACAAGCACAATGAAAATGCTATGAAAGTAGCAAATTGGTTACGCTCACAACCAAAAGTTGAGAAAGTATATTATGTGGGATTTGAAGATCACAAAGATTATGAAGTAACTAAAAAACAAACTACTGGTTTTGGAGGAATGATATCTTTTAAAGTCGATAGTACAAAAACAGTTAATCAAATTTTATTAAAGTTAAAATTAATAATGTTTGCAGAGAGCTTAGGAGGAGTAGAAAGTTTAATTACGGAGTAGAAAGTTTAATTACTCACCCAGTTAGTAGAACTCATACTGAAATTTTGGAAGAAACAAGAGAGGCATTAGGTATTACAGATACACTTTTACGTTTGTCAGTTGGTATTGAAGATGCTGATGATATTATCGCAGATTTAGACCAAGCTTTAAGATAGAAAAAGTTGTTTTTGGGGACGGAGGAAAAAAACAACTTTTTGCAATAAGTAATATAAAGATAAAGAACAGGAGTGAAAAACATGACACGTTTTACAAAAATGCAAGCATTTGGTAACGATTATGTATATATAGATGCAATTAATCAAAAAATAGATAATGTAAATGAGCTTGCAAAATATATAAGCAATCGTCATTTTGGAGTAGGCTCAGATGGATTAGTTTTAATCTGCAAATCAGATGTAGCAGATTTTAGAATGAGAATGTTTAATCCAGACGGAACAGAAGGAGAAATGTGTGGAAATGCATTACGTAGTTTAAGCAAGTATGTATATGACCACAAAATGACGGACAAAGAAGAGCTTACAATAGAAACTTTAGGTGGAATTCAACATGTGAAGTTGACAGTTAAAGATGGACAAGCTGTAAATATAGAGGCCAATATAGGTAAACCTGTACTAGACACAAGAAAAATACCAGTAAATACAGATTTACCAGAATTTATAGAACAAGAAGTAAAAATATTAGATAAAACATTTAAGATAACAGCAGTTTCTTGGGGAAACCCTCATTGCGTTATGTTTATAGAAGATGTTGACGATTTTGATGTAGAGAAATACGGCAAAGCGATTGAATACAAGACAGATTTGTTCCCAAATAAGACAAATGTAACATTTGCACAGGTAATTGATAGAAATACTATCAAAATAAGGGAATGGGAAAGAGGAACAGGAGAAACAATCGGATGCGGTACTGGTTGCTGTACTGCTACAGTAGCAGCTGTTCTAACAGGCAGATGTGATAGAAAAGTAAATGTTCATCAAATTGGAGGAATTCTAGAAACAAACTGGGATGAAGAAACTGGAACAATGTTTATGAAAGGGCCATCCCATACTGTATTTGAATCTGAAATCGATGTAGATAATATTATAAATGAGAAGGTAAATAGAATGAAGAAATTAACAAAATTATTAGAAAATGTGGATTATGAACTAGTAAAAGGTAGTTTAGATGTAGATATTGTAGATGTAAAAGATGATTCAAGAAAGATTGAAGAGAATGATTTATACATTGCAAAAGTAGGAACTACATCAAATTCACACAAATTTATACCAGACGCAATAAAAAAAGGCGCAAAAGCAGTTGTTATTGAGCAAGATGTAGACATTCCAGAAGACGTTACAGTTATTAAAGTAAAATCTTCAAGAGAAGCAATGGCACATATCTCAGCAGCATATTTTGATTATCCTGCAAAAAAACTTGTTACGATAGGAGTAACAGGAACCGCAGGCAAGACTTCTACAACAAATATTTTAAAGAAAATGCTAGAAGAAGCTGGAAACAAAGTGGGATTAATCGGAACAATTGGAGCTTTCATAGATAAAACAAAAATAGATTTACACAATACAACACCTGAAAATTACGAAGTGCAAAAATTGTTTGATAGAATGGTTAAAGCAGGGTGCAAGTATGCAATAATGGAAGTATCTTCACAAGGGCTTAAAATGCACAGAGTAGATGGAATTACATTTGACTACGGTGTGTTTACAAATATATCTAATGAACATATCGGACCAAATGAGCATGCAAATTTTGAAGAATATATGTATTGCAAGAGCTTATTATTCCAAAAATGCAAAACTGGAATTATAAATGTAGATGATAAAAATTGGGAAAACGTAACTAAAAATCATACTTGTAGCATAATAAAGTTTGGCTTAAATTCAGAAGATGTAGATGTAAGAGCAGAAAATGTAAAATTTATTATGACACATGATTTTCTAGGAATGGGCTTTGATGTAAAAGGCAAAGTAAATGATAATTTTGAAGTTGCAATTCCTGGTAGATTTTCTGTATATAATGCATTATGTGCAATTACAATTGCACATGAGCTTGGAATTAGCACTGATGCTATGAAAAAAGCTCTACGCAAAGTTTCTGTAAAAGGCAGAATGGAGCTTGCAGTGTCAAACGACAAATACAAGCTAATTATAGATTATGCTCATAACGAAGATGAAATGACAAACTTAATGGAAACTATAATGGAATATAAACCAAAAAGAATAGTTTGTATCTTTGGTGGAGGCGGAAATAGAGCTAAATCTAGAAGATATGACATGGGAGAAATTTCAGGAAAGTATGCAGAGCTTACAATTCTTACAGAGGACAATCCTAGATTTGAGGATATAGACTCTATCAATAATGATATAATAGTAGGATTAAACAAGAGCAACGGCAAATACATTACAATAAAAGATAGACAAGAAGCAATAGAGTATGCAATGAAAAATGCACAAGAAGGAGATATTATACTTCTAATTGGAAAAGGTCATGAGCAATATCAAGAAATTAAAGGGGTACAATATTTCTGGGACGAAAGGGAAGCAGTAGAAAAAGCTTTAAAGAAAATAGAGAATAATTAGGAAGTTAAAGAGATTTAATATAAAATAAGGAGATTATGGGAAAATAGGAGACCATAGTCTCCTTATTTAAATAAAAGTAATATTGTGATATAATATAATTATTCCTAATTAAAAAATATCTTACAACAAGGAGGAATCATCTATGGCAACAAGATATTTGGAAGGAGATGGAATATTTCTTTCTCCAATTGAAGAAGCTGATGTATCAGTTCTTCTGGAAATGCAAAATGAAAAATTCATTCGGGACATGATGTCTTCGTGTTTACCAAGAACATTTGAAGACATACAAGCAGACATTGTTAACACAAAGAAATCTGGCTCGCCGTACTTTTGGATTTTTAAGGAGTCGGAGAAAACAGATGAAGAAGGGATAGCAATAGGGTATGTTAAGCTAGAGATAGTCTCAAACATAATCAGAGCTTCTGAACTGCATATAGCTATTACAGAAGCGTATTCCAAGAGAGGCTATGGAAAGCAAGTAATCAGACTAGTTACTGATTATGCTTTTGATTGCTTGAATTTGCATAGTGTTAGAGCTCTTATTAGAGAGAAAAACTATGCTTCACAGAAAGCATTTGAAAGCCAAGGATACAGAAGGGTAGGTGTTTTACCCGAATGGTCTTTCTATGATGGTGACTATCATGATTGCTACATTTATGATTGCATTCCTAGGTTCAGAAAGTCTAAGAATGAACAATGAACAAAAGAAAGGATGAGGTGTTTATGATTAAAATTCGGCAGTGTGAGCTAAAAGACATCGACAATGTGGCTAGGCTTTCGAAGAAAGTGCTCAAGAATCTCCAACAAAAAGGTAAATCCGATTTGTTTGGAGGGGTTGATGAGTCAGAAATTGCGGCTGCAATGGAATTTCCATCAACAGTAATTATTGCTGAGGATGAAAATGACAATGACAATATTGTCGGGTTCTTGCTTTTGCAAAAACCTAATGATGAAGAGGAAGAAGAATATGCGAAAGCATTTCCGAATTCCTACAAAGTAGGCGATGGCATTATCGTCAATGGTATTGGAGTTAGTCCGATACGGATAAAGATGGGAATTGCCACTTTGATGCTCGAATTTGGTAAGAAATATGCTCTCGAGCATGGATTTACTAAGTTCATTGGTACGATTCATCCAAAAAACGATGCGAGTGCTGGTGCGTTGTCTCATATTGCAGAAATGGAAAAAGGAGACCCTTTTATCCATGAAACCAGAGATGGAAGAGATTTGCTTCGGCAATATTTTATCCAGAATCTGAAGTAACACTTCTAACAGCAAAAGACCACTTCATAATGGAGTGGTCTTTTGTCATGACTAAGTTTCAGTCAAGCTTTGTTTTGGGGGACGGAGGAAAAAACAAGAATTGCTTTATTAATTAAACATTTTTATATAACACTAGACTTTTTTGAGATTTTGATTTAAAATAGTTTATGAAAAGAATAGGAGTGATAACAAATGAATATTTGGCATGATATAAGCAAAGAAAGAATTGCAAAAAATGACTTTATTGGTGTAGTAGAAATTCCAAAAGGGGGAACTACAAAATATGAATTAGATAAAGAAACAGGAATGCTAAAACTTGATAGAGTTTTATATACAGCAACACACTATCCTACGAATTATGGTTTTATACCACGTACCTATGCAGAAGACAATGACCCATTAGACGTATTAATTTTATGTAATGAGCAAATTCAGCCACTTACTTTAGTTGAATGCTATCCAATAGGGGTACTTATAATGAATGACAGTGGAGAAGAAGACGAAAAAATGATAGCAATTTCTAAAAAAGACCCATATCTAAATGTATATAATGATATATCTGCTCTTCCAAACCATATTTCTGATGAAATAAAGCATTTTTTTGAAGTATATAAACAGTTGGAAGGTAAGACAACTACCGTAGATAGAATGCTTGGAAGAGAAGAGGCAGAAAATATAATCGAAAAATGCATGAAAAAATATGAAGAAAAATTTGCACAGTAGGGACACTCCTAAATGTGCAAAAACCTGGATAAAAGGGACAGTCCTTGAATTCATAAAAAAGTAAAATGTAAAGGAGTGTCCCAAACGTGCAAAAACTTGCACAAAAAGGAGTGTCCCTACTGTGCAAGGGGAAAGAAAGTCACGAGGAGTGAAGCAAATTGATTGAGAAGATTGCGTTTAACATTTTAGCTTTTGCTATTTTTATAATTACATTTGGTAGATTTATAAAAAAGAATGACACAAGCTATGTTTATGTACTAGGCATAGAGTTTTTAGGTATTGCAATTAACTTTATAGAGTTACTAGCAAGCATTCATTTAAATCTATTTTTTAGAATAATTATGTACATGCTTTCTATAATTATTCCAGTAATTATTTTCCTAATTGAATATAAGGCAAAAATAACATTTCCAGAAATGTTAAATATTACTTTAGCCAAAATTGCGTTACACTCTGGAAATACCGAGCAGGCAAAAGAGTATTTATTTAAGCTCATAAATAAATATCCAGAAAGATATATGGGGCATAAAACTTTAGCAGAGGTATATGAAAAAGAAGAAAAGTATTCTGTTGCAGTTGATGAGTATATACGTGCGACTGAGATAAATAACAAGGATATAAAGATAAATTACAATATTGCAAGGCTTTTGAATAAAGATGAACGAGCAGATGAGGCAATAACATTTCTTCAAGATATTCTTAAAACTAAGCCAGAATATTATGATGCGACTAATTTATTAGGTGAGATATTGTATACACAGGAAAGGTATAAAGAAGCTATTAATGTGTATATGAATGCATTAAGATATAATCCAGGAAATTATGATTTATACTATAATTTAGGTATGGTATACACAATGGTAAATGATTTTCAAAGAGCAAAAGAATTTTATCAAAAAGCAGCAGAAATTAATTCACTTTTATATAATGCTAAGCTAAGTTTAGGTCAGATTGCTTTAATTGCAGGTGATTTGGATGAGGCAGAAAAATATTTTAAAGAAAGTATGAAAGGCGAAGATGTAGAAGGGGGCTCATACTATTATTTGGCACAAATAGCAATTCTTAAAGGTGACAAAGAAAAGGCAATCAATTATATGAATATTGCAGTAGAGCTAGACCCAAATATATATAACAAAGTGCAAAAAGAAGATGTGTTTATACCAATAAGAAAGGAAATAAAAAAACCACAAAAACTAGAAAATGAGCAAAAACGAAGAACGAAGCTTTCTCTAAAAGAAAGAAAGGCATTAAGCCATTTATCAAAAACATGCTCACTCATAAACAGCATGAATAACGAAGACTTGACCACATTTAAAAATGTAAAAGAAAAAGAAAAAATAGAGCAGGAAAAACAAAGAGAAAATTAGAGATTATATAAAATTCGGTGAAACACTGGGGACAGATTCAAATCTGTCAGCGTCGCTCCACTGCTCTAGAGAAACACTGGTGACAGGTTTAAACCTGTCACCTCGTTTCACGGAGCTAAAATAATTACAGAAATAATTTACAAAACATCCTCATATAATATTAGAAATATTATGTGAGGATGTGATTTTTTTGAATATAAGCATTATAGGCGGAGATTTAAGAATAATAAGGTTAGCTGAAATGTACGCACAAGAAGGAAAAATGGTGTACATGTTGTACATGTATGGCTTTGAAAAATATTTTTTAGAAAATTTACAAAGTAATAGGAATATTTTAAATGAGAAAAATAATTCAAAGGAAAAAAGTCACCCACATATAACAGAATTACCAAACGTTATATTATGTGAAAATATTAGAGAAGCGGTAACAAATTGTGATATAGTAATCAGCGGTATGCCTTTTTCAAAAGATGGTGAAAATGTAAATGCACCATTTTCAAAAACAGAAATAAAAATAGAAGGTTTAAAAAATGAGCTTAATAATAAAACTTTTATAGCAGGCGGAATCCCAAAAGATTTTTATGATAAGCAAATAAAAAACATTGATTTATTACAAATAGATGAGCTTACAATATTAAATGCAATTCCTACAGTAGAAGGAACAATAAAAATAGCAATAGAAGAAAGAGAAGAAACAATACATGAAAGCAATGTGCTTGTTTGCGGATTTGGAAGAATTGGAAAAATTTTATGTAATCGATTTAAAGCATTGGGCGCAAATGTGTATTGTGCAGCAAGAAAAGAAACAGATTTAGCATGGATACGTGAAAAAAGATATTTTCCAATAAGATATGGTGAGCTATGCGAATATGCAGAAAAATTCGATATTGTAATAAACACTGTGCCAAGCTTAATAATAAAACAAAAAGAGCTAGATAGTTTTAATAAAAATGTATTAATAATAGATGTGGCATCTACTCCTGGAGGAATTGACAAAGAATATGCAGAAAAGATAAAAATAAAAGTAATCACAGCTTTAGGCATTCCTGGAAAGCAAATGCCCAAAACAGCAGCTCGTTACATTAAGGAAGTGATTGATGGAAAAATTAAATAAAAATCTTGATTTAATCAAGCAATTAGTTATATAATATTTTTGCAAAAATAAAACGAAAGGATGAAAACATATGACAACATTACAAGCATTAATTTTAGGAATTATACAAGGTTTAACAGAATTGCTACCAATATCTAGCTCAGGCCATCTAGATATTATACCTTGGCTATTAGGATGGACCAACAATCCTGGATTTAACGAAGCTTTTGAAGGATTTGATGTAGCTCTTCATTTTGGAACTTTTTTAGCTATAGGAATATTCTTTTTTAAAGATTGGATAAGACTAATAGTATGTGGATTTAATCATGTTGTTAAAAAGAAAAAAACTACAGAAGGAAGAATGTTTTGGTATTTAGTAATTGCAACTATACCAGGTGGAATAATAGGACTTATATTAGATACTTTTGTGGGAGATGCTTTAAAAAAGCCAGTAATAATTGCAATAGCATTAATCATAATGGGTATTATTCTATACATAGTAGATAAAAAAGCAAAATCTTCTACAGATTATGAGCACATGAGTTTTAAGCAAACATTTTTAATTGGCCTTTCTCAATGTTTGGCATTTATACCAGGTGTTTCTAGGTCTGGCATTACCATGACAACAGGTAGAGCAATGGGAGTAGATAGAGAATCAGTTGCAAGATATTCTTTTATGTTATCTGCACCAATAGTTTTTGCAGCCACAATATTTAAAATAAAAGATTTTGCGTTTAGCATTCCATTTTTTGTGGGAATTATAGCAAGTTTTATAGTAGGAATTTTAGTAATCAAGTGGCTATTAAAATATTTACAAAAAGGAAGTTTTAAAATTTTTGCAATTTACAGAGTGATTTTTGGAATTATAATTTTAATATTTGCTTTTGCAAGAACTTAAAAACATAAATATTGTAAATGTATAAAAACATTTCGAAAATATTGAATTATTAAAAGAAAAAAATAATCTAGAAAAAGTAATTTCTAATTACCTAAAAGCAATAAAAAGCAGAAAGGGTAAAAGAGATTACTTTTTTATTTTTGGAATGAAATATTACATTTATATTACATATTTGAATTTTTTATTGACTTTTTTGAAAAAAAAGATAAAATATTAACAGAGTTATGATTATATTGTAGAATTTCGAAAAAAGGAAAAAAAAACAAGTATTATTTATTTCATTTTGTAAAATATAATAATGATATAAATAATATTAAAACGAAGGAGAATAAAATGTCGAGTTGTTTAGGATTGTATATAGAAAGCAATGTAATTAAATATGCAAAAGTAACAAAAGAGCGTGAAACTTTAAAAATTGAATCTTTCGGAATAAAGTTCTATGAAAAAATAGGAGATGCAATTACTCAAATAGTTTCAGAAACACTTAGTTATGATATACCATTAAGCATAAATATGTCAAATGAAACTTATAATTATTTCTATATGCTTAGCTCACTAAATAGAAAAGATTTGAAGAAAGCGATTGATACAGAATTTGAATCTTATTGTTATAAGAAAAAAATAGATAAAAATGCATATGAAACACGATTTACTTTTTCAAATGATATACATGGCAAAGATAAAGTAAAGGTTATACATGTTTCAACAGACAAAGCAGATATGACAAAATTATTAGAACTAATTAGTGACTATAGAGTTTCAACCATAACACCAATTGGAACTTCAATTGCAAATATAGTTTCTATTAAACCTAAAGAAAATATAATAATAGTAAACATTGAAGACAAAACAACAATAACTACTATCATAAACAAAAAAGTATATGATGTGCACGAATTAAAAGAAGGCTCAAAAGAAATTTTAAATAAGATAGTGGGCAAAGAAAACTCATTTTCTAAAGCATATGAAATTTGTAAAAATTCTACAATATATACAATGGAAGGTAAAGACTTAGAGGATGAAGAAAATGAGTATTTAAAGTATATAATGCCAACCTTATATAAAATTGTAACAAAATTACAGGATTATATTACAAATACGTCAATACAAGCTGATAAAATCTATATTACAGGTACTATGTCGGCAGTAAATAATATTGATTTATATTTCCAAGAATTTTTTAAAACAGAGAAATGTGAGGTACTAAAACCATATTTCGTAACAGAAAATATAAGAATAAATATAAAAGATTATATTGAAGTTAACTCAGCTATAGCATTAGCTTTACAAGGACTTGGATATGGAATGAAGAGTCTGAACTTTAAGAAAGCAAGTCTAAAGGATCATCTACCTAATAAGTCAAAGTTAGATTTTAAATCAGGGAAAAAAGCTAAAAAGCAAAAAATTAATTTTAACTTATCTTTATCTGGAAAATTAGATGCAACTGAAAAATGGTTGTTAAGAGGTGCAGCAGGAGTTCTTATGCTTACTCTATTGTATTCAGGTTTTTCATTTTATTTAGACAATAGAATAAATGCTAAAATAGATGAGGCTGAAGATGTAATTTCATATACAGATGAACAGATTACTTTAGCACAAGATAATATTAATTTAGTAAATCAAAAAGCTGACAGATATAAAGAAATGGAAGAAAATTTAAAGTCAGTAAATCAAGAAATGGAGGATACTTTAAGCTTAAAAGGCTCTATTCCGAATCTTTTAATGAGCATAATGACGACTATACCTCAAGAAGTACAAATAACAGAAATAGAAAATACGCCTGATAATGAAGGTAGACATATCATAATAAAGGCACAATCTGAATATTATGATGAGCTTGGTTATTTTAAAGCAAGAATAAGTGAAGAGAAAATATTAGATAATGTAGTTTCTACACAAGGAGAAAAGCAAGACAACTTTGTTAAAATAGTAATAGAGGGGGATTTGCCATGAGAAAAATTTTGATTTTAATATTAGTAATACTATTAATTATTTTGGCATATTTCACTATATTTCAGGGAATATCAATAGGAAGTTTTCATATATTAAGTACATCAGGAATAGTAGAGCTAAATAATGAATTGACTACAAAAATAGATGAAGCTAATAGTAAAATAAAAAATGATTTACAAAGTAAAAAAACAGAATTATCCCAAAGTGTTGACACTTTACTATCAAATAAAGAAAGTTACTATAAAGTAGCAAATGTAAGTACTGAGAGTGAAATTAGCAAAGCTAATACTGAAGAAACTTACGATATAGAATATCTTTGGTTAAGAGTAGGAAGACATGCAAGAACTGAAGGTGTTAATATAAAAATGGACGTTTTGAATGGGATTGATGAAGATTCTATAACTAAGAATGTTTCATTCACTGTAATCGGACAATATATAGGTATTATAGATTTCATTTCAACACTAGAAGAAGACAGTGAATTGAATTTTAGAATAGAAAATTTTAATATTTTACCTAATGGAGATAATCTTCAAGCAAAATTTGATGTAAATGATGTTAGAATAAGATTAGAAAACACTACTCAATTTGTTAGCACAACAAATACAGATTCAACAGATACTGATGTCGAAACTCAAGAAAACTAAGAAAATACTACAAATGTCGATAATGTCGGCAAAAAAGAAAAATTGGAGGCGAATATGGTTAAGTCAGTAATTAAAGAGATTTTTATCATATTACTTTTAAGTATAGCTATATTATTAATATTAGGAATCATATTTTACGATTATATTCCTATAAATCGATTTATACCAGAAAAAGAAGCGTATACTATGCCAGATAATATTATGGAAGAAATTAATGAGACAATATTAGAAACTGAAAAAGTAGAAGTAACATATGAAGTAACAGATTCGGATTTGAATATTTATAAACAAACAGGCAGTTATACAGAAGGTAAGGAAAATCCATTTACATTAAAAGAAACAAATGAAACAATGAATTCAAAATCCAATACTGGTACTGAGGTCGAAATAGAAGACAATACAAATGATAATAGAGGAACAACAGTGGATGAAAATTCAACAGGAACTTTTTTTAATGATGCAGGAATTGAATAATAAATCCAATTTATTAGAACTAAGGTTATATTTATTTTTTAAATAGATATATACAAAAAAATATTTAAAAGGAGGAATTTTTTATGTTAAAGAACGAAAGAGGTATTACATTAGTAGCTTTAGTTATTACTATAATCATATTAATTATTTTAGCTACAGTTGCAATTTCATTTGCATTTGGAAATAACAATTCATCAAAAGAGGATTACTCTGCAAATAGCACGAGATACACAGATGATTCTATAGCAAATCTTCAAACATATTTAGAAGGAATAATAGCAAATCCAACAATAACACAATAATTATAAAAAAATTTAAAATTATATAAAAAGGTTATACTAATATATAATTAAAATATAAAATTATATTTTATGTATAGCCTTTATTTAAAATAAGAGGTTAAAAATTATGGACTATATATTATATATATTAATATTCTGCATAGGCACATTATTTGGCAGTTTTTTTGCATTAGCTATATATAGAATTCCTTTAAGACAAGATATAACGCATACACGCTCTTATTGTCCAAACTGTAATCATAGATTAGGTTTTTTAGATATGATACCTATACTTAGTTATATATTCTTAGGAGGCAAATGTAGATATTGTAAAGAAAAAATAAGCCCAAGATATTTATTGATAGAGTTTATGTCTGGAATAGTTTTTGTATTATTTGGTGCATCAATAAAATTAAATATATTCAATTTAAATCAGCAAATTTTTGTATATTTTATAGCTGGAATATTATATATATCAACATTATTTATTATTGCAGGAATAGACAAACAAAGAATTGAGATTGAAAAGCCAGTTTTATTGTTTGGCTTTATTTGTATTACTTTATATATGATTTATCTTTATATAGTAGAAAATGAAACTAGTATGTATATATATATTATATATTTAATACTATCCTGCGTACTTTTGACATTTAACACATTTTATTTAAGAAAAAAAGGAAAAGATAGTTACACAATAGATGTTTTAATATTATCAATGCTAATGGTACTTTTTACATATGAGGTAGTATACATATATACTGTTATAATAACACTACTTGCAGTTGCTATTCAATTGCTCTTAATGAAAATGTTCTCGCATAAAAACAAAATGGTAAAAAAGTTCAAAATTAATAATAAAAAGATTCCAGTAGGTTTTTATATGTGTACTGCAAATATTATTATTATGATAGTAACAAATTTTTCTATACTTTATTTTTAATAAATCGCTATAATGTTTGATAATTTGATTGAATAGTTTTTTGTTGGGGGCGATGAAACAATGAAAATTGGAATTGATTTAGGTGGAAGCCACATCGGAGTTAGCCTTATAAATAATGGAAAAATTATAGAAAAAATTGAAAAGGAAATTTATAAAAGCGAGCTAGAAGAAACCATTTTAAATTATATTGATGAGACAATATCTGCTATAATTAAGGAAGAAAAAAATATAGATTTAATAGGAATTGCTACACCTGGATACATACAAGGAAATTGTATGAGACATCTTGTCAATCTAGGAATAGATAAATTGGATTTTAGTGAAATAATAGAAAAATACAAAACAATACAATTTAAAATCAGAAATGACTCAAAGATGGCAGCATTGGCAGAGAAAAAATATGGAGCTTTAAAAACTATGATGATGCCGTGTTCTTGTGCTTAGGAACAGGAATAGGCTCTGGAGTATTCCTTGGCGGAAATTTGTTATCTGCAAAAAATAATCTTGGGTTTGAGCTTGGACATATGATAATACAAAAGAATGGGATTCTTTGTAACTGTGGTAAAAAAGGGTGTTTTGAAACATATTGCTCCATAAAAAGATTTAAGGATAATGTAAAAAATATATTAGAAATTAATGAAATTTCTTCTATAGAGTTATTAAAAAAAATTAATGCAGAAAAGAATAATAAAAAGATAAAAGAGCTTATTGATGATTTTATAGATAATTTTATTGTAGGATTATCAAATATAATAGATATTTTTGAGCCAGAAGCCATATGCATTGGTGGAAGTTTTGTGTTTTTTAAAGAAATTTTTTATTCAAAATTAGTAAATGAAATGAATGAAAGAAAATATGTGTTTAATAAAGAAAAAATGCCAAAAATATTACTAGCAGAATTGGGAAATGATGCAGGAATGATAGGAGCAAGTATTTAATATTTGACAAATTACATAAAACATAGTATAATAATTTACAGTTGTTACCAAAATAGGTAAAGAAGAGATTTATATAATATTTGTAAATTATTGAACGGATTAAAAATAAATAAATAATGTTTAAATATGCTAATTGTGCGGAATTTTTATGGGCATATTATGTACGTGTGCAAAAAATATAAGAAAAATGATTAGATTTTTATTTGTAGTTTATAATTTATATATATTATAAGCTACTTTTTTTATTAATTATTGTTCGTGTATACAATATATAAATCGAATTCATTGTAAAAATTTATAGTCGAAAATAAAAGTAATCAATGAATTGATTGCTAGAAGACTTTGAGTAGTAACAATTCATTATGTATAAGATTAAAACCAGTGAAACGCTGGTGACAGATTTTAATCTGTCACCGAGTTGCACGGAAAAATTGATATAATGATTTACAAAAAATTAAAAAGGAGAGATTTAAAATAATGGAAAACAAAAAAACAATGGAAAAAGTTGTTTCTGACAAACTAGAAACAAAAACAAAACGCGTACCTAGGAGAAGGATGAATGAAGAGGTACAAAGAAACAATCAAATAAAAAGAGAGGAGGAAAAACAGATAAGTAATACAGAAGGTAAAAGAGAGAATAAATTGGAAAGAAAAAGAGAAAATTCATTTAATAACAAAAACTTAAGAGAAAATATTGAAAAAAACGTAATAGAAAATAAGAAAAAAAATCCGGCTAAATTTGAATTTAAAAAAGAAAATTTAAAAATAATACCATTAGGTGGATTGGATGAAATAGGTAAAAATATAACAGTATTTGAATATGGAAATGAGATAGTGCTAGTTGACTGTGGACTAGAATTCCCAGAAGATGATATGTTAGGTGTAGATTTAGTTATACCAGATGTAACATATTTAGAGAAAAATAAAGAGAAAATAAAAGGACTAGTAATAACCCACGGTCACGAAGACCATATAGGTGCAATACCTTATTTTTTAAAACAAATAAATGTACCAATATACGCTACTAAACTTACTATAGGTTTAATAAAAAACAAGTTAGAAGAGCATAAATTATTAGCATCAACTAAATTGATTACTGTAGAGCAGGGACAAACTATTAATTTTGGTAACATTAAAGTAGAATTTATTAGAAGTAATCATAGTATACCAGATGCTGTCATGCTTGCAATACACACACCAGTTGGAGTTATTCTTCACACAGGTGACTTTAAGGTAGACCTTACTCCAATAGATGATAAAATAATAGATTTAGGTAGAATTGCAGAGCTTGGAAATAAGGGAGTTTTGGCATTGATGTCTGATAGTACAAACTCAGAGAGAAAAGGATTTGCAATGTCAGAAAAAACAATAGGTGATGTATTTGACAGACTATTCCAAAATAACAAAAAGAGAATAGTTGTAGCAACCTTTGCTTCAAATGTACACAGAGTTCAACAAATTGTGAATTCAGCAGTGAAATATGGTAGAAAAATTGCTGTTTGTGGTAGAAGTATGATAAATATGATTGAAACTGCAAGAGAAATAGGTTATATAGATGCACCAGAGAATATGTTTATAGACATTGACATGATAAAAAATTATACTGATGACCAATTAGTAATAATCACAACCGGAAGCCAGGGAGAAACAATGTCTGCATTAACTAGAATGGCAGCAGGAGAGCACAAAAAAGTTGTTATAACTCCTAATGACATGGTAATTATTTCAGCAACACCTATACCAGGAAACGAAAAATTGGTATCAAACGTAATAAATGATTTAATGCAAATCGGTGCAGAAGTAATTTATAGTGCACTAGAAAAAGTACACGTATCTGGACACGCATATCAAGAAGAGCAAAAGCTAATAATGGCATTGGCTAAACCTAAATTCTTTATACCAGTTCATGGTGAATATAGACAATTAAGAGCACATGCAGAAACTGCAAAAGAAATGGGCATACCAGCAGAAAATATATTCATACTTGAAAATGGTAAGACATTGGAATTAAATAAAAAAGAAGCAAAAATTACAACTTCAGTACCATCAGGTAAGATATTAGTAGATGGACTTGGAGTTGGTGATGTTGGAAACATAGTACTTCGCGATAGACAACATTTATCACAAGATGGTTTAATTGTAATTGTAATGACAATGGATGGAAGTACTGGTGAAATTGTGTCAGGACCAGATGTGGTTTCAAGAGGATTTGTTTATGTACGTGAATCTGAAACATTAATGGATGATGTAAAAAAGGTAATACGTGAAGAAGTAAGAATCTTTGAAGAAGAAGGAGTACGTGATTGGTCTACAATTAAGTCTACATTAAAAGATGATTTAAGGGATTATATTTTCCAAAGGACGAAGCGTAATCCGATGATATTGCCTATTATAATGGAGGTGTAACTGGATTTTGAAATTACGTTAAGGAAAAGAAATGCTAAATTGCCTAGCCAAAACACCAATTCTTTTCCAAGCTAGAATGAAGTTTTAGAAAGGGGAATAACAAATGAATTACAAAGAGTTAGCAGACATGATTTTTCCAGATGCAAAGGAAATCTCATATTATGAAGAAAAATATCCAGTAAGAAATTTACCAGAAGGTGCGATTGTTTCTAGATTTGCACCAAGTCCAACAGGATTTGTTCATATAGGAGGACTTTATCAAGCATTAGTTGCAAGAGAAGTTACTAAAAAAACAGATGGAGTATTCTTCCTAAGAGTTGAAGATACTGACCAAAAAAGAGAAGTAGAAAATGGAGTTACTGATATAGTAAATTCATTAAAAGATTTTGATATGGCTCCAGATGAAGGAATGATATCTGATACAGAAGAAATTGGAAACTATGGACCATATAAACAATCTTTAAGAAAAGATATATATCAATCTTTTGCAAAATATTTGTTAGAGCAGGGAAAGGCATACCCATGTTTCTGTACTACAGAAGAGCTAGATGAGACAAGAAAAAAGCAAGAAGCTGCAAAAGTTAGAACAGGCTATTATGGTGTGTGGGCAAAATGTAGAAACTATAATGTAGAAGAAGCGGCAGAAAAAATTAAAAATGGTGAGAAATACGTAATTCGTTTTAAATCACCAGGTAGGGAAGATAGAAAAATAAAACATCATGATGTTATAAAAGGAAATGTTGAATTCCCAGAGAATGACCAAGACATAATTATTATTAAATCTGATGGACTTCCTACATATCATTTTGCACATGCAGTTGATGACCATTTAATGAGAACAACGCATGTAATACGTAGTGATGAATGGCTATCATCAGTGCCATTACATTTGCAATTATTCCAAGAGCTTGGATTTAGAGCGCCAAAGTATGCACATATTTCGCCAATCATGAAAAATGATAATGGAAATAAGCGTAAATTAAGTAAAAGAAAAGACCCAGAAGCAGCAGTTAGCTATTATAAAGAAGAGGGAATACCAGCAAATGCCGTAAAAGAATATTTATTAAATATAGCGAACTCTACATTTGAAAATTGGAGAAGAGCAAATCCAGATAAAGATATGGATGAATTTGATTTCCAATTGAACAAAATGAGCGTTAGTGGAGCTTTATTTGATATGGTAAAATTACTTGATATTGGCAAAACAGTAATTTCTAAAATGACAGCAGAAGAAGTGTATGAGAATGCATTAAAATGGGCAGAAGAGTATGATAAAGAATTAGCAGAAATGCTACAAAACAAAGAATATTCACTAAATGTATTTGGAATAGAAAGAGGAAACAAAAAGCCAAGAAAAGATATATCAAAATGGGCAGATGTAAAAAATTCAATTATATATATGTATGATGACAAATTTTTAAATAGAGATATTTCATATGATTATGGCAAAATTTCTGATAAAGAAGAAATTAACAAATTGTTAAAATCATATATAGAAACTTTTGATATAGATGATGACAAAGATACATGGTTTAATAAAATAAAAGATGTGGCAGAACAACATGGATATGCAAGAGAAGTAAAAGAATTTAAAGCAAATCCAGACGCTTTCCCTGGACATGTAGGTGATGTAAGCACTGTTATTAGAGTTGCATTAACAGGTAGACAAAACACACCAGATATGTATGAAATAATGAGAGTACTTGGAAGAGATAGTGTAGTAGCTCGATTGGAAAAAGCTATAAAGGCATAAAGTGGAGCAGAGGTGACAGATTTTAATCTGTCACCTTGTTCCACAGAAAGATTTAAAGGAATGATGTAAAATGGAATTTAATGTAGGAGATGTAGTAAGAACAAAAAAGCAACACCCATGTGGAAGTAAACTCTGGGAAATAACTAGAGTTGGTGTGGATTTCAAATTAAAATGCTTGGGGTGTGGACATACCATTATGATAGAAAGACAAAAAGCATTAAAAATGATAGTTAAGAAAGTTGAAAAAGAAGAAAAATAGAGTGTCAAATATTTATAATCTTAGTAAAAAATAATAAATAAAAAGATAGACCAGTCATTTCTGACTGGCCTATCTTTTTTAAGAGGGTAAACGGAACATAATTTCGTACGTTGATAATCTCTTAGAACACTTCTGCCTTAGCACCATATGTCATAAACACATTCCTACGCCAAGAATCGATTACATTTGAGCCGTGAGCGGAATAATACAAGGTAAGACCTTTTACATCATAAAGATTTTTTTCGCCTTCACCAAAGGCTTCTTGGATGGCCTTGTATAGATTTTCCTGCGTATCAAAAACGTACCGAGTTTGTGCCATTTTATATGGCCCCCTTTAAAATTTATTTGTCCAATTAGAACAAATAGTACTGAAAATAGTTCTATTGAACATAAAACTATTATAATACTTTTTATGTAAAAAGTCAATAAAAATTGTGAGAGAGCAACTACTTTAGTTGCTCTCTCACAGAAGGTTAAAGAGGTTTAAATTTAGAGCATATATCTTTTAAGAAATTTTGCTCCATTCTTTCATGAGCTCTACAGCATCTTCAATAGAAGCTGTTTTTTTCAATTGCTCAGCTTCCTCTTCGCTCACTTGAATGCCGCCATTCTGCTGAATAGCAGTTATTATATTATTGTCAAACAATAGCGAATTGCAAGGAGTGAAGTACAAGAGGTTGCGTTTGGCAACTTCATGGTTGAGAGAAGTAAAGCTATGAAAAGCAGCTAGCATAGCTCTCTCTAGTTCCTTTGTAGTCCGGAACCAATAGATTAATTTTTGCTCTTTCTTTGCCATAAATGGCACCTCCAAAAATTATTTGCTCAATTCTGAACAAACGAACCCTTAACAGTTCAAAATGAACATATATCTATTATAGTTCTTTTTACATAAAAAGTCAACGTTATTTTGAAATAACATATTACGCATGTTTCTAGAAAACCCATTATTTAGGAACTTGCTTTAATGAAGAAATTATAAATGAATATACTCTTCTATTTTTTGCCAAACGCTTTCAGCATAAATTTTCCTCTCGGAAGAAAAAGGAAAAAAGCATAAATCATGTAAAGGATTTAATTCATCTTGCAAATTCTGAACTTGAGTATCAACTTTGGTTACAGCAATCTTATCAGCTTTATTTGCAACTATGATGCAAGGCTTGTTAGTATCTATTATATAGCGATACATCAATCTATCATTCTCTGTTGGAGAATGTCTAATATCTATTAAGAATATAATCAAAGCGATATTTGCACTTTTAGATAAATATTCTTCAATAAAATTGCCAACTTTAATTTGCTCCTGCTTAGACATTTTGCTATAGCCATATCCAGGCAAATCAACAAAATAGAACTTATTATCCATATTATAAAAATTAATCTGTCTCGTTTTACCAGGCTCACTACTAGTTCTAGCAAGCTTTTTCCTGTTAACCATTGTATTAATAAAGGAAGATTTACCAACATTTGATTTCCCAACTAATACAATTTGAGGAAGCCCATCGTCAGGATATTGCTTAGGACTAACTGCCGAAATTTTAAATTCCGGATTTTTAATTAACATACTTTCTTTCCTTTCCAACAATCTTTTCAGCTCCACCCATGTATGGACGTAGCACTTCTGGAATATTTACACTACCATCTTCATTATAATTGTTTTCTAAGAATGCAATTAACATACGAGGTGGGGCGACAACAGTATTGTTTAAAGTATGTGCAAAATAGTTACCTTTTTCACCTTTTATTCTAATCCCTAAACGACGTGCTTGAGCATCAGTTAAATTAGAGCAGCTACCAACTTCAAAATATTTCTTTTGTCTTGGACTCCAAGCTTCTACGTCGCAACTCTTAGCTTTCAAGTCAGCCAAATCTCCACTGCAACATTCAAGAGTACGAACTGGAATATCCATGCTTCTAAATAGTTCTACAGTATATGACCATAATTTATCATACCATTTCCAACTATCTTCTGGCTCGCAAACAACTATCATTTCTTGCTTCTCAAATTGATGGATACGGTAAACACCACGCTCTTCTATACCATGTGCTCCTTTTTCTTTTCTAAAACATGGAGAATATGATGTCATTGTATATGGCATGTCAGCCTTTTGCAAAATTTGACCTTTAAATTTTCCAATCATAGAATGCTCACTAGTTCCAATTAGATATAAATCTTCGCCTTCTATTTTATACATCATTGCATCCATTTCTTCAAAACTCATAACACCTGTAACAACATCGCTACGTATCATAAAAGGTGGAATACAATACGTAAATCCTTTATTTATCATAAAATCCCTTGCATAAGAAAGAATTGCTGAATGTAGTCTTGCAATATCTCCCATCAAATAATAGAAACCATTACCTGCAACTCTACGTGCAGAATCTAAGTCTAAGCCATTAAAACTTTCCATTATATCTGCATGGTATGGAATTTCATAATCTGGTACAACTGGCTCGCCAAACTTTTCTATTTCCACATTTTTGCTGTCATCTTCACCAATAGGTACAGATTCATGTATCATATTTGGAATTTTCATCATTCTTTCTGTTATTGCATCAGAATATTCTGTTTCTAATTTTTCGTTTTCTTCTAATTCATTATTTATTTCTTGAACTTGAGCCTTTATTTTTTCTGCTTCATCTTTTTTGCCATTTCTCATAAGATTACCAATTTCAGAGCTTAGTGAATTTCGTTTACTACGCAATTCATCGCCTTTCAATTTAGCATCTCTGTTTTTCTTATCAAGCTCCAATACTTCGTCTACCAAAACTAATTTGTAATCTTGAAACTTTTTCTTAATGTTTTCCTTAACTGCATCAGGATTTTCTCTTAAAAATTTAATATCTATCATATTTATCCTCCTTGAACTTTCACATGACTTATTTTACCACCAAATTGGAAAAATATCAATAATATTACTGCAATTCTATGTAATAGGTAATACCTAGGAGGCAAACTTGTTTAATAGTATAGATTTACTTAAAGTCCGCGCAGGGAGTTTATATTTAAATAATCGAACGGAGCAGGGAGCTCCGTCGGGACGGAGTGAGATTATTTAAATATAACTACCGTTGCAGGACATATCAAACTTTAATACTATTAAACAAGTTTGCCTCCTATAGATGCTATTATGCATAATTTTGACATTTTTGCATATAATGGTAATAAATTATGTTTGAGTGGAGGAAAATTATGTCATATGAAGAGTATGTAAGAGAAAACAAAATTGAGGACAAGTCTGAAGATGAGAAAAATTTAGAGCTTATTGTAAGTATTATTAAGACAAAAAACGAATTGGACTCTGCACACAAGAACTTCGAATATGCAGAAGAGGGGCTTATTGATTATTACTCATATCAAATAAAGGCTAATCAAACAAAGTTAGATTATTTAATGAAAAAGGCGCAGAAAAAAGGAATTGTGCTAGACATGATAAATGAAATTTATATAAGGAAGAATAAAGCATAGAAAAATAAACAAGCATATTTGTCCAAAATAATTCATATTTATTAGTAAGTCATAATATTGTATTGTATTGCGAATTGAAACTTTTATTGTAAAATTAGATTATGGGAGAGGGCTGATAATAAATATGGATTTAAATACAGTAATCACATTTTTAGCATGTATAATTTTTTTATTTATATTTGGTAAGATATTTATCATACCACTTAAAAGTATTTTAAAGTTAGTTATAAATTCTGTTTTAGGTGGAATTCTAATATATATTATAAATCTGGTGGGAATGAATTTTGGATTCCACATTGGTTTAAATCTTTTGACTGCAATTATAGTAGGATTGTTGGGAGTCCCAGGAGCGGCATTGCTTGTGGTACTAAAAATTATACTGCGGTTAAAATTTATTGTATAGTTTTTACATAAAAAGGCAAAATTCATATCAAACAAAACAAGAGGACGGTCCCTATGTTCCAGAAATGGAACATAGGGACCGTCCTCTTGTTCCACTACTCTACAGTAACTGATTTTGCAAGGTTTCTTGGTTTATCTACATCTAAACCTTTGAACTTGGAGATGTAGTAAGCAAGAAGTTGCATAGGGATTACAGATAAAATAGGTGAGATTAAAGGATTTGTTTCAGGTATATTTATAACATAATCAAAATGTGCATTTGGCAATATTTGATTTGTAATTACCAAAGTTTTTGCTCCTCTAGTAATAACTTCTTGAATATTACTAATTGATTTTTCTACCAAGCTTGGGTTAGTAATAATTCCGATTACTGTAACACCATTTTCAATAAGTGCAATAGGTCCGTGTTTTAGCTCACCTGCTGCATATGCTTCAGAGTGAATGTATGATATTTCTTTTAATTTCAATGAGCCTTCCAAAGCAACATTGTAATCTGTTCCTCGACCTAAGAAGAACATATCTTTTTCTGTATAAACTTTGTTTGCAAATTCTTTAATTGCATCTGAGTCATCTAGTATTTTTTCAATTTTTGAAGGTAAATCTATCATGTCATTTTTTAATTGCTCGATTTCTTCTTTTGAGCAGCTTTCTAATATTTCAGCAAAATACATTGCAAGTATTGCTATTAATACTACTTGAGATGTGTATGCTTTTGTAGATGCAACAGCTATTTCAGGTCCAGCATGTGTGTAGATTGAGTAATCTGCCTCTCTGGTAATAGAGCTTCCAATAACATTTGAAATTGCTAAAGTTTTAGCTCCTTTTGACTTTGCAAGTTTTAGTGCAGCTATAGTATCTGCAGTTTCACCAGATTGGCTAATGTATATACAAAATGTATGACTATCTATTAATGGGTCCCTATACCTGAATTCTGAAGCAATATCTACTTCTGTAGGTATTTTGCATAACTTCTCCATCAAATTCTTTCCAACTAAGCCTGCATGCATTGCTGTACCACATGCGACAATATATATTTTATTTATACCGCTTAAATATTCCTTAGAAATCTCTATGTCATCAAAAGAACATTTTTCTCCTAAGCGGAATCTTGAGCCAATTGTCTCTCTTATAGCAGTTGGCTGCTCATAAATTTCTTTTAACATATAATCTTCATATCCGTCTTTGCCAGCAGCGTTTGCATCCCATTCAATATTTTTTATTGCTTTATTATGCTCTTCTAAGCTGTTATCAAAAAATCTCACAGAATCTTTTGTAACAACGGCAAATTCATTATCATCTAGCAAATAGAAATCCTTTGTATATTTCAAAATTGCTGGAATATCAGAAGCTATAAAGTTTTCACCATCACCTTTACCAATTACAAGAGGGCTATCTTTTCTAACAACTATAACCTCATCAGGACAAAGTGGGGAAATAGCCTCTATAGCATAACTTCCTTTTAAATCATAAGTAGCTGATTTCACAGCACCTAAGAATTTCTCCTTCTCATCTTTTAGAATAGAAACAGGACCATTGGTGTAATAATAATGTATCAAATTTGGGATAACCTCTGTATCTGTCTGAGAAAGAAATGTGTATCCTTTTTCGGTTAAAAATTCTCTAAGCTCAGTATAATTCTCTATAATACCATTATGCACAACAGCAAAAGTACCGCTGTTATCCATATGAGGGTGAGCATTCTCCTTTGAAGGCTTGCCATGAGTTGCCCATCTAGTGTGTGCAATTCCCACAGTACCTTCTAGCTCATTAATACCATCTAAATTATTTAAATTATTAACTCTGCCTTTATCCTTCATCACTTTAATTCCAGCATTTTCAATAGTTGCAATTCCAGCAGAATCATAACCTCTATATTCAAGACTTAAAAGTCCATCAATTAATATTGGTGTAGCCTTTTTGCTACCAACGTATCCGACTATACCACACATAAAAAAATACCTCCTTAAATAAATAACCATTTTGAGAAAATTACAGTAAATTCATAAAAAAATTGAATTTATACTAATAATATTTTCAAAGGCTGTAGCTTTAAGAAAGCATTACAAATAAAGATTACCCTATTAGCTTTGTATACTGATATTACTATCAGGCTTTAGCCAATATTTGTGGCAGTAACCAAATGCCAAGAAACCATCCGCCGAAAATTTCGATAAGTTTCTTCCTCGTCAACGTAGTAAGCACTACGTCCAGGCGCTTAAAAATAAACAAACTCCTTTCCTTTAATTATTTATGTATTTGTAAAGCTATTCTTAAGTTATGGTAGTATATTACTATAAAATGAAAAATGTGTCAAATTTTTTCATGTTGTTTTTTGGGACGGAGAAAAAAACAAGTTTTATGACTAAAATTCATTGAAACGATGGGGACAGATTTAAATTTGTCCACGAGTTTCATCAGTTCATAGAAAATAAGAAATTTGTAATAAAAAATTGACTAAATAATAAATTTTGTGTTATAATTATTACGAAAAAGTTCCGTAAACGGAAAAAATTCGTAATGGAGGCGCTCGGTATGGAGATAAAAAGAGATTATTATTTAAAAGAATTTGTAGATAGAATTGATAATCAGCTTATAAAAATAGTTACTGGAATTAGACGCTGTGGAAAATCTTATTTGTTGAATGTAATATTTAAAAATTATCTTATAGAGCAAGGAATAGACGAAGAACACATAATACAATTAAGTTTGGATGAAAGTAAAAATAAAAAATATTTAAATCCAGATGTACTAGATGAATATATAAGAGGACTAATTAAAGATGAAAATAAATACTTTATATTATTAGATGAAATTCAAGAAGTTAAAGATTTTGAATCAGTATTAATCGGGTTTATGCATATAGATAATGTTGATATATATGTTACTGGCAGCAATTCAAAATTCTTATCATCTGATATTGTAACAGAATTTAGAGGCAGAGGAGACGAAATAAGAGTATATCCCTTATCTTTTTCAGAATTTTATTCTGTCTATGAAGGCTCTGAAGAAAGGGCATTAAGTGAATATTATACTTTTGGAGGTTTACCTTTAACAGTATTAGCCAAAACAGATAATAGCAAAATAAATTATTTAAGGGCACAAAAGGATAACGTATATATAAATGACATTGTAGATAGAAACAATATTCAAAATAAAGAAAAATTAGAAATGCTAGTACAAATAATTGCTTCTGACATAGGTTGCCTTACGAATCCATTAAAATTGTCAAATAATTTTAAGGAAAGAGACAGAACATCAGTAATGACAGATAAAACTATATATAACTATTTAAGATATTTGCAAGATGCTTTTATGATAGAGAAAGCAAGAAGATTTGATGTAAGAGGAAAGAAATTTATTGAGACACCTCAAAAATATTATTTTACAGATATGGGAATAAGAAATTCATTTTTAGATTTTAGGCAAAGTGAAGAGGTATCTCATACAATGGAAAATGTTATTTATATAGAATTAAAAAAACGTGGATATAATGTTGACGTTGGCTCTGTAGATATACGTGAAGGAGATGCAAGAAAGCAACTAGAGATTGACTTTGTGGCAAATAAAGGAAATAATAAAATTTATATTCAATCAGCTCTTGAAATGAGAACTGAAGAAAAAGTAAAACAAGAGCAAAAATCTTTGCTAAATGTGAATGATTTCTTTAAGAAAATAATAGTAGTGGGAGATAATGTTAAAAGGTCTCGATATGATAATGGAATTATATTAATGAGCATATATGATTTCCTTTTGGATGCTAATAGCTTAGAGTATTAAGTATGTTAGAAAATGGAAAATTAGGTGAATACATGACAGAAAATAATAAATTAGAAGCCGAGCGGAGAATAAGCTTGAAAACTTATACTAAAACACTTGCAAATGCCCAAAAACTGTGGTAAAATAGTAATGCTTAAAAAATAGCATTGCTATTTTTTCCTTACTTATGGCGATGTCCATAGGTTATTTATCCAAGAGGAGGTGAACGGTAATGAACAAATACGAGAGTGTTGTCATTATTAATCCTAATGTTGAGGAAAATGCAATGAAAGAGCTTATTGAAAGATTCCAAACATTAATTAATACTGACGGAAAAGTAGAAAAAGTTAGCGAATTAGGCAAAAAGAAATTAGCCTATGAAGTTAAGAAAAACAAAGAAGGATATTATGTAGTATACGACTTTGAAGCTAATCCAAGCTTAATTGCAGAGCTTGAGAGAAACTACAGAATTACTGATGAAGTAATTAAATTTATAGTAATAAAGAAATAACTAATTACTATACCCATTCGGGGGCCTTTAATATAGAAAGGTAAAAGGTGAAAAATATGAACAAAGTAATTTTAATGGGAAGATTAACAAGAGACCCAGAAGTGAGATACACTCAAACAAGTAATACACTTGTAGCTTCTTTTAGCTTAGCAGTTAATAGAAGATTTGTAAGACAAGGTGAAGAAAGACAAGCAGACTTTATAAACATAGTCGCTTGGGGAAAATTAGGAGAATTTTGTAGCAAATATTTTAAAAAAGGTCAACAAGTAGGAATTGTAGGAAGAATTCAAACTAGAACTTGGGATGATGACCAAGGACAAAAGCATTATGTAACAGAAGTTGTTGCTGAGGAAGCATATTTTGCAGATAGCAAAAGAGATGCAGATAGCACTTCTGCAAACTTTGATGCAACATTTGGTACAATGCCAAGTACTGGAGCAAGTACAAATTCTGATTTTGAAATATCTTCAGGTGATGATTTGCCATTCTAATAGAATGTGTAGTTAAACCGGAACAAGTAAAAAATCAGAATATATAAAAATTATGAATACTTGAAAAACTACTTAAACCTTATATTTAGTCAAGTAAGGGGGTAAGAATAATGGCTGACAATAAAAAGAATAAAAGAAATAATAGAAATAACAACGATAGTGATTATAACCCAAGATTTAGAAAAATGAGAAAGAAAGTATGTCCTTTATGTGCAGACAAAAACTTAGTATTAGATTATAAAAATGCTGAGCAAATAAGGAAATTTGTTAATGATAAAGGAAAAATACTACCAAGAAGAGCAACAGGAGCATGTGCAAAACATCAAAGGGATATAACACTAGCAGTAAAAAGAGCAAGACAAATAGCAGTATTACCATATACAGCTGAATAGTGGAACAGGGGGACGGTTCCATTGCTCCAGAAATGGAACAGAGGGGACAGTCCAAAAGTCCAATCGATAGAAAGAGAAATTTAGAAACAGATTTAAATCTGTCCCAAAATTTCTCTTTTTTTGTGCACTGCAACCAAGAAGCATATAAATTGCACTATTTATGTTTAAAAATCACTAAAAAGCAAATAATAAATACAATAGAATAAGTGTATAGTTGTAATTTAATCGAAAAATATACACTTACTGCAAGAGACTGCGCCAAGCAAAAGACGGAACGGAGGATTGTATGAAAATTGGTTTAGCTTTATCTGGTGGTGGCATGAAAGGAATTGCACATGCTGGTGTGATTAAGGCTTTAGAAGAAAATGGTATAAACATAGACATAATAGGTGGAACAAGTGCTGGCAGTATGATTGCCAGTTTATATGCAATAGGCTATAAAACTGATGAGATATATAATCTTTTTCAAGAAAATTACAGAAAGATAATTGGAGAAAGTAGATTTTATTTTCTTGATGGAATTAAGAATTTAGTAGATAGAAAAACAACTTTAAGAGGTTTTAGAAAAGGAGAGAATATAGAAGAGGTTTTTGATTTACTAGCGAAAAATAAAAATGTAGAGAACATAAATAATATACAAATGCCTATAGTAATTCCTACTGTGGACATTCTTGATGCAAAGGAATATATTTTTACAAATCAGGTGCCAGAGGCAGAAGTCGTCAATAATGAAAAATATATAACAGATATAAATATTGGAAAAGCAGTAAGGGCTAGTAGCAGTTTTCCTGCCGTATTTAACCTATGCACCATGGAAAAGCACGCATTCATGGACGGAGGAGCACTAGATAATGTGCCAGTAGATGAAGTAAGAAAGCAAGGTGCAGACAAGGTTATAGCAGTAAAGTTTGACGAAGATAATTTTGGCAAAGATAGTAATGTTATGGATATAATAATGAGGACAATTGATATAATGGGAAACAAGATAATAGAAGAAGAAATAAAAAAGAGTGATTATGTGCTTAATATACATACAGATAAAATGGGATTACTGGAAACAAGCAAAATTTATCATTGCTTTGAGTATGGTTATGAGGCCGCAAAGAACAGCATAGAAGAGATAAAAAGGTGCCTAAATTAATCAGATTTTAGGTATATAAAAAAATTAAAGTCTACTTAACAATCTTTTACGGGGTATATTGAAAATTTATACAAAAAATGGTATTATATATAATGTAGTTAAATGAGAGATTTACGAGTAAGTATGCCACAAAAAAGGAATGTGAATATTGATGAAAAAAGTAACCAAATATATAATAATTGCAATTGTAGTGCTTGGAATAATAGCGGCGCTTGTGATTTTGAATATAAATAGAAATAATAGAGAAAGCAAAGACGATGGAGTAGTAAAAATATTGACATCGTTTTATCCAATGTATATTATTGCAGAAAATATTACAGATGGAGCGCAAAACATTGAGCTTGAAAATATGGCGGATGTAAATGTGGGCTGTTTGCATGACTATACATTGACTACAGAAGACATGAAAAAAGTTGAAAATGCAGATATATTTATTATGAATGGACTTGGTATGGAAAGCTTTATAGAAAAGATATTAGCATCTAACCAAGATATGAATATAATTGATTCTAGCAAAGAAGCTCAAAATGTGATTCTCGGAACAGATGGGGTAAATGCACATATTTGGACAAGCATAGATAATTATATTCTACAGGTTAAAAGCATATCAAAAGAGCTTATTAATATAAACCAAGAAAATGCAGAAGTGTATCAGAAAAATACAGATGAATATGTACAAAAACTAGAAGAGTTAAAAAACGATTTTGAAAACAATTTGCAAAACTTGGACGGAGAAAAAGCAATATGTTTAAATGAGGCTTTTGAATATTTGGGGCAAGAGCTAGGAATAGAAATGACAACAATCGCAACTGACCACGAAGAAAGCACAATGTCTGCAGATATGCTTAGCAGTATAATAGATAAAGTAAAACAAGAAAATATACAGATTATAATTGTTGATAAAAATGATAATAAAGCAAATGCTGAGACGATAGCAAATGAGATTGGTGCACAAATACTTGAACTTAATTCTGGTTTAACAGGAAAACTTGTTAAAGATGCATACATAAATCAAATGAGAGAAAATTTGAATATTTTGGAGAGCGCATTTTAAAGTAAAACGATAGTCAATGTATTTCGTAGGCAGTCAAATGGCATAATTAGTACATTATTTTTCTTAATATAAATAGCTTGAGTAAAACATTGAAGATAAATATAACTTAAAGCTGATACCGTAAGAAGGGATGTGAGAAAATGGAGAAAGCTTGTGGGTTACACTGTACAAAAATAAATAATATTGGAGTTAAAATTGGAAATGAAGTAATACTTAAAGATGTAAGCATTCACATTCATTGTGGTGAGCTTACAGTTATTATTGGACGCAATGGCGCAGGCAAGAGCACTCTTCTAAAGGCAATTTTAGGTGAAGTGCCACATACTGGAGACATTACTTTTGTAGACAAAAAAGATAATATAACTAGAAAAATAAAAATAGGCTATGTACCACAAAGCATTAATGTAGAAAGGCACATGCCTACTACTGTACATGATTTGTTTGCATCTGCTATTTCGCATATACCAGTATTTTTAAGAAAAGATAAAAAGATATATGCCGAAATAAAAGAGCATTTAAAAATCTTTGGCGCAGAAGAATTAATAGATAAAAGCATTGGAGATTTATCTGGAGGAGAGTTACAGCGTGTGCTAATTGCAATTGCTACAAAGCCAACTCCAAATTTACTTATACTAGACGAGCCGGTATCTGGAATAGATAGAAATGGTATACAAGATTTTTACCAAATTATAAATAAGCTAAAATCTGAATATGATATGTCAATAATTATGGTGTCACATGATTTGGATTTGGCAAATAAATATGCAGATAAAGTGATTTTGCTAGACAAGGAAGTTATTAAAGAGGGAAAGCCGGAGGATGTGTTTAGGAGTTTGGAGTTTAGGAATCGCTTTGGAGAACTAAACTAAAAATAAGGGGAAATATAAAAATGGAAGTAATAAACAATATATTAGAAGTAATACTGCCTTTTGAATTCATAGATTATCAATTTATGAAAAATGCATTAATAGCTATAATATTAATTTCGCCAATATTTGCAATACTTGGAACCATGATAGTAAATAATAAAATGGCGTTTTTCTCAGATGCCCTAGGACATTCTGCATTAACAGGAATTGCAATTCGGAAGTTTACTGGGAATAAGCAATTTAAACATTGGCATGATAATATTTGCAATAGGGTTTGCACTACTTTTAAACTATGTAAAAAATAAAACAACCTATGGAGCAGATACAATAATAAGTGTATTTTCATCAATAGCGATTGCTCTAGGACTTGCAATATTAGCACAAACAGGAAGCTTTAACCAATATTCAAGCTACTTAGTCGGAGACATATTAAGTATAACAGAAACAGAAATTCTATATGTTTTCTTAATAGCAATTGTGGTGCTAGTATTTTGGTATTTTACATTTAACAAATTACACTTAATAAGTATTAATACAACTTTAGCAAGAAGCAAAGGAATAAAAACAAAAAAGATAGACAATATTTTTGCAGTACTAATTGCAATAGTAGTAATGATTTCAATCAGATGGATAGGTATATTATTAATAAATTCATTACTCATATTGCCTGCTGCATCAAGCAGAAACATAGCGAAAAATATGAGATGGTATCATTTATATGCAGTAATATTTTCGCTATTCTCGGGAATAGTTGGATTAATAGCATCGTATTATTGTAATATACCAACAGGCCCAATGATAGTAATAATTTCAGGCGCAATTTATTTTATTACGTTGGTTTTAAAAGGAAAAATAAAAGGAAAGTAGAACTTGCACATTAGGGACACTCCTTTTTGTGCAAGAATCTGAACAAAAAGGAGTGTCCTTAATGCGCAAATTACATAGAAATAAGGAGGAGAAAGATGGAGAAGAAAAGAATTCTAACTGGTGATAGACCAACAGGAAGATTACATATAGGTCATTATTTTGGCTCGCTAAAAACAAGAGTAGAAATGCAAAATTCTGGAAAGTACGAGCCATACATTTTAATTGCAGATGTACAGGCTTTGACAGATAATTTCAATAATCCAGAAAAAGTTAGAAAAAATGTAAGAGAGGTTATGCTAGATTATTTATCTGTTGGAATTGACCCAGAAAAAACAACAATATATATTCAGTCTATGATACCAGAGGTGGCAGAGCTTACAGTGTTTTATTCTAACCTAGTTACTATTGCAAGGCTTGAAAGAAATCCTACTGTAAAGACAGAAATTGCTCAAAAAAGAGATATCTTTGGAGAAAGTGTTACATATGGTTTTTTAGGATATCCTGTAAGTCAAGCAGCAGATATAACTTGTTTTGAGGGAGAATTGGTACCAGTAGGTGAGGACCAATTGCCATTAATAGAGCAATGTAGGGAGATAGTAAGAAAATTTAATAGTATCTATGGAGAGACTTTAAAAGAGCCAGAAGCGGTTTTATCTGGCTCAAAGAGAATTAAAGGACTAGATGGAAATGAAAAAATGGGTAAATCACTTGGCAATGCAATTTATCTTTCAGATACTCCAGAAGAGATAACAAAAAAAGTTATGAGTGCAGTTACAGACCCTGCAAGAATTAGAAAAGATGATAAGGGAAATCCAGATGTGTGTATGGTGGCATATTACCACAATTTATTTACTAATAAAGAAGACTGCAAAACTGTTTGTGAAGAATGTAAAGCAGGAAAAAGAGGTTGCGTAGCATGCAAAAAGCAACTAGCACAAAATATAATAGACTTTTTAGCGCCAATGAGAGAAAAGAGAAAATACTATGAAGATAGACCAGAGTTAGTAGACAAATTGTTGATAACTGGTACTGAAAAAGCAAGACAAACTGCAAAAGAGACAATGAAAAAGGTTAAGAAGGCTATGAGGCTTGACTATTTTGGAGATTAAAAATAGAAAGGAAAAATGAAGATGTTTACAGATTACGTAAAAATAATTGCTAAGGCTGGAAATGGTGGAAACGGTGCCATTTCATTTAGAAGAGAAAAGTATGTAGCCGCAGGTGGACCAGATGGCGGAGATGGTGGCAAAGGCGGAGACATATATTTTCAAGTTGACCCAGACAGCAATACATTAATAGATTTTAGATATAATAAAAAATTTAAAGCAGAAAATGGTAAGAATGGTGAAGGCGCCCACAAATATGGAAAAAGTGGGGAAGATTTAGTCATAAAAGTGCCAATTGGTACAATTATTAGAGATGCCAAAACAAATAAAATATTGGCAGACTTATCTGAGCCTGGACAAAAAGAGTTAATTCTTGCAGGTGGCAGAGGGGGCAAAGGAAATTCTCATTTTGCTACATCAACAAGACAAGCTCCTAGATTTGCACAAGATGGAGAAAAAGGAGAAGAAAAAGAGCTAATATTAGAATTAAAACTCCTTGCAGATGTTGGGTTAATCGGATTTCCAAATGTGGGTAAATCAACATTCCTTTCAATGACTACATCAGCAACTCCTAAAATTGCAGATTATCATTTTACTACATTGGAGCCAAATCTGGGTGTGGTAAAAACAGATTATGGAGATAGCTTTGTTATTGCAGATATTCCAGGAATAATAGAAGGTGCAAGTGAAGGAACAGGACTTGGACTTCAATTCTTACGCCATATAGAGAGAACAAGATTATTACTTCATGTAATAGATGTATCTGGCTCAGAGGGAAGAAATCCAGTACAAGATTTTCACACTATAAATGAAGAATTAAAGAAATATAGTGAGAAATTAAGTAAAAGAAAGCAAATTATTGTGGCAAATAAAATAGATGTAATGCAAGATGAAAACTTGTATAACGAGTTAGAAAAAGTTGCCAAAGAAAACAATATGGAAATATTTAAAATTTCTGCTGCAACCGGAGAAGGAATATCTGAATTAATAAAACATGTAGCTGAAGTTTTGAAAACATTGCCAAAAGAGGATTTGATAGAAATAGAAGATAGAAAAGTATACACTTTGGAGGATAAAGATGAATACACAATAACAAAAGAAGACGGTATGTTTGTGATTAGAGGAAAAGCGGTAGAAAGAGTAATGAGAAGAGTAAACATAGAAGATAACGAGTCTTTGTACTACTTCCAAAAGAGCCTAGACAATTTAGGCGTTAATCAAAAACTAAAAGAAATGGGCATAAAGGATGGAGATATTGTGATGACTACGAGCTAGAATGGGAAGACTGAGGTAAGTAGAAAAATAGGGACAGACGTTAAAAAGTGGACCAATACACCTGTCCCTATTTTTCTATTTTTTAATAAAAAACCGAAAAAGTGTTTGACATTTTTTTGTTTGTATGATAATATATTGTTAAATTGGTTTTTAAGGGGGAAAAAAATTGGTTAAGGTAGATAAGAACGGAAATAAGAAAGAGTTAAATACTAGACAAAAACAAATACTTAGATACATTACAAAACAAATTGAAAAAAACGGTTATTCTCCATCTGTAAGAGAAATAGGTAAAGCTGTAGGACTAAGCTCTACTGCTACAGTACATATGTATTTAAAACAACTCGAAGAATTAAGGTATATCAAAAAGGAAAATCAAAAGGGTAGAACTTTAAGAGTACTAAAAAAAGAAGATGCTTTTTATTACCCTAATAGGAAAAAGGTAACACCGGGCAAAGCGTTTTATAACAAAAAGGAAATGGTAGATGTTCCAGTTATAGGTAAAATTACTGCTGGTGCGCCAATATTAGCAGTAGAAAATGTTACTGACACTTACCCTATACCATTGGAATTTGTGGGAAATGGAAATTGCTTTATGCTTGTTGTTACTGGAGAGAGTATGATTGAAGCTGGAATTTTAGATGGCGATTATATTTTAGTTAGAGTACAAAATGTTGCTGAAAATGGAGAGATTGTAGTTGCTTTAATTGATGATGAAGCTACAGTAAAAACATTTTATAAAGAGAAAGATCATATTAGATTACAACCAGAAAACAGTACAATGGACCCAATTATTGTACCAGATTGTGCAATATTAGGAAAAGTAATAGGAGTATTTAGAAAGATGTAAATAATATAGAAAGGAATGAAATTATATGAGTTATGATGATTTTTGGTTTATTGATACCAGAGTTCAAACCAGAAACTTAAGAAGATATTTCATTTGGTTTATATTATTATTTGCATTTGTAACAATAGGTAGTATTTTAGCTATCAAGACCATGTATCACAATATATCTATAATAGAAATTGATAGCACTACCCCGACTATTACTGTACAAGAAGCAAAGGCAACAAATGTGAATGGATATATAAAAGGGGAATTAAAAAACGAGAGCGAAAATGAAGTTAACGGAAAAAATTTATTTTTTGCATTATTTGATGAAAATTTAAAATTAGTTGGAACCGAGTATATAGAAATAGATACAATGGCAGCTGGAGAAACAAAATCGTATGAATTAAAATTTAAGAGAGATAATGTTGATAGTTTTTTTGTTACAGTTGTAAATGCCAATAATGAATAAATTGCATAATTAATATAGAGAACAAATTTGAATATAAATGTATAAAACAAAAGCCTTTTAATATAATAGTAATATATATTAAAAGGTTTTTTATTTAAATTTACAAAAAGTATTTGCTATTTTGTAATAAATGTAATATAATTGTAACGAAAATGTAACAGAAATGAAACATTATTGAAATATGGGAAAGGAAAGATAAAGATGTTTAAGTGGGGACAAGACATAGGCATAGATTTAGGAACTGCAACAGTTATAGCATATGTAAAGGGAAAAGGTATAGTTTTAAGAGAGCCTTCTGTGGTTGCCGTTGATAACAACACAGGTGAAGTGTTAGCAGTGGGAAAAGAAGCAAGGAGAATGTTAGGTAGAACACCTGGAAACATAGTAGCAACAAGACCTTTGAGAGATGGTGTTATTTCTAATTATACTGTTACCGAAAAAATGCTTAAGTATTTTATAAACAAAATATGTGGTAAATTTATCTTCTCTCCACGAATTATGATTTGTATTCCTTCACAAGTAACAGAGGTGGAGAAAAAAGCAGTTATTGATGCAGCATCACAGGCTGGAGCAAGAAAGGTGTTCCTTATAGAGGAGCCTATTGCAGCTGCTATTGGAGCAGGAATTGATATATCAAAACCATGTGGCAATATGGTAGTAGACATTGGTGGAGGAACTACCGATATAGCTGTAATTTCATTAGGTGGCTCTGTTGTAAGCGAATCTTTAAAAGTTGCTGGTGACAAATTCGATGAGGCAATTGTTAAATATATAAAAAGAAAACACAATATAATGATAGGAGAGAGAACAGCAGAAGATTTGAAAATAAATGTTGGGTGTGTATATCCAAAAATCCAAGACACAGAAATGGAAATTAGAGGAAGAGACTTAATTACAGGACTTCCAAAGAATGTAACAATTCATTCAAGTGAGATGCTAGAAGCATTAATAGAGCCAGCTATGATGATAGTTGATAGTGTTCATTCTGTTTTAGAGAAAACGCCTCCAGAGCTTGCAGCAGACATCAGTGATAGAGGAATTTATATGACTGGAGGGGGCTGCTTAATAGATGGATTAGATAAATTATTACAAACTAAAACAGGCATTAGTGTAATGATTGCACAGGAGCCAGTATCATGTGTGGCATTAGGAACTGGTAAAGCGTTAGACAATTTAGATACATTGGATAGAAGAAAATAAAGAAATAAGTGAAGCGATGGTGGCAGATTTTAATCTGTCACCTCGTTGCACATAGTAGGCAAATTACTCAAACTACTTGCATAATTTGTAAATAAATTATATAATAAGAATAGCTTTAAAGAGAAATATAATTAATTATTAAGGAGTGTCCAAAACGTGTAAGAATTTGCACAAAAAGGAGTGTCACTTCTGTGAAATACTAAAAAGGACACAAGTTGAGGGTGAAGTGAATGAATAAAACAAAAAGAAAGATATTTGAGGCTTCCATGCAGTTATTTGCAGATAAAGGATATGCTGCAACAAGCATAGAAGAAATTACTGCAACTGTAGGGGTAGCAAAAGGAACATTGTATTATCATTTTTCTAGCAAAGAGGAGATATTTAACTTTTTAGTTGATGAAGGTGTAAAGCTTTTAAAGAATAGTATAAGCATTAAAACAGAAAAATTAAGTAATTCATTAGATAAAATTAGAGCAATTGTTTTAATACAAATAAAAATACTATTTAAGTACGAAGATTTTATGACTATTATCTTAAGCCAAATTTGGGGCAATGATGATAGAAGCAAACTATGTAAAAAATATGTTTTTGAATATATACAAATGATAGAAGAGATAGTAAAAGAAGGAATAAAAAAAGGAGAGATAGTAAACAAAGATGCAGATGTAATTGCGTCTGGAATATTTGGATTTACTTGCTCTAGCTTTATTTATAAAATGAAACACGAAGAAGTTAATGTTCAAGATTTATTTAATGAGATAGACCTATTATTTATTAGAAAATTAAAAGCGTAAAAGATGAAAAAAAGTGATAAACTTATAATATAATTTGTAAGAAAGCGAAACTCAAAGTTGTTTTATAGAAGGGATGTAAAAAATGAGAATATTAAAAGATTTTAAAATACCTGATTTTAAATTTCCAAAGTTTAACATGAAGGGAATAGATGATATTGACGAAGTTAAGGTAGATTATGAAAAAATAAAAAAGGCAGAAGAAAATCAAAACAAGAAAAATAAGAAGAATTATGATGGTACTAATTTTACTACTGTAAAAGAAATGTTTATTAATTCATCTAAAGAATACGCAGACAGAACACTTTTGCTTGAAAAGTTTAATCCAAAAGAGGATTGGACAGAAATTACATATAACCAATTTAAAAATGAAGTTATAGGGTTTGGTACAGCATTAATTAGAAAATTAAATTTAAAAGATACAAGAATTGTTATAATAGGAGAGAACACACATCATTGGTATTTATCATATATGACAATGCTTTGTGGAGCAGGTATCGCAGTTCCAGTTGACAAAGAGCTACCTGAAAACGAAATAGAAAATGTAATAAAAAGAGCAAAAGCTTCTGCGGTAATTTTTTCAACAAAAAAAGCAGACGTTATTAAAAAAGTAGCAGAGAATTTACCAGATGTAAAATATTTTATACAAATGAACTCAAACGAAGAAATAAATGGAAGATTTGTAGGATTAGATTACTTAATAGAAGAAGGTAAAATCATCTATAATGGTGGAGACAATAGCTTTATGGAAATTGAAATAGACCCAGATGAATTCAAAGTTTTAATCTTCACTTCTGGTACAACTTCAAATGCAAAAGGGGTTATGCTATGCAATAGAAATTTGGCACAAAACGTTAACGCTGCTACTGCATATGTAAAGCTTACTCCAGAAGATAGATTAATGTCTATTTTACCATTACATCATACATATGAATCATCTATTGGATTTTTACTTCCATTTGGCGTAGGAGCATCTATAAGTGTATGCCAAGGCTTAAAGCATATAGTACCAGATTTACAAGAAACAAAGCCAACTGCACTTTTAACAGTACCATTACTAGTAGAAACTTTATACAGAAAAATAAATGCCAATATAAAGAAAAGTAAAAAAGATGGTTTAGTAAATTCTATGATTCATGTTACGAATGCTTTAAAGGCAGTGGGAATAGATATAAAAAGAAAAGTGTTTAATGAAATATACGAAAATCTTGGAGGAAGAATTAGAATTATAGTTTCTGCAGCAGCTCCTATTGATGCAAAGGTAGGAAAATGGGTAGAAGATATAGGAATTCTCTTCTTACAGGGATATGGACTTACAGAAACAGCACCTATAGCAGCGCTAACTCCAGATTTTGATACAAGAGTTGGCTCGGCAGGTAAAGCTGTTGTTGGAGCAGAGCTTAGAATAGATAATCCAAATGAAAATGGAGAGGGAGAAGTTTTAATTTGTAGTAAAACCTTAATGATTGGCTATTACGAAGATGAAGAAGCTACAAAAGAAGCTATCTTTGAAGAAGACGGAAAAAGATGGTTCCACTCTGGAGATGTGGGATATATGGATAAAGACGGATTTTTGTATATCACAGGAAGAAGCAAGAATGTTATTGTAACACAAAATGGAAAAAATATATATCCAGAAGAAATAGAGTTATTGCTTTCTAAACACCCAGAGATAAAAGAATGTATGGTATATGGTAAAGAGGTAGAAGGAGAAAAAGAACTTATTATTACTGCTAGAGTAATACCAAATTATGAAGAAATAGAAGAAAAATATGGAAAAGATTTAGACGAAGATACAATTTACAAAATAATTTGGGATATAATAAAAGAAGTAAATAAGGGATTAACATCATATAAAGCAATTAAAAAATTAGAAATTAAACATGATGAATTTGTAAAAACTACTACCATGAAAATTAAAAGATATGCAGAGCTAAAAAAAGACAAATAATTACAAAAAAAGTCTTGACTTAAAGGAAAAGTTGTAATAGAATTATAATGAAATTAGAAAACGAAAAAAATCCTATAAGTGAAAAAGACTTACGGAAATAAGCGTTACATAGGATAAAGGAGGTAAGGTTTACAATGTCTAGATCTGGCATAGTAAACGTGAGAATGGTAATCACGGAAGAAAAAATTTTATCAAACATAGATAAAGTTCAAAAATTAATAAATCCAAATAGTAAAAAACAAATTGTTCAATTAGAAGAGGATGCATATTTTAAGGACTTAATTGAATCAATAAAAACATATTTAATTGAATATCCTAAGAAGAAAAACTTTCCAGCAAGTGTTTATAAAGCAGCATATGGATTGGTAGAGTATGCAACAAATCAATTTGAGGAAAACACAAAGAAAATAGAAGAATTGATTAGACAAAGAGAAAAAAATATTGCATTAGCTGCTAGTTTAAAAGATGCTTTAGATGCTGTAGAAAATAAATCAGAAGATTGGAAAGATACAATAAAGAATATATCAGGAGATTTTTCTGAAGATATAATAGAAACTTTAGGAATAATAGGTAGATCAAAAGTTGTTACATCACAAAATTGTCAAGATGCAATAAAACTTATTAATGCAAGAATTGGTAATTTAGAGACAAACTTACATATTGAAATCGATATGGAAAGAATAGAAGATAGGTCAAAAGCTTTAAGTTATATCGGAATAGAAGTAGCAGATGCATTAAAATTAATACCTACACCTGAAGAAGCATTACAACCAGTAGCAGAAGAGAAAATTGAAGAGGTTGAAGCACCAGCTGAAGTTGAGCAAGATAAAGAATATATTGAGCAAACTAGAGTTGAAGTTAAACCATCATTGTGGCAACGCTTTAAAAATAGTAAATTTGTTAGAGCTATTTCATATATAATGAAAATTAAAGTTACAATCGAAGTACCAAATGCTTTACCAGAAGGTAGAGGAGAATAGATAAAATAGCGGGGACAGATTAAAATCTGTCTCTGTTGTTTTTTTTAGAGTAGTGGAACTAGGTGACAGATTTTAATCTGTCACCTAGTTCCAACGATAAATGATTTTGATTTCCTAGTCATTGTCTGTAAATAATAATTTAATAGCCCATAAACCAGAAACTCCAACTAAAATGTAAATTATTCTACTTATTATAGACATTGTACCAAAAATAGTATCAACTAAATTAAAATTGAAAATTCCAATAAGTCCCCAGTTAATAGCTCCTATAATTACTAGAACTAATGCAATTTTATCAATTATTTTCATAAAATTCATTCCTTTCAGTGTATTGTTAGTAATAGTTTACCGAAGATTTTTAAAAACTTGTTTTTGGGGACGGAGGAAAAAAACAAGTTTTGTTTTCAGAATATGCAAATTTGACATTTTATGTAAATTGTTGTATAATAATATTATTGCAAAACATTTATCTTAAGGAGGCAAAAGTTCATGAAAAGCAACAGTTTTGCGGAGACTTTACGGAGAGTGATGTTCTTTGAAGAATCACTGGATGAGTTGTCTCTACTAAGAGATGAAGCATTTAGGATTTTTGACTTAGTATCACTTGAAGAGGTGAACCAAATTTTTAACACAGCATGGGAGAAGCTTTTTTCCTGGGACAGAACCACCGCGCATCAAGGATTACCCAAACTACTTCTTTGGGAGTACCGGGAGTATCCGGATGTAAAAAGGATTGTGTTCGAATTAACGACTGCGAGGATTAATCGCAAAGAGTTTGCAGAGCAGCTTGCACCAATTAGGGAGAAAGTTGAAAATGCAATTGAGAAATTGCAATCTCTGCTAGACGAAGAGGAAAGCAAATTGAATGAGCTCTATAACGAGTTCACTCAGACCACAGGAGACTTCAAATTTATTTTTGAAAGTCCTGCGGTGAAGAAACTAATCATGGACGATTTGTTGAAATTGTAATAGGTTTCAACAGGTAGCCTAAAACAAAAACCACCCTAAAATAGGGTGGTTTTTGTTACGTATTTCCACTATTTTTTTGAACATTTCTTTTTCAGATTCACTATAATGACCTTCTTCATAAACTATTTTATAAGTAGGAAGCTCAAACCTTATACTATCAAAGCCGTATTCCATAGGCCTCTCAAAATGTACATAAACAAATTCATCTCCATGTTCATTTTTTACTATATTAGAGAAAGTAACCAATGTTTCATCAGCATATTTGCAAAATGGATACATCATAAATTATCACACTCCTATTATAAACTAAAATGCTTATTTATCAGTACTTACAAATAATACAAGCTAATGATAAATAAGCATTTTGGTGGGCAGGGATGGATTCGAACCATCGTACTCAAATGAGAACAGATTTACAGTCTGCCGCCTTTAGCCACTCGGCCACCTACCCGAAATATAAAATTTATTAAATAGAAAAAACATCTACTTAATAAAAATGGTGCGCCCTCAAGGATTCGAACCTTGGACCTACCGGTTATGAGCCGGTTGCTCTGACCAGCTGAGCTAAGGGCGCATCTCAAACGCAATTTAAAGTATAATGCATTTTGCTTAATATGTCAATAGTTTTTGTGAAAAAAGTTGAAAAACTGTGAATTATCATTTGAAATTCCGGAATATCAATAAAAACTGAAATAAGTCTGGTGATATAATATAGTTATGTTTCTTTGCCTATTGTGAAAGGAGTAT
>CAJFHE010000011.1 GCA_904378095.1 uncultured Clostridia bacterium | reverse complement strand
AGATGGTCAAACAAGTGTTGAAATACACGTACTTCAAGGAGAAAGAGAGATGGCTGCTTACAATAAAACATTAGGAAGATTCCAATTAACAGGAATTCCTGCAGCACCAAGAGGAGTACCTCAAATTGAAGTTACATTTGATATAGATGCAAATGGTATAGTTCACGTATCTGCAAAAGATATGGCAACAGGAAATAGTCAACAAGTTGCAATTACAGCTAGCACAAACTTAACAGATGAAGATATAGATAAAGCTGTAAAAGATGCAGAAGCACATGCTGCAGAAGACAAGAAGAGAAAAGAAGAGATTGAAGTTAGAAATAATGCAGAAAGCTTAGTATATAACTGCCAAAAAACAATTACAGATTTAGGAGACAAAATAAGTGGTGAAGAAAAAGCTAAAGCTGAAACAGAAATAGAAAATGTTAAAAAAGCACTAGAAGGAACAGATATAGAAGCAATTAAATCTGCTACAGAAAAACTAACACAAATATTCTATTCAATTTCAGAAAAAGTATATTCACAAGCAAAAGGTGCAGCAGATGCGGCTAATGGAGCAGCAGGAAATACTGATGCAAATACAGGCAGCAATGAGCCTCATACAGATAATAATGGTAATGTTTATGATGCAGATTATAAAGTTGACGAAGACAAGTAATTGCTTAGATAATTGGTTTAGTGTTAAAAATCACAGGGCGGAGTTAATCCGCCTATTTTAAAAAAACGAGTTCCTAGAAGGGTGTGGAATAAAGATGAAAGAAGAAACATATTTTGTAACAAGTAGTGGAGATAAAATATCTTGTGAGGACGTTAATTCTCATATAGGATTAGCAAATGTACTGTTCGAAAAAGATGAAAAGTTGAAGAAAGAATTTGAGAAAAGTGGCAAGGAGAGTCCATTAGAATTCTTACTTGAAGATAAAGGTTATATGACTGTAAGCAATATGGAATATTATAAACATGTAATATATGATAGCGATTTGGTTACAGATGAGCAAAGAAGATGGTTGTTATACTTTAATGAAGAAGGATATAGCTCTAAAGATTTAGCTATTGAGAAAAGAGAATTAGAAAGAGGAGAGAAGTAATGGCAAATAAGGATTACTATGAAATATTAGGCGTAGACAAAAATGTTAGTGAAGAAGAGCTAAAAAAAGCATATAGAAAACTTGCCAAAAAATATCATCCAGATGCTAATCCTGATAATAAAAAGGAAGCAGAAGCTAAGTTTAAAGAAGTAAATGAAGCGTATGAAGTTTTATCAAATCCTGAAAAGAGAAGGATGTATGACCAATTTGGTACAGCAGACCCAAATCAAGGATTTGGCGGAGCTGGAGGTCCATTTGGAGGAGGTAATGGATATTATTCATATTCATCCTCAGGAGGATTTGATGGATTTAGTGATTTTGGAGATTTAAATGATATATTTTCTACATTCTTTGGTGGGGCATTTGGAGGAGGACGTAGAGCTTCTTCACGCAACAATAATGGTCCAATACAAGGCGCCGATTTAAGAGCTAATTTAGATATTACATTTGAAGAATCCTATTTAGGTACAGAAAAGCAAATAAATTTAACAAGAAATGAAACTTGTAGTACATGTCATGGAGAAGGAGCAAAACCTGGAACCAAAAAACAAACTTGTAGTATGTGCCATGGAACAGGGCAAATAAAGCAAACTCAAACAACTATTTTTGGACAAATGCAGACTGTAAGACCTTGTACAAACTGTAATGGAACTGGTGAAATAATACCGGAGCCTTGTCCAGAATGTAAAGGGAAAGGAACAGTTAGAAAACAGGTAAAGGTGACAGTTAAAATTCCAGCTGGTATAAATGAAAATCAAACCATAATACTCAGTGGAGAAGGAGAGCCTGGCGAAAAAGGTGGACCTAATGGCGACTTACATATAACAGTTCATGTGCGAAAACATAGTATATTTACTAGAGATGGACAAAATGTACTATGTGAAGTACCAATTACAATCACACAAGCAACTTTGGGAGCCGATTTGCAAATTCCAATGGTAGATGGAAGTAAGGAAACATATAGAATTCCAGAAGGAACTCAACCAGGAGCTAAATTTACAATAAGAGGAAAAGGATTTAAGAATATAAATAATGCATCTCAAGGAAATTTTGTGTTTACAGTGTTAGTTCAAGTTCCAAAGAAACTTACAAAAGAGCAACGCGATTTAATGTTGGAGCTTGCTAAAACAATGAATGAGCAACCACCAGTTAGGAAGAGAGGACTATTTGGATAAATTAAAAAATGCGCAATTGGGAATACTCCCATTTGCGCATTTTTAATAAGGTCTGTCCCAAAAACGACAACTTTGTCGTTTTTAGGCCTGTCCCTATAACGACAAAATTCTTTTGGCTCTTGCTACATCTTCTGTTGTAGCGTTTGGCACATCTTCGAGCTCATAATTGCATCCTAGATTTTCCCATTTAAACCTACCTAAATCATGGTAAGGCAAAATTTCTACTTTTTTTACGTTTTTTAATGTAGATAGAAAATCTTTAAGTTTTAATAAATCTTCTTCATTATCAGTAATTCCAGGGACTAGAACTTGTCTTATCCATACATCCTTATTTATATCACTTAAATATCTTGAAAATTCAAGCTCAAGCTTATTAGATACACCAACTAAATCTTTGCAAATATCATCATTAATACATTTAATATCAAGTAAAAATAAATCTGTTAAATCAATTATTTTTTTCATCTTATCTGTAAGAGGAAAATTGCCTGATGTATCGATTGCAACATGTATTTTTTGTTTCTTTAATTTAGGTAATAACTCCAATAAAAAATCTTGTTGAAGTAGAGGCTCTCCACCAGAAAGAGTTACTCCACCTCCGGATACAGTAAAATAATTTTTATATCTTGATATCTTTGCAAGTAATTCGTCAGAGGTGTATTCCATACCTGCATTTATTGCCCAAGTATCTCTATTGTGGCAGTATTTGCAACGAAGAGCGCACCCTTGAAAAAATACTACAAATCTAATTCCAGGTCCATCAACTGCACCAAAAGATTCGAAAGAATGAATCCTTGATTTTATTTGATTATTATCATTAATTTGCTCTGTCATTATTTCCTCCATTATTATTTAAAAAGTTGGACAAAAAGGAGTGTCCCTTTTGTCCAAAAACAATTATCTTTAACTCTAAACACTAAATTCTCTCATGAATAGTTCTATTAATAACATCTAATTGTTGCTCTCTAGTTAATTTAATAAAGTTAACTGCATATCCAGAAACACGAATTGTAAGTTGTGGGTAATTTTCTGGATGATTCATGGCGTCTATTAGTAATTCTCTATTAAATACGTTTACGTTTATATGATGTCCAGTTTGTTTAAAGTATCCATCTAGCATACTTACTAGATTGTTTACTTTGGTTTCTTCATCTTTACCTAAAGCTGCTGGCGTAATAGAGAATGTGAATGAAATACCATCCTCTGAATATTCATATGGAAGTTTTGCAATTGTGTTCATTACTGCTAATGCTCCATTTGAGTCTCTTCCATGAAGTGGGTTAGCACCAGGACCAAATGGCTCTCCAGCTCTACGTCCATCAGGAGTGTTTCCTGTGTTTTTACCATAAACAACATTTGATGTAATTGTTAGTATTGATAGAGTATGTTTTGAGCCTCTATATGTGTGATGTTTTTGTAACTTTCTTAAGAATGATTTAACAATGTCAACAGCAATTTGGTCTACTCTATCATCATCATTTCCATATTTAGGGAAGTCACCTTCAACTTGGTAGTCAACAGCAAGTCCTGTTTCATCTCTTATAACTTTTACTTTAGCATATTTTATTGCTGAAAGTGAATCTGCAGCTACAGACAAGCCTGCAATACCACATGCCATAGTTCTTAATATATCTTCATCTCTATCATGTAAAGCCATTTCTAATGCTTCATAAGAATATTTGTCATGCATATAGTGGATTGCATTTAATGCTTTGATATATATTTTTGCAACATAATCCATCATTACATCGAATTTTTCCATAACTTCGTCATAGTCTAGGTATTCAGAAGTAATAGGTTGGAATTTAGGAGCAACTTGTTTTCCAGAATTCTCATCTCTACCGCCATTTATAGCATAAAGTAGAGTTTTTGCAAGGTTAGCTCTTGCTCCGAAGAATTGCATTTGTTTACCAATCTTCATTGCAGAAACACAACAAGCTATTCCGTAATCATCACCTAAAGTAATTCTCATTAAATCGTCATTTTCATATTGAATTGATGAAGTTCTTATAGAAATATCTGCACAATATTTCTTAAATCCTTCTGGTAAATTATTTGACCATAATACAGTTAAGTTTGGCTCTGGAGCAGGTCCTAAGTTATCTAATGTATGAAGTACTCTAAATGAGTTTTTAGTAACTAATGTTCTGCCATCAATTCCCATACCACCAATGCTTTCTGTTACCCAAACTGGGTCTCCACTAAATAATTCGTTGTATTCTGGTGCACGTAAGAATCTTACCAATCTTAATTTGATTATAAATTGATCCATTAATTCTTGAGCTTGTTCTTCTGTTAATACTCCATTTTCAATATCTCTTTCTATATAAATATCTAAGAAAGTTGATGTTCTACCTAAGCTCATTGCAGCACCATTTTGGTCTTTTACAGCTCCTAAATATCCAAAATATAGCCATTGTATAGCTTCTTTAGCATTTGAAGCTGGAACAGATATATCAAATCCATATTTTGCAGCCATTGCTTTTAAATCATTTAATGCTTTTATTTGGTCAGATACTTCTTCACGTCTTCTAATAATATCCTCTGTGAATTCATCTGTATCTAATATTTCAAGCTCTACTTTTTTCTCAGCAATTAAAGCGTCTACACCATATAGTGCAACTCTTCTGTAGTCACCGATAATTCTTCCACGTCCATATCCATCTGGAAGACCTGTTAATAGGTGAGAGCTTCTAGCAGCTCTTATATCAGGTGTATATACTTCAAAAACACCATCATTATGTGTTTTTCTTAAGTTGTGATAAATATATTCTGTTTCAGGGTCAACTTTAAATCCATAAGCTGCTGCAGATTTTTCAACTATTCTTATACCACCATTTGGCATAATTGCTCTTTTTAGAGGAGCATCTGTTTGAAGTCCAACTATTTCCTCTAAATCTTTGTCAATATATCCTGCTTCATAAGCATTTACAGAAGATGGGGTTTTGCAGTCTGCATCTAAAACTCCACCATTTTCTCTTTCTTTTTTGTAAAGCTCTAAAACTTCATCCCATAATTTTTTTGTTTTTTCTGTAGCACCTGCAAGGAATTTTGAATCTCCTTCATAAGGTGTATAGTTAGATTGAATAAATCCTCTAACATCTATCTCTTTTGTCCACTCTCCGGCTTTATTAAAGCCATTCCATTGCTTAAAATCCATATATTTATACCTCCAATTCTGACAAACAACTTGTCAATTTATATAAAAAAATTGTACTTAAAACAACTATTTTGCACATATAATGATATCATAAAATGTTAGTAATATCAACAAATTTGTCGAAAAATCAATTGTAAAAAAGTGCAGAGATTGGTTAATGCTAGAAACTCATAAGTTTTATAAAAAAATATTACCCATAATATTATAGGTAATATTCGAATAATTATTCAGTTTCTAATTTACTAATCTTCATTGATAACTTTAGCTATTTTATAAATTAATTTCTGCTTTTCAGAACTAGTGTTTTTTAATAGCTCATCAAACTCAGAAGACAAGTAAGTACTAGAATTATTTGATGAGCCATTTAATATAGAGCCTTCGCTAATTCCTAAAATATCACAAATTTGACTTAATCTTTTTAAACTAATATGTGAACTTCCTCTTTCTATTCTACTTAAAAAGGCAATTGAAACATCTAATTTCTCTGCCAACTTTTCTTGTGTCAATTTTTTATCAGTTCTGGCCTTTTTTAATCTTTCACCAATAATATTATAATCCAATGCCATCTAACTCACCTCTTCCTAAATATGAAATGAATATAGCATGTATACGAAACAAATTACAGAAACTAATCAGTAAATATATATAATATAGTTTATGCATTATTAGTATGCACAATAAATAAAAAAGTATGTGTTAAATGGACAAAAAAGCTAAAAAATGTTATACTATCAAAGAAAGAATAAAATAGCAAAAGTAAAAAATGGAAGTGAAAAGGAGAAAAAATGCAAGAAAAAATAAAATATTTTTTAAGTGCAAAAAAAATTGGTAGCAAAATTATTTATTATAAAATGATTGATTCAACACAAAAAGAAATAAGAAAATTGGCAGAAAAGAAAGTAGAAAATGGTACATTAGTGGTAACAGATTATCAAACAAATGGAATTGGCACACATGATAGGGTATGGCTATCACAAAAAGGTGTGAATGCAACATTTTCGATAGTACTTTATCCAAAATGTAAAGCAAATGAGTTAGATACAATTACTTATGATATTGCAAGCTGCATTGTAGAAACAATTAAAGAAATTAGTGGATGTACTTTAGAAATAAAAAAGCCAAATGATATTATGTGCAATGGAAAAAAATTGGGAGGAATATTGACACAAATTGTGACTTCAGGAGAAAAAATTAAATATTTATTAATAGGCATAGGAATTAATATAAATCAAGTAGAATTTCCAAGCGAATTAGCTATTGCCACCTCATTAAAAAAGGAATTTGGACAAGATTTTTCAAGAGAAGAAATAATTGCAAACTTTTGTAATAGGTTTGAAAAATATTGTCTTAATTCAAAAATTTTATAGCAATAAGTAAGTTGCACAGAAGGGACACTCCAAAACGTGCAAAAACTTGCACAAAAGGGACAGACCATATTTATAAAATAAGCTAAAGAGAGGAGTGTCCCAAAAATCCAAAAACTTGCACAAAAAGGAGTGTCCCTTCTGTGCAAGTTTTGAGAAATTAATAATTTTCAGCATTTACTTCAAAATAACTTTGAGCGTGTTTGCAAACAGGGCAAATTGTAGGAGCTTCTAATCCAACATGGATATGTCCACAATTTCTACATTTCCAAACAACAATGCTTCCTTTTTTGAAAACTTCTCCGTTTTCAACATTTTCTAATAATTTTTTATATCTTTCTTCATGATGTTTTTCAACTTCTGCAATTCCTCTAAATGTTGCAGCTATCTCTAAGAAACCTTCTTCTTCAGCTTCTTTAGCAAATTTAGGATACATATCTGTCCATTCATAATTTTCACCAGCTGCTGCATCAGCTAAGTTAGATTTTGTATCTCCAATTCCTTCTAAATATTTGAAGTGCATTTTAGCATGTTCTTTTTCATTTTCTGCAGTTTCTAAAAATATTGCTGCTATTTGCTCATATCCTTCTTTTTTTGCAACACTTGCAAAATATGTATATTTATTTCTTGCTTCTGATTCTCCAGAAAAAGCAGCCTTTAAATTTGCTTCTGTTTTTGAGCCTTTTAATTCCATAATATTACCTCCTAATTTTTATTTAATTCGATTAATATCATATTATAGAAATAATAAAATGTCAAGGAAAATATAGTTAAATCATGTAATTTACTTTTAAGTAAACAAGAAATAACATATGCTCTTGTACGAAAATATTTCGAATGCTATACTGTAAAAAAATTATGGAGGCAATAATGAAAATTAGTAGAAAATATCAACTTCCAGCCCAAAAGTTGGATTTTGTAAATATAAATTTAGCAAAAGATAATAAAATATTTATAGACCCAGTCAAAATAAAAAATGGTACGTCCGAGATTCATAAAACTTGTTATAAAAAAATAGATTCTTTTATACAGATTTTATTAGAATTAAGTAGAAAAAGAGAATATAAAAAATTATTGGAAATAATAGATAATTTTCATGAGAGAAATGAAACTAGACTAGGCTATTCCTTGGAAAGTACATATGGAAAAAGTTTCGGAGAAAATGGTGGTAGGGATTTAGTCAAATTATTAGCAAAAAATGAGATGGTAAGTAATGGAGAGGTAGAAGACATATTTGATTGCTTAATCATGGTGCCTAATATCGGCGAAGACAAAGTATCAGATTTAATTACAACAATTATTTTTTTAGATTTAATAAAATATACACAAGAGCAGTGTAATTTGTGGAAAATAGAAATGAAAAATGTTTCTATAAGCAAGTTATGCTGGAATGCAGATAACGAAACTTGGATAAAAGTAAAAAAGCAGTTACCAATTGATGAGCGGAAAACCAGTTCTATTTGTTCCTAAAAGCTTTACTGGAGATAAGTATGTTTTCTCATATGAAAAACTTTATAGAGATGTTATAATCCCTTTATATAAAGAAAGAGAAAGAAGAACAAAAGGAAGTAGATTTGTGGTACATTATAAAAATGGAAGAAGTCATGTGTTAGGAAATGCTCTAAGAGAAGAATATCCTTGTACCAAATATGTTATTTTAGATTTTGTGAAAAAATATGATAGTGTTTATAGGGAATATAAAGATAGCATTATAAATTGAAGTTTTTTCTTTTTTGTGTTAGAATAAGCTCAGCTTAATAAAGAGAAGGAGCTGTTAAAATGAATTTAAGAAAAGAGCTAGAGCAATTAGCAGATGAGGAATATAGAGAATTTCATAGTGGTTTATGCCCTAATGTAAATAATATAATTGGAGTGAGACTTCCTAAACTAAGAGAAATTGCAAAAAGAATAGCAAAAGAAAATCCGATAGAATTTTTAGATACATATAATTATGAGTATTACGAAGAAAAAATGATTTATGGTTTAGTAATAGGATATATGAAGTCGAGTTTCGAAGAAAGAATAAAATACTTGGATAAATTTATTCCTGACATAGATAATTGGGCAATTTGTGATTGCTGTTGCTCGACTTACAAATTTACTAATAAAAATTTAGAAGCAATGCTTCAATATTTGCAAAAATATATTCATTCAGAAAAGGAATTTGAGCTTAGGTTTGCATGTATTATGCTAATGGACTATTATTTGACAGATGAATATATTGACACAGTGTTTAAAATATACAATAATATAGTTTCAGACAAGTATTATGTACAAATGGGACTTGCATGGGGAATATCTGTTGCATTTGTAAAAAATGAAGAAAAAACACGTGAGTTTTTAAAGCATAATAATTTAGATAATTTTACATATAATAAATCTTTGCAAAAGATAATTGAATCTAATAGGGTTGGTAAGGAAGTTAAGGATGAGATGAGAAAAATGAAAAGGAAGTGAAAAAAATGGAATTTGATAATGAAAAAAATGATGATAAAAATTATGTTCTAGAGATGGTTAGTAAGCAAGGCAGTTTGCTAGATTTAGCTTCTGATAGATTAAAAGACGATAAAGAAGTGGTAATGGCAGCAATTAACCAAGATGGAAATGCTTTAGAGTTTGCTAGTAGCAATTTGAAAGATGACAAAGAGGTGGTGTTGGCTTCAATTAAAAAAGTTGGGTGGACGGCCTGCTATGTAAGTGAAAGATTAGCAAATGATAAAGAAACAATGCTAGATGCAGTTAAGATAGATGGACAAGAGCTATATTATGCATCAGAAGCACTAAGAGATGATGATGATGTAGTTCTTGCAGCAGTAAGTAATAAAGGACTTATATTTAAATATGCAAGTAAGAGATTAAGAGCTAATAAAGATATTGCTATGACAGCAGTTAAAAACGATAAAAGAGCATTAAATTATGTATCAGATGATGAGCTAAAGAATGAATTGAGCAAAGAAAGTGAATAATTTTTTAAAAATGTCAAACACTAAAACTGGTGATGAATATGAGGATTTCTTGGCTAAAGTATGACAAGGACGATAGAAGTTTTAAAGTACCAGAAAAATTAGGGTTTGACGTTTTTAAGTTAAAGGACCCAGAAACAACGGATACCACAATACAAGAATTAATACACAAGAGATATGACACAATAATTCTTACGAATGAGCTTGCAAGTTTTTCGGAGGACATTATAAAAAAATATAGCAAAGATAGAGATATAAACATCATAATTGCAAGAGATAAAGAATAGAATGCAGTATGATATTTAGAGAGGATGATAAATAATTGTGTAAGAATTATACCAAATTTGTGAAAGAATTTGAGCAAAGAATAAGTGAATTGTATGTGGAAAATGATTATTCAAATTTAGTATTTTTGTGTATTGGAACGAATAAAATAATTGGGGATTCTGTAGGACCGATTGTGGGAAATTATTTAAAAAAATTGCAAAATGAATATTTGCAAATATATGGTACTTTAGACGATACAATAAATTTTTTTAATGCAAAAGATGTAATTGAAGGGATTTATCAGAATTTAGAAAATCCTTACTTGATTACGATTGATGCGGCGCTAAGTAATTCTAATAATAAAGGAGATATTGTCCTAAGTGAAGGATATATAAAAATAGGTAAAGCATTACAAAAAAGTATATGCTTTTATTCTGATATAAATATAAAATGCATAGTTGGCAAATCATATTTAGAAAAAGAAAAGAATATAAAAGAGCTAGAAAAGGTAAGCTTGGCAGAAATTTTAGGAATGGCTGAGTTAGTGGCAAATGGAATAAAAAATGTTTTAAAAAAATCTAATATTTATGTATAAGATAGAAAAAAGATGGCAAAAATCTAGGTAATATAAATTACCTGGAAAGGAATGTGAAAAAATGAGTGACATGAAAAATATGATTGTTTTAAAAGATTTGCCATCTAATTTGATAGAAGAAGCTTTTGTGGTTTTAAAAGAGAATAAAAAAATACATAAATATCAAACAGTAGAGAATAAAGAAAAAGGGAAAGAGAGCAGAGAAGTAAAAGATAATAAAGAGTATATTGTTAAAGAAGCGGAAATGCTAATAAAATCTTACACAGAGGAGCTGGAAAGAAACACACCTAAATGGAAAAACAACATGAAAAAATTAGAAAGAAAATATAAAACTTCTATAAAAATCAACTTCTTTTTATTATTTACAACAATGCTGGGTATAGTATTTAGTTTAATTTAATAGTAATAAAAAACACCTTTCACACATATACATTAAAAAAACAACAAAGGAAGAGGTGTTTTTTAGTGGAACGAACTATTAGTCAAGAGGAAAGAATAAGAAGAGCTGAGGAAATATATAATAGAAGAAAAAGGTTAAATCGGAGTAAGAGTTTCTAGCAGTAATGTAAATACAAACGAAAAGAAAAAACTTTCATTATTTAAAAAAATGCTTATGCAGCTTGTTATTTGTGCCGTAGTTTATATTATTTTTTACCTTATTAAAAATACAAATTACATATTTTCAGATGATGTAATAAATAAAACTAAAGAGCTATTGTCATATGATATTAATTTTGGAAATATACAAAGTCAAATAACTTCGTTTATTGATAATAACAAAGACAAATTTGGGTTCTTGGGGTGGTTTGACGACGAGTCAGGAAATGAGGAAGAGAGTAATAAATTAACTAATGAAGTAAATGCAATTACTGAAAATGTGGTTGACGAAAATAGTATAAATGATACTACAGCAAATACTGTAGATAGCAATGTAGCAGGCGGGATTGGTGGAGCAGATACTAATGAAATAGTAGAAGAAAGTAAAAACGAGGAAAAAAAGTCTCAGTCAGAAATTGACATAGAATATATAAAAGAAAATTATAGTTTTATTGTACCAGTTACAGGCACTGTGACATCTAGATATGGGACACGAGAAGCAACAGAAGTTGTTTCTGCTAATCATCAAGGAATAGATATCGGAGCAAATGAAGGGACACCAATTTATGCAGCAATGGATGGAAAAGTTACTGTAGCCTCAGAAGAAGGAGAATATGGAAAGCATATTGACATTACAAATGGAGATGTATTAACAAGGTATGCTCATTGCAGTAAGTTATTAGTAAAAGAAGGGGATGAAGTAAAACAAGGAGACAAAATAGCAGAAGTAGGCTCAACTGGCAACTCAACAGGACCACATCTTCATTTTGAAATTAGAAGAGATAATAGGGTGATTAATCCTGAGTCTATTTTGAAATTTTAGAAAGGATAGAAAAATAATGAGTATAAAATTGGATTTAAAGATTTTTTTGTTCCTGTTTTTGTTTTTACTAACCTCTCAACTGGAAATGTACCTTTTACTGATGCTATTTGCAATAATTCATGAGCTGGGGCATTTAGCAGCAGGATTAATATTAAAATTTAAGCCAGAGGAAATAAAGCTAACTCCAGTAGGCTTGCAAATACAGTTTAAAGTAAGTGATGAAGAATATAAATTAAATAATGTAAAATCATATACAATAAAAAAGGCGATTATTGCTTTGGCAGGTCCATTAACTAATTTTATTATAGCTACTATAATGATTGCAATTGCCCAAATTAATATAGATCTTCAATATACGTACATGTTTAGTTTAATAGTATATTCAAATTTATTAATAGCTATGTTTAATCTAATCCCAATCTATCCAATGGATGGAGGCAGAGTCGTAAAAGAAATATTGAGCATAATATTTGGAAAGAAAAAGGCATACAAAATTACATATATGATTTCTAAAACAGTATTGATTTTGCTAACGGCAGCAGCAAGTATAGCAATACTTTACATACATAACATAGCCATATTAATAATAATTGCGTATTTGTGGTATTTGGAAATTGCCGAAATACGAAAATATAATAGAAGGAAAAATATAGAGAAGTTGCTAAATTCTATAGAAAATAAGGAAAGCTTGGTGTAGAGGAGACTAGTACCTACAGATTTATTAATATTGAGCGGAAATGGTAACAGTAGCAGAACATACAAAATAAAATCAGAAAAACTCTTGCACATCGCATAAACATGTTATATAATGTGCGCAACGAACGTTTTATTCTTCTAGTGTAGGATAGAAGAAACCCCTATTTTATAATTATATAAGGAGAGGTTTTTTATGAGTAACAACTCTACCTACTATCAGCTCGTCTTTTGCGAGAAGTTCACTATCCAGGAAGGCATTGCAGTCATTGAAGAAAAAGTAAATGAGCTGTGTGACAATGGATGGCAACCACAAGGCGGAATTTGCGTTATGCAAAACGATGTGGGTTATTACAACTTTTATCAGGCAATGATAAGAGATTTTTAAGAAAAAATAGATGCCTACACATCTATTTTTTTCTTTTGTGTTTTAAAAATAAAAAATCTATGATATAATATTTATGTTAATAAAATAAAGGAAGCGAAAAATGTTTAATATAGAGGAAGAATTAAAAAAATTGCCTTCAAAACCAGGCGTATATATAATGCATGACAAAGACGACAAAATAATATATGTAGGAAAAGCAATTTCACTAAAAAACAGAGTAAGGCAATATTTTAGAAAAACGAATAAAACAAAAAGAATTCAAAATATGGTTGCCTTAATTGACCATTTTGAATACATAGTAACAGATAATGAGGCAGAGGCTCTCATATTAGAATGTAATCTAATAAAGAAAAACATGCCTAAATTTAATGTGCTTTTAAAAGATGACAAAACATATCCATATATTAAGGTAAACATTAAAGCAGAATATCCTGATGTATATATAACAAGAAGAATTTTAAATGATGGGGCAAAGTATTTTGGACCATATGCAAATTCAGGTGCTGCAAAGGAAATGATTGAGTTTATTAAATCTAAATTTAAAATTAGACAATGCAGAAGTTTCAAATATAAGGATAGACCTTGTTTGAATTATCATATAAAAAAGTGTCTAGCTCCTTGTATGGGATATATATCAAGAGAAGAATATATGAAACAGATTGATGAGATAATAGATGTTTTAGAAGGAAAAACTGACAAGCTATTAAAACAAATTTCAAAAGAAATGGAAGAAGCTTCACAAAACATGCAGTATGAAAAGGCAGCATATCTTAGAGATAAAATTTTAGCAGTAGAAAGAATCTCTGAAAAGCAAAAAGTATCTAATATTTCTGAAAATGATATTGATGTAATTGGACTTGCAAAGAGTGAAGCAAGAGTATGTATAGAAATATTCTTCGTTCGAAAAAGCAAAATGATAGGAAGAGAGCATTATTTTTTAGACGATTTAGTAGATGAAGAGCCAAAAGAAATTATATCTAGTTTTATAAAACAATACTACATGGACAGACCAATTTTGCCAAACAAAATAATGATAAGAGAAGAAATTGAAGACAAAGAATTATTGCAAGAATGGTTAAGCAATGTGGCAGAAAGAAAAGTAGAAATAAAAACACCTCAAAAAGGTGAGAAACTAAGATTGGTAGAAATGGCTGAGAATAATGCAAAAATTACTTTGGAGAATAAAGAAAAAGATAAAAACGCAATTCTACTAGAATTAAAAGAAGTCCTAAAAATAGATAAATTACCTAGAAAAATAGAATGTTATGACATTTCAAATTTATCAGGAACAAATATGGTGGCTGGCATGTGTGTTATGCAAGATGGAGTTATTAAGAAGAACATGTCAAGAAGATTTAGAATAAAGACAGTATTTGGACAAGATGACCCAAGATGCATGAAAGAAGTAATTACAAGAAGATTAAAACATTCAATAGAAAATCCAAATGGAGGATTTGGAAAGCTTCCAGATGTGATTTTCGTAGATGGTGGAATAACACAAATAAGAGCGGCACTAGAGGCGATTGTAGAATTAAAACAAGAATATAGAGCACAAAATGAAGAATTTGACATTAGCGTTTTAGACATACCAATCTTTGGAATGGTAAAAGATGACAAACACTCAACTAGAGCCTTGATGAACAAAGAAAGAGAAGAATTACCAATTTCAAATACATTATTCAATTTGATAACTAATTTCCAAGATGCAGTGCATGACACTGCAATAGGATATCATAAAAAACTTAGAGAAAAAGAATTAACTAAATCTGCCTTAGACGAAATCTCTGGAATAGGAAAAGTAAAGAAAAAGGCACTTTTAAAAAAATTCGGAAGCATAAAGAAAATAGCAGAAGCAGATGCAGAGGAAATTTGTGAAGTAAAAGGTATTAATATGGAGCTAGCAAGAAAAATAAAGGAAAGCTTGTCATAAGCTGGCACACGAAAGTAGGAATATATATGAAAATCCTGAATATCTTTATATTAAATAAAATAAAGATAGGGGGATTTTAGTATGGAGTGTGCAAAAGACATTGTTTTAGAATTGAAAGAGGGACAAGTCGGAAAACATTTTAAACAAGAAGAAAAAGGAGTAATACATAAAATAGTAGGCAAGGTGGCAAGACATAAGGTGATAACGACTATTTTACTTGCAACAATAGGATTTATGGTATTGGATGTATTGCTTATTTCGAGTTTTGTGAATGTGCTGGCAGTAATGTAGAGAACAAAATAGGAGGAAAAAATGGACGTAGCAAATAGTTGGAAAGATTACGAAATAATAGACATGGCAAATGGTGAGAAGTTAGAAAGATGGGGCAATGTGTTTTTGATAAGACCTGACCCACAAATAATTTGGAAAGATAAATCTTTTCCAGAAAAATGGAAAATGGCGAATGCCAAGTATAATAGAAGCTCAACTGGTGGTGGAGCATGGAAATATAATAAGAAAGTACCTGAAAATTGGCAAATAAAATATAAAGAGCTGACTTTTAACATAAAACCAATGGGCTTTAAACATACAGGACTATTTCCAGAGCAAGCTGTAAACTGGGACTGGATGATTGATAAAATAAAAAATGCCAATAGAGAAATCAAGGTTTTAAATTTATTTGCATACACAGGAGGGGCAACTGTAGCGTGTAGCTACGCTGGGGCTCAAGTTTGCCATGTGGATAGCTCAAAAGGAATGACCACATGGGCAAAGGAGAATGTAGCATCATCAGGATTAAAAGATAGAGCAGTTAGATATATAGTAGATGACGTAGTAAAATTTGTAAATAGAGAAATACGCAGAGGCAATAAATATGATGGAATTATAATGGACCCACCATCGTATGGAAGAGGCACTAATGGTGAAGTGTGGAAATTCGAAGAAAATATTGCTGATTTAGTGGAGTTATGTACTAAGGTATTGTCAGATAAACCATTATTCTTTTTGATAAATTCATATACAACAGGAATTTCTAGTACTGTTTTAGAAAATTTGTTGAGACTAAATATAAAGAAGAATGGAAGATTCTCACATGGAGAAGTGGGATTGCCTATGAGCAATTCGAAACTTATACTTCCTTGTGGTATATATGGAAAGTGGGAAAATTGAAAAATAATTGCGCTTTGGTGTTGTTAAACTGCGCAGAGTTAGTTATCCAAGTATTAAAAAAGGAGTAATAAAATGCAGAAGTTAAAGGTAATATTTGAAGACAATCACATAATAGTAGTAGAAAAGCCAGTAAATGTGCCATCGCAAGGAGACAAGACTGGTGATATTGACATGCTTACTGTTATAAAAGAATACTTAAAAGAGAAATACAATAAGCTAGGAAATGTGTATTTGGGTTTGGTGCATAGGCTGGATAGACCTGTTGGGGGAGTAATGGTATTTGCCAAAACTTCTAAAGCTGCAGCAAGACTAAGTGAGCAAGTACGAGAAAAAGTATTTCAAAAAACGTATTTAGTTGTGGCAAATGGAAAAATGCAAGAGGAGAAGCGGAGCATTAGAAGATTATTTATTAAAGAATGAAAGAAATAATATGAGCAGGGTGGTTAAAGAAGACACAAAAAATGCAAAGTTTGCTTCACTTGATTATGAGGTTTTGAAATATAACGAAGAGATAAATTTGTCTGTTTTGAAAATCGACTTACATACTGGAAGGCATCATCAAATAAGAGTACAGCTTTCGAGCAGAGAGCACAGTATATATGGTGACCAAAAATACGGAGGAAGAGGTCATGGAAAGCAAATTGCTCTTTGGGCATACAAGTTAACAATTCAGCATCCAATTACAAAAGAAAAGATGACATTTAAGTCGATACCAGAAATGAATGGAACGTGGAAGATATTAGAAGGATTAAAATTATAAAAAATATTGAAAAAAAAAGAGAAATGATGATAGAATCTTAACGAACAAATAGAAAGGAGCAAAAAGATATCGTTTACATATAGACTAAAAGATGATGGCAAAACCATGGAAGTAGAAGATCCGATATATGGAAAAATTGAAATTCAGCCACCTTATTCAGAGATTATTCTAACAAAAGAAATGCAGAGACTAAATGATATTACACAAAACGGTTTTTCTGTTTTTGATTATCCAGGTCTAAAAAATAACGAAAGATTAAGTCATAGTGTAGGTGCTTTTTATCTCATGTCACAAATGATTGAGCATTTAGAAAAAGAACTTAAACGCTATGATATTTTTATATCTAAAGATGATAAAGACATGGCACTATGCTCTATGCTCTTACACGATATAGGACATGGACCATTTTCGCATACTTGTGAGAGAAAAATCTAAAAATCCTGTTTTGAAATATCTATGTGATATGCCAAGAGTACTTGATGACTTTCAGAATTTAGAAAATAATATTGATGTAGAAACAGTAAAACAAAAATTAAAAGATATATTTGGAGATAGAGATTTTTCAGATACGATGTCTATTATATCAAATAAATTCAAGGTAAAGCTATATAAGAAAGAAGAATCACTTAGAATAAATTATGGAAATTTGCATAAAGATTTGACTGAAGCAACACCACATTTGATAAGACCAGAAGAATACTTGGAAAAAAGTGAAGTTGCTTTAAATTCCAGAAGACATTGAATTATAAAAATTGAATACATAAGTGGAACGAGGGTGACAGGTTAAAACCTGCCACCCTCATTGTATGCGACTTTTAGACAAATGAGAATGTAGGATTAAACTTGCTTTAAAGTTTTATGTAAATTTTACGAAAGTGCCAAAATATTATACGAAAATGAAAAAATAAGTTTTCGTATAATATTTTGCACTTTACGTATAACAAATAAAAAATATGTCAAAAAAAGTATTATTATAATCTCAGTTCAAATGAGGTGAGCAAATTGGTAGAAAAAATTTGTAGTTTTATACTTAGTAAAATGAGAAAAAAGATGCCAGAGATTACAGATGAACAGGGAGAAGTAATACTATACGGATTGCAACTTCTAGTGGGTGAAGCGCCTAAAATGATTTTACTATTTGGAATTAGCTTTATACTGGGTTTTGGTCTGGAAATGGTATTCGCATATTTCGCAATAATGCCATATAGAACATTCTCAGGAGGATTTCATTTGCACACACACTTAGGATGTATAATAGGAAGTGCTATATTCTACTACGGTGATGTACTAATTAGCAAATTTTTAGTACTAGGCAGTGTAGAAAAATATATATTAGTTGCATTAAGTCTAATATTTGGAATATTAATGGTAAGCATGTATGCTCCAGCAGATACCGAGAATGTACCAATTATTAGCAAAAAGGAAAGAAAGACCAAAAAAATTTTATCATATATAACTTTAATACTAACACTTGTTGTAGCTTTAATAATACCTAATCAAGTATATTCAAATATCTTGATTATCGGAACAATAATTCAATCTATGTCAATTACAAGAATTGCATACAAATTAACAAATAATAAATATGGACATGAAGAATTTGCAAAACAGGCACAAAACTAAGTTGATAATAAACATTAGCCGGCAATGTTTTATTATATAAATTTTATACAAATGGGGGGAATTTAATATTATGTTAAAAACTTTAGCAAAATTAGCAGAAAAATACGCTAAATCAACAAATACAGCATGTTATGTATGCGGCATGTTTCATCAACCAAAAATGCCTGCATCATTGGTAAAAAAAGACTAATAATAAATAAGGGAATAACAACAATTCCATATAATAAAATATAAAAATCGACAAAAACTAAAAAATAGTCTCTTAAGGAGGCTATTTTTTAGTTAAATTATTTATAAATTTCAAATTGTTGAGTAAAGAATTCATCATTCTTTGTAGTGAATAAATTTAGATTATTATTATGCATAAGTATTTGTCTTACTTTCCATAATCCAAGACCACTATGATTTTCTTTACTAGTTATACCTTTTTGATAAATTTCTTCTGTATCAACATCTTTGTTATTATATGTATTTTGTATAATTACTAAAATCATGTTATTACTTATATCTTTTCTAAATGTAACATTAATTATTTTCTTATCACATTCTTCTGCTGCGTCCATTGCGTTATCTAATAATATACCAAGAATTCTAGTAAAATCATAAATTTTCATACGCTCTTCTATTTCGTTTAAATCTAAAAATACATTAAGATTAATTTGAATATTCTTTTTATCAGCTTCATAATACTTTGTTGCAAGTAAATGATAAATTGCAGGATGATTGATAACAGAAGGTGAAAGTGCATATAAGTTATTTGTTTTATTACATTCTTCCAAAAGTTGCTGATAATATTTCTTTAGTCCAGGGATATCTTCATTTACTACGTAACCACCAATGCTATTTACCATATTATCAAAATCATGCTTAAAAGAACGAACTTGGTCATGTAGAATTTTCAAAGAATGGATTGTGCTGTTAGCATTTTCTAGATCTATTTTAGTGGTTTCCAGCTTTGAGGCATTAATAATACTGTAAATACTTACAATAAAATATGCGATTAAACTTATAGTACTAATTAAAGTTATAAATAATGGCATTGAATTACTATAATATCTAACTAGGTAAAATTGCATAGCAAGAACGAGTATAATTAGTAAAGCATTTATGATTAATAAAGTTTTAGTTTTAAGACTCATATTATCAAATATTTGTATATTAACTTTAAACATGTTAATTAATTTTGTGATGATAAATAAGATTAGATATATGCTCAAAACAACTATCAATCTATAAATAGGCACTAACATTATCATGTCAGATGTAATATTAAAGATTTGCAAGAAAATGTTTGAAAATATTAATTCGAGAATTGAAGTAATAACTAAAGTTATTATCTCTGACAAGATGCTCTTTAATATACTAGCTTTTAGTATAAAGTGCACCATAAGTGGCCATACAATAATATTTACAAATACAGCATAAGAAGTTGGAATAGTAAAAGTTATTATATTAGCAGTAATTCCATATATTATAAGATATTTTGTCCTTGATTTTCGAGTGGTATCTATATTTAATACAGTTGTAAAATATAACATGCACACATAAATATCTAAAAATGTGATAGGGATACCTTGTATCCTAACAATCAATTCATTTGGCGTAGTCAACGCGGACCATATTGTTTGTAAAGTATTCATTTTTTAAAACCTCCATAAAATCATCTTTATATTTTGGACCAATAAAGCATTGGTCATTATTATTAAACGAAATCAAATTATTCGTTATATCTATATCAGTTATTTTTGCCATATTTACTATATAGGATTTGTGACATCTGACAAAATTATAAGGTAACATATCAGATATCTTGCTAAATGAGCCATATGTTTCATAATCTCTAGTATCTGTGTGAAATATTACCTTCATTCCTTCTTTTTTTATAAACCTAATGGTATTTTCTTTAATTACCGTTTTGTCATTATCTAATCGTATATATCTAGTTTTATCACCAAATATATCAGAATATAGCCTTAATATTGTCTCTTCAAATCTTTCTTTTGTCAGAGGCTTCTGTAAGAAATCGAAGGTTTTATATTTATAAGCGAGCATTCCAAATTCAAAATGTCCAGTAACGAAAATAATATAAATGCTTTTATCTACACTTCTGATTTTTTCGGCAATTTGTAAACCGGTTGTTGATGACTTTAAATCTATATCTAATAGCAAAACATGAGTTGTGTGATTTTGTACATAGTCCAATAAATCTAAAGGGTTAGTTGTCGTAAAAGATATCTGACCTTTTAAATTATGAGAAATGAGAATTGAGTTTAACATTTTAGATAATCTGTCAATAGCACTAGAATTATCGTCACATAAAACAAAATTTAACATTTTTATCCTCCATAAATAAAATAAAAAAATCTGAACTTAAATTCGATAGCGGGGGAAAATATTACTAAATTTTTCCAGCACAATTAATAATATAATCTAAAAATATTTTGTTGTCAATATAAAATTTTTAGAAAAATAAATTTATTTGTCGAATAATATAGAGAGAAAAATGTCATAATAATAAGGAAAGAAAAAGTGATATAATATAGAAAGAAAAATGCATAAAAAATGACTGGAAAAAAATACATTCAGAAAATTCGACTTTTTAAAAAAAAATATTGCAAAAAATAAAACTTATGTATATAATATAAATATAAAAACGGAAAATCAAAACTTTGAGGAGAAAATTATTAAAAAACCAAAGTCAAAAAGACTGATAATAAAGAACTTCAGGAAAAATAAAAACTAAACGGAGGAACAAAATATGAAAAAGTACGTGATTATTATTTTATTAATAGGAATCATTTTAGGAGGAATACTTTTATATAACACAATTAAAATTGAGCAAGAGAGTAACCAAGAATTTGCAGATTCAGGATATATATTACAATATTCTGAAACGCAAAATATAGAAAGATATTATTTTAATGCAAATGATACGTATAAAACAAAATATGATGAAAAAATATTATTCAACAATACAGATGGTGATGAAGTAACAGCTGAAAAGAATAATTTTATTCATTACTCAGATGGCTCTGTTAGTGCTTTCACAAATGGAGTTATACTAAATTTAGATGAAATAGATAAAGACCCAATTCAATATTATAATATATCAGCTTCTAGTGTTTTAAAAAGAGAAGGCGAATATTATACAATAGAAAATTTGGACCAAAAATTAAACTTTTCAAACGTTATTTGGAAAATCGATAGTAATAAATACATTATATTAAGTAATGATATTAAATTAGTATTTAATGATGATGAAGAAGATATAAGAGAAATAAGCGGATATGTTGAATTTGAATATTTAGATAATGAAATTGTTAAAATATATAATCAAGAAGCAACTTATCAAACAATATCATCAAGAGCTTATGTAGAATTACCAAATGATATAAAAATAACATTAAGTACAAAAATCGTAAGTAAAAATAACGATAATAAAATGAGCTTAGAAAACATGATAATAGACTCTGATGATAATATTACAATAGTAGATTTAAGTCAATATGAAACAGATGAAGATGAAGAAGAAAATACAATGAATGAAGAGAACACAGTAGATAATGGACAAACAAATGGCTCAACAGGAGGACAAACAGTAAATAATAATTCTTCTAATACTAATAACAATTCAACTCAAACAATTATTGGCGGAGGAACAATTGGTAACGCCGGAGACACTGGAAACACAGTAACAGGTGGAACTGAAAACCCAGGAACAAGTACTGGTGAAAATACAGTAATTGAAGGGAATGATATCGGAACTAATATTCCTGCAGAGATAGTTGAAGAGCCTCAATTTAAAGTTGAAAGATTTGATGTTAATTCAATTGGATTTGATGCAACTATTACTGTACAGGATGATGATAATACTTTAATAGATGATTACAATATATATATATTACAAAACAGTACCGGAAAAACTGTATATCAAAATGTAGAATCTTCAGGAGTATATAGTATAGATATAACTGTTGCTACATTAGTACCAAATACAGAATATACACTAGTTGTAGAATCAACTTATGCTATAGATGATATTACTTATACTAAAAACTTTATTTATAAAATATTTAAAACATCAGTTATAGGAATAGATGTTGAAAAAGATTTATTTACAGATACGTCTTTAGGGCTAGCTTTAACTGTAAATAAAGATACTCAAGTTAAGAGTGTAGATGTAGTATTATCTGATATGGCTGGAGCTACATTACAAACACAAACAGTAAATATAGTAGCAGATGCAAGTGGAGATAGTAAAAACTTAGTAGAATTTAATGGCTTAACATCTAATACACAATATGTTGTTTCATTAACAAACGTACTATATGATGGACAAATATTGACAAATGGTTACATTGAAAGCAAAACATATACAACATTAAAAGCAAAGCCAACAATATCGGGAGCTGGATATGAAATCAATAAAAGAGATGGAAGCTTCGCATTAAAATTAACAAATGTAAATGACCCAGATGGAGGAATACAAAAATATACTTTTAAAATATATGATACGAGAATAACAGATTCAGATGAGCCAGTAAAAATTATAGAATCTACTTCTCCAACAACTACATTAAATGTAGATGGTGAAGATATTATTAGAAATGTAGGGTACACATATAAAGTTGTTGTAGAATTTTATGATAATGAAAAAATATTTGAATATGAAAGCGAATTTAGTAATGTAATGACAATAGATGGAGTAGGATTCCCAACAATTAGATTTGAATCAGACGAAGTTACTTTTGAAAGAATTGTAGGAAATATAATTGTAGATGATGAAGGAAAAGCCATCGACTTAGAAAATAACGAATTCGTAATTATGTATACTGACTCAACTGGAAATATTCAATCATTTACTTCAAGTGGAAGCTACACAATACCAGTAGATGTAAATAACTTGAGAGCAAATGAAACATATAGATTTTCAATTTATGCAACAATAGATTTAAAAGATGGAAATGACCCAATCGATGAATGCTATATAGGAGGATTTACTGTACAAACAGATACACCAAAAAATATGATAGCAACATTTGATGAAAATGATAACGATGTACAAAATGTATTTAGTGTAGATTTGGGACTAGAAAAGGAAACAGAAACTCAAGGAACATTAGAGCCAGAGACATTAACAGGAATGACAATAAGCATATATGCAGGTCAAACACTAGACGGTGAATATCCAACAGGCTCACCTCTTAGAACTATTAAATTAGTAGATTCAAACTTGGACCCATATGTAAGTGATTTGAAAGAGCAATTTTTTGATAATATTACAACAATCACACCTGCATTCTTTAATGCAAATAATGATGATTTTAAAGATGCTTACTATACAATTACTGTTACAAGTGCATATGACTATACAACATATGAAAATCAATTACCAATATTGAACAATGTATATACAGTAGAAACAAATGGATATATGCCAGATTTACCAACAGACACTAATAATGCTTTAACAGTAACAGCAATACGTAATTTTACGCAAGAAACTCCTAGAGAAGATTTAGCAGAAAGTACTATTGTAGGATATACAGTAAAAGCAACTTATGATAATAGTGGATTATATGCTAGAAAAGTAATTTATAAAGCATATGATGCAAATACAGATGCTTTAATAGAAACACAAGAAATAGAAATAGGCAGTGATGGAGTAATACCAGAAGCAATATTTAATGTATTAGATGGTACCCCACTAGACACACAAGATACTGATGCTTTAAGAAGAGGAAACTCATATTACTTCACTTATGAGATGTTATTAGATTTAAATAATGATGGAGAGCCGGAGACACACTATCCATATGAGGAAGATGACGTAGTACTAAAATCAGCGACACAAACACCTCAAAAGCAAGAACCTAATATGTATCTATATCCAAAAATTTCTACTAATAACTCTATAACATTTAAATATCAATTTAATGATGTAGATAATGCTGTAGGTAATAATAATCAAGTTGTAGCTAAAATTAATAATGCAACTTTATGGCAAATAAATATGATAGAAACAGGAGAAGATTTTGAAGAAACAACATTTGAAAATTTAAGAGAAGGACAACTAACACTAACTCTTTCTAAATGCTTAGTAAAGGAAAATGGACTATCAGATTATACCTTCTTATCACAGTATTTTGAATCACAAAATTCAATAACTGGATTAACGTATAGATTAAGTTATGATGCTAACAAACTATCTATTAATTTTAGCGATAGCTTTGATGTGCTAAAATATGTTACTGCGATTAGAGTAGAATTAATAGCACAATCAGACCCTGAAAATAAAGTAGTAAAGGACTTTCAAGTAATACCAAATAATAATATTATAAGTATAAATTATAATGAATTAGGCTCATTATTAAAGGAGACAACTACAGTTAATGTATATGCATATTATGATTCAGGAATTGTAGGATATGAAACAGATTCACAAAAATACGTAACATATCAACAAGCATATGAAAATGCTGATGATGATATATACTATTATGACATTAATGATACTTCTAACCTAGTACAGGATACGGAAGCAATGGGTAATATTTATACATCTTCAAGAAATGAAAATGTATTAACATTATTGAATAAGTCAACAGGAAGAACAAGTATAGTAGAATTAACTTATAGTGAAGAGGGATTTTTATATCAAGGAATTGCTTTGTTGCCAAAACAAATTGATGAAGCACCAGTAACATGCAGTGATGAAAATAATACTATATACTTTGATTTAATTATACCAGGAATCAGCTTAATGGATGATAATGGAAACTGGCAAATAGTTACAGAGTTAGACAATGCAACTATAAAAGCGGAATTATTAATAGACCCAGAAACAGAGATAGTAGATAACAAGATATATATTGACTTATATCAAACAGATAGTAATTATCAATCAGGAGTATTTGTAAAAACAATAGAAGTGGGAATAGAGGAATTTGAGCAAGAAATACAAATTGAAGAATTACAACCACAAGCATATTATTCTATAAAATTTAGAACAATTGTAAATAATGATGATAATATGCAGGAAGAAGTAGATTTATATGATTTGGATTATCAAGTTTCAGGAAGGTCATACTATTTCTCAACTCTAGCAGACGTAGGAATAAATGATATTCAAATTAATTATGAGCCAGTTAAATATGAAGAGAAATATATAGATATTTCTTACACGTTAGAGAGAACTTCAGGATACGACAGAATAGAATATAAACTATATCATTACAATGAAGAAGCACAAGATTATGATGAAGTTATGGAAGGAATTAGCATAGACCAAATATTTACTAGTACAATGAATAAACAAATAGCAATTAATCCAGGAAGTGAATTCATATTTGGAGATAAATATAAACTAGAAATCATTCCAATAGCTGAATATGAAAACTTAGATGGAGAACTAGAAACATTGAAATTGGGAGCAAAAGAGCAAGAATTTACTTTCCAAAAATTAGGAGATCCTATCATTGCAATAAGTGGAACAAGACAAGAAAATAACGAAATTGATTTTAAAATAACTATATATGATGATGATAGAGTTGTAGTAGGAAATGAATACACTGTAAGAGTATATAATGCTCAATTGGAAGAAATTACACCAGACGAATATAAAAATGTACCATTTTCAGTAGACACAATAAATAATACAATTACAATTGCAAATGCTGAAAATGAGCAAGCATATACTATATTGGTAGTTGCTAAATTGGATAAAAATAATAGTAGTATAGAAGACGAATATGAAGAGAGTACAAAACGATATACAGTACCAGAAGTTAATGAATTTGGTATATCTATTGGAGATGTTACAATCAACAAAAATAGTCAAGATAGTCAAAAAATAGACATATTATTTAATAACAGTTATAGACTAAATGAAATAGATACTATATCATACACTATTTATAATACAAGTGGATACTCTAGAAATGGACAAGCAACATTTATACCAACTCAAGTCACATCAGGAGAAGAAACTTACTATACCTATACAATAGATGAAAGATTAACAGAGTATGGAAAATATTATATAGAATTGCAGTTTATGAAAGAAGGTCAACTTGTTGAAAATATCACTATGGAATATATAAATTTGGAAACATAAGAGAAAGGAGAAAGCTAAAATGAGAAAATTAACATCAGGTAACAAAATAAATTTTGCAGTTTTTGCTATAATAATTATAGTCATACTTGCTATATTAATTATATGTTTGCGATATGTTATGGGATTAGATAGCCAAGTTTATCAATTAGAAGCTAATACCTTTCTCTATGATTCGCAAAATGTACCTGTACAACTAGATAATGGAGGAACAATGCAAGCAAAATGGGATGGAAATTACCATATAGAAACAGAAGATGGTAGTTCATACAATGTAGGTCCTCAAACAGTTATCTATAATAAAACAACAGCGCAAGTAAATTTATATGGAAAAATGTATCAGGTTTTTTCAGATGCAAGTGTAGAGACATTATCAGGCTCAACAGAAATAACAGAATTTTATGAGGATCGATTCTACAAATTAGCAGATAGAAAATATCTAATTATATCAAACAATATAAAAAATGATACAGAAACTATATCAACTAAACGATATTTATTAATTATACTTGATAAAGCAGGAAATACACTATTATTAAATAATGCAATAAATGCAAAAACAATCAATCCAATGAAATTAGTAACACCAAGCTTTACACTAGATGTTGCTAATGAAAAACTTACTTTTAATGATAATGAGGATATAGATTTAACTCAAATACTTGGTACTACAAATCAATATGAAGAAAGCATTCAGATGGCTGATAATGAAAATGAAGAAAATGAGCAAGGCGAGCAGGGAGCTACAGCAAATCCTCCTTCTCAATCAACAACTACGACTGAAAGTACAACAAACAACAATAGCTCACAAATAATAATTAATGGCAACATTGAAAATAATGGAAATATCGGTAGTACAGGTAATAATGGAAATACAGGAAATACTGGTGATACTGGTAACACAGGCGACTCTAATAATGACAACAATAATAATTCTGGAGGAGTTAATAATACTCCTCTAGAGAAAAGCATTAGTCTAAGAAGTAGTGTGGCAACTTCATCAACTATAACAGTTAATTACAATGTAACAGATCCAGAAAGCAAATACCAAACTGTATATATTTTAATAGATGGAGATATAAGTAGAACAATCGCATTAGACAAATCTAAAACAAGTTATGTAGTTACAGGCTTAACACCAAATACAGACTATCAAATTACAATGGGGGCCAGAGAAATTAATTCAGATGGAACTATTAGTGAAAATATTGAAGATGTAATGACAGTAAGAACAAACAAAATAAATACATCACTATCAATAACGAGAGTAAGTTTGACAAACATCTATTTTAATATAAAGATGGATTCAAATTATGCATTTGACTCAGCTGATGTAGTTTTATATGTAGATGGGGAAGAAAAAGAAAGAAAATCATTAGATATCACATCTGCCACATCAACAAATGGTTGGACAAGTAGCTTCAATTATGAATATGGAAATCAAATCATTATTAGAATTGAAAATGCTATTTATAACGGAAGTTTTGTTACAACAGATATACAAGCTAAAATAGGAAATTATTAAAAAGGAGGATAAAAATGGAAAATATTTTAGTAGCAACACTTTATTGCATAGGAATTATGGTAGGATTTACATTTTTAGGTTTAGGAATAGGAATAGGAATTTTAGGCTCAAAAGTAGCAGAAGCAGTTGGAAGAAATCCAGAAACAAAAAGTGATGTTGTGCATAGCGTTATGACAATATGTATTGTATTAGCAATATTCTTATTATTATTATTTGCATTTGTATTTTTATTACTTTTCTATAATCCATTAGTAGTATAGAAGGTGAACTATGATAGAAATAATATTACCAACGATAATTATTGTATTAATAATGATATCTTTTGCATTCTTTATATTTAAAAATATAATAAAAAGAATTAATCATAAAGTAAAAGTATATTTTATTGAAAAATTGCAAGAATATAATTATCTAATAGATGAAAAAGAAGAAGAACTAAAGAAACTAAAAGAAGTTGTAGTCCAACAAGAAAAACTTAAAAAAATTACAACAGATAATATTCAAAATGAAGAAACATATACAGAAACAATATTTAGTTCTGAAATTGAGCAGAAACTAAAGAAAATGAAAGCTTTTAAAGCAACAACAGAGCGCAATAGACGAGAAATTGCATATGATATTCCTACAGCACAATACAGAGAAGATTCATTTTTTAATACTTATAAAGAATTAAAACGTAAGTTTAAAATCGACAATGAAAAAACTATTAAGGAATTTTTAGAAAAGCATAAAACAACACAAAAGGATAAGAAAAAATATGAAATATTAGTAAGATTTAGAAAACAGTTTACTGCTGACACTATTTATGAACTATTAACACTTACTGGTAGTGAGCAATATCAAATTATAAAAGAGGTTATAAAGCCTAAAGAAAATGAAATTATACAATTAGAAAAAAATTTCAAAAATCCTAGTCAATTCAATATATCAAAGTTATTAGACAAAATAGAACAAGAACTAAAAAAATGCGACCCAACAGTATATGTATATGTTGGTGACCAAAATTTAAATTATAATCACTTAGGAGAAAATATAAAAACTAGATACTATAAAAATATGTCAGAAGGAATTATTATACATTATAAAGGAAAAATGTATGATTATAGTATATAGGAAAGGAGATAAATGTGGGTACACATATTGATGAATTAGTAAATCAAAAGATTGAGCAAATAAAAAATAATGAAAATGTTTTCGATTCAGGTACAGTTATACAAGTAAAAGACTATATTATAGAAGTTGCAGGCTTGGAAAACGTAACATATTTTGAAAAAGTTACTATATGGGAAAAAGGAATGGGCTATGTAAACCAAATAAAAGAAAATTCAGTAACAGTAGCAATTGTTAAAGAAGATGCCCCAATAGAAATAGGAGATTTAGTAAAAACTACTGGAGAGCAATTTAAAGCTGTATTTGCGAGACAAGCATTAGGAAGAATTGTAGACATATTTGGAACAGATTTATTAACAGGCAAAGTATTTGATAAAATTGAATACATCAATATTGAAAATGATACCATTCCAATTATGGATCGTAGAGAAGTAAATAGACCAATGCTTACTGGAATAGCAGGAATAGACCTAATATACCCTATAGGAAAAGGACAAAGACAATTAATCATAGGAGACAAAAAAACAGGTAAAACTCAAATTTGTCTAGACACAATAGTAAATCAAGGAGCTATAATAGATAATCGTGCCAATGATGTAATATGTATCTATATAGCAGTAGGAAAAACAAAAAAAGAAATTAAAACAATATATAACGAACTTTTAAAAAGAAATGCTATTTCTTACACAATGATGGTAGTTGCAACTAATGATGATAAAGCACCAGTTGTTAGTTTAATTCCATTTGTCGGCTTATCTATAGCAGAAGAATTTATGAAAATGAAAAAAGATGTAATAGTAGTAATAGATGATTTAAAAAAACATGCAGATGTATATAGAGAAATAAGTCTAGTTTCAGACAAAACACCAGGAAGAGAAGCATATCCAGCAGATATATTCTATTTACATGCTAGACTATTAGAAAAAGGATGTCAATACAAAAATGGTGGCTCCATCACAATACTACCAATTGTTGAAACAAAAGGTGGAGATATTACAGACTATATATCAACTAATATTATATCAATTACTGATGGACAAATTGTATTGTCAGAAAAAGAATTTGCAAAAGGAAATAAACCAGCAATAAACTATAAAAATTCTGTATCAAGACTTGGCGGGGCTGTTCAGAAAGCGGACATAAAAAAACTTGGTGCTGAAATTAGAAGAACATTTTTAAGTTATTTGGAAACTAAAGAAGTATATGAATTAGCTAACATGGATGAAATGACACCAGAACTACGAAATAAAATGAAGGTAGGAAAACAAATACAAGAAGCTTTAAACCAACCAAAATTCAGACCACTTACCAATGAAGAAATCATAGATAAATTTAAGAAGTTAGCTAAACAGGAAGGAAACATAGATGAAAATTAAAAGTGTAGTAAAAGTAATGAATTTTCATTCCTTACTCAAGGTAGATAAAGCTAGGAAAAAAGCAGAAAAATACTTTGAATATGAAGAAGAATTGACTAATTTTATGGATAATGTTTTAAATAATAGGAATTTAATATTAGACAAAAAAATGTTAAAACTAGATAAAAAGCAAAAAGCATTAAACATTTATATAGGAAATGATTTAGGATTTTGCGGAAATTTCAATTCTAATGTTAATCATGAAGCGCTAAAAGACAAAGAAAGTGAAAAAATAATTATAGGAAAAAAGATTTTAAAAGGAAAAGAAAATGTCCTTTTAGCATTAACAAAAGAAGAATATCTAAATAATACAAATAAAATTGAAGACATTCTGTACGATAAAATAGTAAACTCGAAAGTAAGTGAAATTAATTTAATCTATAACCATTATTATAACATTAGTAGAATTGAGTTAGTAAAAAGAAAAATACTACCAATAGACAAAAAAGCTTATGAAACTTCGTCACACAAGGAAGACTTTGCTATTGAAGGAAATATTAATGATATATTAATTAACATGATAGCAATGTATTTATCATATGAGATTAGAGTGGCGACGGAAAATAGCTATGCATCCGAAAATGTCGCAAGGCAAATGTTAACGAAGGAATCATTAAGAAAAATTGATGAAATAGAAGAAGAAAATTTACGACAAGAGAGAAAAGAAAAAAATGCAAAAGGATTTAAGAAGGTTATAGAAAATTTTATAAAAATAAAAAGATAAGGAAGGCTAAAGATGAAAATTGTAGGTAAGATAATAGGTATATCAGAGTTAAGTGTAAAGGTTCTGTTAATTGATGAAAATGTAAGTTTAAGAGACATTCTAGAATGTGAATTCGACGACAAAACATATGAGTTTGAAGTAGTAGAAATAAATGAAAATATAGCAAAATTAATTCCTTTTGGTAGAGTAAATGGCCTAAGAAAGGGATTAGATGTAAAATTAAAAGAAGGCGGGCTTCAAATAGAATATTCACCTAAAATATTAGGTAGAGTATATAACTCATATGGAGAAGGAATAGATGGAAAAAATGTAGCTTCACAGCAAAAGAAAAATGTATATGAAAGAAAACTTTCTTTAATGGAAATTTCAATTAGAAACAATCCGTTATGGACAGGTATAAAAGTAATAGACTTTTTTGCTCCATTACAAAAAGGATATAAAATGGGATTACTAGGAGGAGCAGGAGTTGGAAAAACAGTATTAATTAAAGAAATAATTAATAACGTATACAAAAAATTTAAATCTAATGCGATATTCATAGGAGTAGGAGAGCGCTCACGTGAAGGAAAAGAGCTATACGATGAAATGAAAGCAGATGATTTATTAGACAAAATGTGTATGGTATTTGGACAGATGGGTGAGTCTCCTTGCAGTAGGTCTAAAGCTGTATACTCTGGCTTAACAGTAGCAGAATATTTAAGAGATGAGCAGAAACAAGATGTATTGTTATTTATAGATAATATTTATCGTTTTGTACAAGCTAAATCCGAAATATCAACAGAGCTAAAAAGAATCCCAATAGAAAATGGCTATCCTACAACAATGGCATCAGACATAAGTGAAGTGGAAGAAAGAATAAACTCAACAGACATAGGCTCTATTACTTCTTTCCAAGCAATATATATACCAGCAGATGATATAACTGATGATGCTGTACAAGCTATTACTACTCATTTGGATGGACAAATTGTATTAGACAGAAAAGTAGCAGAAAAAGGTTTATATCCTGCAATAAATGTATTTAAATCTTCTAGTAAAGCAATTGATCCAGAAAAAATAGGAAGAAGACATTACGATTTAGTACAAGAAACATTAAAATACTTATCAAGATATGAAGAATTAGAAGAAATTATTGCAGTATTGGGAATAGATGAATTATCTGAAGAAGATAAACTTATATTCTATCGCTCAAGAAAGTTAAGAAATTACTTTACACAGCCATTATTCGTATCTGAAAATTATACTGGAATTAAAGGAGAAATGGTAGATATAGAAGATACTCTAACAGATGTAGAAGACATTTTAAACGGAAAATATGATGACATAGATGAAGAAAAATTGTTATTTAGAGGTAAACTAAATGGAAAACAAGGATAAAAAACAAGTTACTAAATTAACAGAAGATAAAGGAAGCATTAAAGTAAAAGTGCTAAGCCTAAAAAATGGATTAATAGAATATGATGATGTTCAATTTATTAGAATATTAAGTGAAAAATATAATCTAATTATATTAAAAGACTACCTCCCTATTATTGGAGAAATAAAAGGAACTATTGAAATAGAGAAAATGAGCGAAAACATAAAGATGGAAAATATTACAGGTTATTATATACACAAACACAATCAATTTAATTTATTTTTAAAAGATGAATAAGAGGAAAAAATATGTTACAAAGCACAATTTATAATATAAATATAAATTTAAAAGAATTAGCTCTATTTTTAGGAGTTATTCTTTTATTAGGAATAGCAATTTATGCGTTAACCAGTAAATTTGATATTCACAAAAAGCGAGCAATGTATTTAGGATTGTTAACAGGATTAAATACACATCAAATAATATCACTATGTGCAATAATTATTAAATTGTTTTGTATTATATATTCTGCCTGCACTTATACAGAATATATTTTGTTAGGATTAGCAATAATTCTAGTAGTTGAAGTTATATATATAATTTTAAATCCTAAAAAACTTTTTTTTGAAACTATTAATACGGCTGCACAAATAATATTTTTATATTTAATTAATGTTTTAAGAACTTATCAAATACAGGTAAGCAATGAAATGAATGTAGGACAGATTACTGTTATATTAATTATTTTTATTATACTATATGCAATTTACTTCTTCTTAAAAGGACTTGAAGACTTAGTAGCAACCAAAAACAAAGAAAAAAGTAAGCATAATAAAGAAAAAAAGGTTAATAATACATTAGATGTTGGAGGAAAGAAATGAAAATAAAGAGAGATACCATTATAAAAATTCTTATGATTTTATTTCTATTGGCAATAATAGGTGGAATTATAATATATATTCTAAACTTGAACACAGAAACTTTTGAAAATTATAATTTTTATCAATATTTTGCTGGAAGAAAGATTGAATACGAAGGAACATTAATGATGACAAGTAAAGATGGAATTACAAGTCTTACTTGTAACAATTATAGCATTCAATTAGATTCTACACCTATATATTATAGAGATGTGGAAAATAAAGCAATATTTCCAGAAAATATGGAAATAGTAATACCATCTGAAAATGGACAAGTGTATAAAATTAATAGATTTTCAAACATCTTTATACAGGATGGAGTTGTATATTTAGAATATCGCGAGAAGATGAAAGAATTATCAAATTCTTTTATTTATGATGGCTCAGATTTATATTTCTTCACAACAAGAGCAACATTAGAAGTAGATGATACTTCATATGAAATATCACCATTGTCTTATATAATTGCAATAAATAAAAATAGTATAGAGCTATATAATAAAGCAAAAGATGAGTATACAACAATACAAACAGCTAATCAAGCTATTGTAAAAACAGAAGATTATAGTATTAATGTAAGTTTAGATACTATTAGATATGGGGAAAAAGAGCAATTACTTTTACGTAAATTTGATGATTTAGTAACAATTAATATGGATTAATAAATACAATAAAAAGTACTCTTTAATAAAAAGATTTTATAAAAAACGTGCAATTAATATTGCACGTTTTTTATATGAAGTTGTTAAAATAGACTTGATTTTTGCTAAATAATAATATAGAATGTAAAGAGTAAGAAGAGAAAAATTACTGTGTTTATAAAATTAAATTAAATATATAAGATATAAATAAATAAACCATATAAACATATCATGCGAATTATACGAAAAAATAAGATTTCGAAAGATAATTTTTCAAAAATTGAAGGAGAGATGAACATGAAGAAAAGAACAAACCGTAGAAACGTTGAGGCTGTAGAGAGAGAGAGAGAGAGGGTCACATTTAGAAAAATAAAAAATCTACCACTATTTTTAGTAGTAGGAATAATACTAATGATAGTAATTATCATTAGCATATACTACATATTTTTGCGCTATGCTCCAGAGATAATGATGCCATATTCAGGGTATGCAATAGAGGCACAGACAATGGTGGCAAACTTAAAAAGTGATAATATATCAGAGGTAGAGAGGTATATAGACTTAGTAGAAGTAAAAGAGCAAGAGCTAGTATATAAAAAGCTAAACTCATATTATGTAGGAGAGAAAGAAAAGACCGAAATAGATATAAAATATCCGATATATATAAATGAGCAAAATACAATATTAAATTTATCAAGAGATACAAAATTAATAACAACAAATTATGAAATGGTAGAAGGATATCCAGAGTTTTTGTTAACAGGAGGAGTAATGTATAATGGAGATGATTTAACAAGAGCAGATGGAAACGAATACCTATTTTTAAAAACAGATGAAGATATATATACAAATGCAGAAAAGATAGAGATAGAAACGGAATATAATACATACGAAATAGAAGCAAATAGTAATATATATTTTACAGAAGGAAGTATAAGATATTATGAATTAAAAGGAACATATATAGAGTATCATAATATAGAAGATATAGATAATGAGTCAAAAATAAAAATAAAGGGAGAAGAAATAACATATCAAGAATTTCTAGAGAGATTAGGAAAATTAGACGAGGAAGAGGAAACTGGCCAAGAAGAAGAGATAAATAATGAGATAGAAAATAACACTGTAGAGGAAGAAGATGCAGAAAATGTAAATGAAGAGAGCGAAAATGGAGATAACGAGCTTGATGGAAATAATGAGTCTGATGGAAATAATGAGATAACAGATAATGATGGAAATAACAATGAGAGTGAGCCAACATGGGTAAAACCAGAAGTAAGCTGTACAGACTTTGAAGGACAAGTATATAGTGCAAAAACAGAGCTAACAATAGAAGATGTAACAGGAGAAATAACAAGAGGAATAATATTTGAAGTATATAGAGAAGGAAGACTAAATAGAAGAGTACAAGTAACAAGTGGAGGAGTAGCAGAAATATCAGGATTAAACCCAGACACAGAATATGAAATAATAGGAATCTTCTATTACACAGATGAAGAAGAAATAGAGCAGACAGAAGAATTCTATAGAGGAGTAGTACAAACAAAAAGCATAGACACATTAGGAGAGATAAAGCTAAATTTTGAAAATGGAGAGATATATTCAAATAAAGTAGAAATAAAGAATATAAAAATAGGAAATGAATTAACAGAAGAAGTAGTAAAAGGAATTACAAGGCTATATATAGAAATAGGAGGAGTTCAATATAGTTTAAGTACAGAGCAAATTAACCAATTAAAAAACGGAGAAGAAATCACATATCAAACAGGAGAAAATGTAAAATCAAACCAAAAGATAAGATATGAAATAAAAGCATATGATAAATATGGAAATGAGCTAAAAATAGAAAAAGGAGAAGGAGAAACAAGGACATCAAAAGAAGAGCCAACAGTAACAATACAAGTAAGAAAACAAGATGTAGTAGAAGTAGAATTAAACCTGAATTTAGCAAATAAAGATAATGTAGAGTTAGAGAATTATAGATATATCATAATAGACCAAAGTGGAAACATAGTAAAAGAAGAAAGCTTAAGTGGAAATAGAAATACATTAAGCTTTACAGACTTAGACCCAAATAATTATTACAAAATAGAAATACATGCAGATTATGATACAGAAGATGGAAGAGGAATGAAGCAAAATCAAATAATAGGAAGTGGATATTTTACAACATTACCAATAACATCATTAGGATATTTGCATTTAAATATAGAAGAAAAAGAAACAACATCAAATAGTATAGAAGTAGAAATAACAATAAATGAAGAGCAAACAGATAGAAGATTAATACAAATATTAGAAAAATTAGATATAATAATCAGAGCAGAAAATGGAGAAGAATACAGTAAAGAGTTAACAGAAGACGAATTAGCAAGTCTAAAAGTAGCAGAAGGAGTTAGCATAAAGTTCAATCAATTACAATCAAATACGAAATATACAATAAGTACAGTAGCAGTAGCAAAACAAGGAAGTATAGAAGAAGCAGTAGAGACAAGACAAAGCATAGGAGAAATAACCACATTAAAAATACCAGCAGAAGTGCAAATAAGAAATCAATTTGTAATAGGAGATATGATAGACTTTGATGTAAGAGTAGAAGATATAGATGGAGCAGTACTTACAAATAAAGTAAGAATCGAAGTAAGAGATGAGCAAGATAAATTAGTATCATTAGAAGAGATAGACACAAACCAAGAATACTCAAGAAAAACATATGAGAATCTAGAAGAAAACACAACATATAAGATAATATTTTATGCACCACAATACAATGAAGGGCATACAGACAATAGCAAATAGAAATATATACAGAGCCAGGAATAAGTGGAGAGTTAGAATTAGAAAGAATAGGAAGAGCAGGAACAGGAAAGAACTTGCTAGATGTATCATCTAAAGTAAATTGGTATGCACAATGCTTTAATTATGGTGGAAATTATGGATTAAAATATGATGAAAGCACAAAAATACTTACTTTAAATCTAAGTTATAGAAATTATTTATATGATTTAACAGAATATATAGGAGAAGAAGTAACAATAAGTTTTCAGGCAAAATATATAAATCCAACAAACATGAATATTATGAATGGCTCAAGTGCAGTAGCTACAATAAATAATTTAACTGCAGATTGGCAAGAATATAGCTACACATTAACAGTAAGTGAAAATGGATATGTAGGATTTAGAATAGTAAGCTCAACAGGAGAGGTAGAAATACAAAACTTGCAAGTGGAACTAGGTAGCCAAAAAACAAGTTATGAAGAATTTAAATATATATTAAATGCAGATGTAAATATCAATTTAATAGATGCAAGAGATGAAATAACAACAAATGACTATTATGTGAGAATATATAAAAATGGAGAGCAAATACAAGAAACAAGATATGAAGAAATAGGAGAAGAGAACAAAATAGAAGATGCAAAAAAATCCTATGAAGTAGAAGAAAATGCAAGTTACGAGCTAGAATTACTAGTAAAAATACAAGATAGATATTATACACTAGATTCACAAACAATAGAGGTAGAAGCAGGGACAGAAATAAAAGGAATAACAAGCTTAGATGACTACTTAAAAATACAACCATATGGAAGATATATAGTATTAACAGATATAGATTTGAGCAATGTACCTAGTGTTAATGCATATAGATTTGGAGAAAGCAATATAC
>CAJFHE010000010.1 GCA_904378095.1 uncultured Clostridia bacterium | reverse complement strand
GGAGGGGACCAACAAGAGCCTGTGAACCTTGTCAGGTCCGGAAGGAAGCAGCAATAAGCAGTAGTTCTTGTGTGGAAACTTCCATAGAGTAATTAAATTACTCACACCATTTTTTAAAGATGTGGGGTGATATAGATTGTCATATACAGCGTTATATAGGAAATTCAGGCCTTTAAAATTCGAAGAAATAGTTGGACAAGAACATATTACAAGAACATTAAAAAATCAAATTGTCGCAGGAAGAGTAGGACATGCATATTTATTTAATGGAGGAAGAGGTACAGGTAAAACATCTGCTGCCAAAGTATTAGCAAGGGCAGTAAACTGTTTAAATCCACAAAATGGGGAGCCATGTAATGAATGCGAAATTTGTAAAGCAGCACTTGCTGGCTCGCTTACAGATATTGTAGAAATGGATGCAGCATCTAATAATAGTGTAGAAGATATACGCTCTATAAGGGAAGAGGTAAATTTTTTACCAACACTTGCAAAATATAGAGTATATATTATAGATGAGGTACACATGCTATCTACAGGAGCATTTAATGCTTTGTTAAAAACACTTGAAGAGCCACCTGCACATGTTAAATTTATTTTAGCAACTACAGAGCCTCAAAAATTACCTGCAACTATACTTTCAAGATGCCAAAGATTTGATTTTAAGAAAATATCTAATGAAGATATAGTTAAAAGACTAGAATATATAGCAAAAGAAAGTAATATTGAAATTACAAAAGAAGCACTTAATATAATTGCGATTCTTTCAGAAGGGGCAATGCGTGATGCATTAAGCATTTTAGAAAGATGTTTACAAGATGGAGAAACCAATATTGACGAAGACAAAATTAAAGATTTGGTTGGAATACCAAAGCTTACATATATTAATGCTATTGTTAAATCTTTTATAGAATATAATGTAGAAGAAGCAATAAAAGCAGTTGATACAGTATTAAATGAAGGTAAAGATTTAAATAATATGCTTTGGGAAATCATTAAATATGTAAAAGATATTTTAGTGTTTAAGGCTACAGGTAAACTAGAGATTTATAATCAAGCTGAAATTGAAGATATAAAGAAACTTTCAGAGGAAGTTTCTAAAGAGAGATTGTTATACATTATTACAGATTTATCTAAACTAGAAAATGATATGAAATGGTCATCTCAAAAAAGCATTTTGTTCCAAGTAGAAATTATAAAATTATGTAGTGAAAACATTATAGAGACACCTGTGCAAAATGTGAATAAAAGCAGTTCAAATTCAGGTAAAACTGCGAATAGCCAAAAAAATATTCAAACGAATTCTATACCAGGAAAAGATACTGCTAAAAATAATAAAGATGAAGAAAAAACAAGTATGACACAAGCTATTTCTGGATATGGAGAAGCTAAAGGGTGGAAAAATATATTAAATGAATTAAGACAGAATGGAAAAATTATGATTTATTCTAATTTGTTAAAGGCAAAAGCAATAGAGCTTAATGATATGACTATTGGGATAAGTTTTCCTGATGGAATAAATGCTTTTGGTAAATCAATATTAGAAAAGCCTGAAAGTATAAATGAGCTTGCAAAAACAGTTTCAATGGAATATGGAAAAGACATGAAGGTAAGAATAATAGAAAATGCAGATTCATTAACTAAAAAAGAAGTTCAAGTAAATCCAGTAGAAAAAATGGCTACAGAGTTACATATTCCTATTAATGTAATTGAGTAGAAAATAAATTTAACACTGACAAAATTATTATTGGAGACCTGTCCCCAAAGCGACAGGATTGTCGTTTTCAGGCCTGTCCCTAAAACGACAAAATGAGAAAGGATGATAGAAATGGCAAAAAGAGGAGGATTCCCAGGCATGGGAGGATTTGGTGGAATGAACATCAATCAATTAATGAAAGAAGCTAAAAAGATGCAATCAGATATGGAAAAATCTCAAGAGGAACTTGCGTCAAAGGAATTTGAAACTACAGCAGGTGGAGGGGCAGTTTATGTAAAAGTTTCTGGTAATAAAGAGATAAAAGAAATAAAAATTCAAAAAGAAGTTGTTGACCCTGAAGATGTAGAAATGCTACAAGACTTAATATTAACTGCTATAAATGAAGCACTAAGAAAAGTAGACAGCGAGCAAGCTGCAGCACTTGGAAAGTATAACATTCCAGGATTAATGTAAGATTAAATAAATTTGGATATAAGGGCAAACTATTATTGGTTTGCTCATATTAAATGAAAAACGAAAAGGAAGAAGAAATATGTCATATTATTCACCATCGATTGAAAAATTAATAGAAGCTTTTGAAAAATTACCAAGTATAGGTAATAAAACTGCTGCAAGACTAGCATTTTATATACTTAATGCTAGCAAAGAAGAAACAGATGAGTTTATAGCTGCAATACAAAATGCTAAGCAAAATTTGAAATACTGCTCTAAATGTTTTAATATATCTGACACAGACCCATGTGAGATTTGCGCTAATCCTAAAAGAGATAATTCTGTAATATGCGTTGTAGAAGATGTAAAAGATGTTGTGGCAATGGAAAGAACACATGAATTCAAAGGAGTATATCATGTATTGCATGGTAGTATATCGCCAATGAATGGAGTTGGACCAGATGATATTAAAATAAAAGAATTGCTTTCAAGACTTATGGGTGGAGAAGTAAAAGAAGTGATATTGGCAACAAACCCTAGAGTAGAAGGAGAAGCAACAGCTATGTATATATCTAAACTTATAAAACCATTGGGAATTAAAGCTACAAGGATTGCTCACGGAATACCAGTCGGTGGAGATTTGGAATACACTGATGAAGTAACATTGTCTAAAGCATTAGAGGGAAGAAGAGAATTATAAAACTTGTTTTTGGGGACGGAGGAAAAACTTGTTTTTTTCCTCCGTCCCCAAAAACAAGTTTTAGATTAAACTCACTATTATTTCACAAATATCTCTTGTAGAATTTTTCTTTGCAAGTAGTTTTGTCTTTTCTCTCATATCATTTAATTTACTAGGATTGCTAAACAAGTTTTTAATTACCTCATTTGGGTCATCGTTTTTTCTAATCCACACACCAACACCATGTGATTCCAAATATTCTGCATTTTCTTCTTCTTGTCCTGGTATTGGATTAATAATAAGTATTGGTAAATTAGAAGCCAAACTTTCACTTGTGGTAAGACCTCCAGGTTTTGTAACAACAATAGTAGATATACTCATAAGCTCTGGAACTTTATTGGTATAATCTAATACTTTTACTCTATCTTCTGAACTAGTCTCTTTTACCAATTCATGAAAACCAGCATTCATCTTAGGATTTCTTCCAGAAATTGCGATAATTTGATAAGTTGGCAAATTGGTAATAAGTGCTTCCAAAATTTGAATAGTCCTGTCTTTACCAAGTCCGAATTCGCCGCCACCAAAAAACAAAATTACAGGTTTTGAGCTATCTAGTAAGAATTCACTATAAATAGCTTTTTTATCAAACTTACATAAAAATTTGTCAGATAAAGGAATTCCTGTAATATGAATTTTGCTAGGCTCTATACCATATTCTTCTAAATATTTTCCCATATGCTCATTAGATACGAAAAAAGCATCTGTATATTCATGTCCAATAAGCCATTGATCATGAGGAGCAAAATCAGTAAGAATTGTAACAAGTTTGCAATTTATCTTACCTTTTCTACGTAAATAGCTAACCATTTGACTACTAAAAGGATGTGTAGATATTACCAAATCAGGATTTTTCTCCTTGATTAGATTTTTTAGTTTAATTGCCATCATTTTATTTGTCCTAGAGCTAACATGTCCAAGAATCCCACTTTGAGAATTCATATATACTTTTCCCCATAGATTTGGCGTCTTTTTAGCCATTTCTTTATAGGCACCAGTTGTAATTCTATTTAATACCTTATTTATATATTCAATACAATCAATTATATCTGTTTCAACTTTATAATTATCATCTATATACTTTTTTACAGACTTAGCGGCTGAATAATGACCACCACCATAAGCTGCATATAATATTAATATTTTTTTCATGTTTTCCCCTTTTCATAACTGATATTAAGAACATTCTAACATAAAAAAATTAAAAAGTCTAAAAATTAAGAATATTTTAACAAATTTTACACAAAATATGAGAAAATAGAGAGGAATGATTTTTATGGGAAAGATTAAAAACAAATTAATTGATTGGAAAAATAGACTTAAAGATAGGCATATGCTTAGCATTATTGTGGTATTATTTTCTATAATAATTGTTTTAGGAATATACACATATAAAAAGCAAATGGATTATAGGCAAGCTTCAGAAAATTCATATAATATGGCATTTTACGAAGTCGTAGATTATGTACAAAATGTAGAGGTATATTTGGCAAAATCATTAATAACTAATTCTCCAGCAAGTAGTGCGGAGAGTCTAACTAATGTATGGAGAGAGGCGAATTTGGCCATGAGCTATTTAGCGCAATTGCCAATTAATGGCCATGAGCTTGAAAAAACGGCAAAATTTTTAAACCAAGTAAGTGACTATAGCTATTCTTTATATACAAAAAATTTAAAAGATGAAGAACTTACAGAAGACGACATGAAAAATCTAAAAGATTTACACCAGTACAGTGTAGATTTAGAAAATACATTAAACCAATTATCTGCAGATATAAATGATGGAAGAATTAGCTGGGGAGAGCTAACAGACGAAGGAACCGTAGCATTTGCTAAGCAAGTAAGCAATATTTCGCAAGATAGTTTTGATAATTTAGAGCAGACTTTTCACGAATATTCTGGACTAATTTATGACGGAGCTTTCTCTGAGCATATAACTACAGTAGAAAAAGTTGGATTAACAGGAGATAATATAGATGAAGAAGCCGCTAAAAACAAAGCAGCAGAATTATTTAATAGTGATGATATTAAAGAAATTACATCATACGGGAAAAGTGAGGGAGACATAACTTCTTATGATTTTGGAATAACATTTAATGATGATAGTATAGCCACAGTGTCAATATCGGAAAAAGGTGGACATGTAATATATATGAATAAGAATAGAGAAGTAACAGCAGAAGTGATATCACAAGAAGATGCGGATAAAAAAGCAAAAGAATATATGGAAGCACGTGGATTTAAAAATATGAAAGAAACATATTATTTAAAGCAAAGTGGAATAGTAACAATAAATTACGCATATCAGCAAGACGATGTAATAATGTATCCAGATTTAATAAAAGTGAAGGTTGCCCTAGATAATGGAGAAATACTAGGAATAGAAACTACTGGATATTTGAATTCACATAAGGAAAGAGATATAAAAGAGCCAAAAGTTACAGTAGAAGAAGCTAAAGATAGTTTAAATGATGACTTAACTATAGAAAGTGAAGAACTTGCAATAATTCCAACTGAATGGAAGACTGAAGTACTTTGCTGGGAATTTGAAGGAAATGTAGAAGGACTGGACTTTATAGTATATGTAAATGCTGAAACTGGAAAGGAAGAAGATATTTTGATAATTACAAATACACCAAATGGAACTTTGACGCATTAGATTTATGCAAAATGTTTTTCCCTCGCTATTACTAGGGAATGTCAAAAAAATTAAAGTCCGCATTCTAGTAATAGCGAGGGAAAAACATTTTACACTTGTAAAAAATGATATAATGGAATATAATAACAAAAACAAAATAATATATACTAAATAAAAATCAAGATAATACAACATTTATATAAAATGTGTACTTCGAGGAGGAAAAATAAAAATGAAAGAAATTTATGCAAGAGATGTAGTAAAAATTTCTAATGGAGAAATAATATGTGGCAATGAAAATGAGGTTTTAGAAAATTTTATAAATGACACAAGAGAAATAAAAGAAGGATATGTATATGTAGGCTTTAAGGGAGAGCATAATGATGGTAATTTATTTTATGAAAAGGCACTAGAAAACGGAGCGAAAGTTTGCATTTTACAAAAAGATAGTGTGAAGGATAAACTAAATGTAGATGAAATAAAAAAGAAATATTCGAATAGAGTAATAATTCTTGTCGAAGATACAATAAAAGCCGTACAACAAATAGCAGAATATAAAAGAAGCTTGTATGATATTCCAGTAGTAGGAATAACTGGAAGTGTAGGAAAAACGAGCACAAAGGACATAATTTCAAGTGTAATGGCAAAAAAATACAATGTGCTAAAAACATTAGGTAACTTTAATAGCCAAATAGGCCTTCCTCTTACGGTTTTAAGGCTTAAAGAAGATAACAACGCTATGGTAGTAGAAATGGGAATGAGTGCATTAGGAGAAATAAGTAATATCACTAAAGTAGCCAAACCAACGATTGCGGTTATAACTAATGTTGGTACAGCACATATAGGAAATTTAGGCTCAAGAGAAAATATACTAAAAGCTAAATTGGAAATATTGGATGGTTTACAAGATGGTGGCACTTTAGTAATTAATAATGATAATGATATGCTTTTCAAATGGAATAAAGAAAATCAGAATAAAAAATTTAAAGTTATTACATTTGGAATCGAAAATAAAAGTGATATCATGCCATATGATATTGTATCTACAGAGAACGGAAGTACATATAAAATAGATATTGACGGAAAGACATATAACATAAAAGTAACGGTTGGAGGAAACCATTTTGTATTAAATAGTTTATGTGCTATAGCAGTAGGTAGATTATTAAATATCGAAATGGAAGATATTTTAAATGGAATAGCAAATTTTGAGCTTACAAAAAGAAGAATGCAAGTAGAAAAAAATAAAAACGGTGTAACGATAATAAATGATTGCTATAATGCGAACTATGATTCCATGAAAGCAGCTATTGAATATCTAGGAAAAATAAATGCGAGTAAGAAAATAGCAGTTTTAGGCGATATGCTAGAGCTAGGAGGGTTTTCAAAAGGTTTGCATGAAAAAGTTGGAGAAGAAGTTGCAAAAAACAATGTAGATATCTTAATAACTGTAGGAAGTTTAGCTAAAGATATAGCAAAAAGGGCAATAGAAAATGGCATGCAAGAAAAAGACATATATACTTGTGATAATAATAATGAAGCAATAAAATTAATAAGGCAAAAAGCAAATAAAGGAGACGCAGTTCTTTTAAAAGCTTCTAATGGGCTAAATTTCCAAGAAATCTTTATAGCTATTATAGGAGGAGAAAATGAATAAATTAAAATTAGGTGTTATTTTTGGAGGAATGTCAACAGAGCATGATGTATCTATTACATCTGGTACATCTGTAATAAAAAACTTAGATAAGGATAAATACGAAATATATCCAATATATATTGATAAAGATGGAAAATGGTTTGAATATTCGAAAAAAATTAATGAAATAGAAGTTTTAGAGGTTGGAGAAGAAATAAAAGAAAAAGAGCCAATTTTAAATCCAATAGAATATTTACAAGAATGTGATGTGATTTTTCCAGTATTACATGGTTTATATGGGGAAGATGGAACGATACAAGGTATGCTGGAATTAATAAAAAAGCCATATGTAGGCTGCAAAGTTTTAAGCTCTAGCATATGCATGGATAAAGCATATAGCAAAATTATTTTTGATACAGCAAAAATAAATCAGGCAAAATACATATATATTAAGAATTCAGGAATGGATTATGTTTTGATAGATAAAAACTCTAATGAGAAAGAGTATTCATTAGAAGAAATAGCTAAAATAGCAGAGAAAGAGCTTTCTTATCCTGTATTTGTAAAACCTTCAAATTCAGGCTCTTCTGTAGGAATAAAAAAAGCACATAATGAGCAAGAATTAATTGAGGCTATTAAATATGCATCTGAATTTGACAGAAAAATATTAATCGAAGAAGAAATTAAAGGAAGAGAAGTAGAATGTGCAGTATTAGGCAATAATAAAGTTTTAGCATCATGCGTAGGTGAGATATTGCCGGCAGAAGAATTTTATACATTTGATGCAAAATATAAAAATGCTGAATCGAGAGTATTAATACCAGCAGATTTACCAGAAAATATTTCTAATGAAATAAGAAATACAGCAATAAAAGCGTTTAAAGCAGTGGATGGAAGCGGACTTGCAAGAGTAGACTTTTTTATAGAAAACAAAACAAATAGGGTAATCATAAACGAAATTAATACAATGCCAGGATTTACACAAATAAGTATGTATCCAAAATTATGGGGAGAAATGGGATTAAGTTATCCTGAATTGCTGGATAAGTTAATAGAGCTTGCTTTTTAGAAAAATAGGTTATTTTATAATGGCAAACAATAAATTAAAGTAGTAAAAAAGAAAGGAGCAAAAAATGTTAGATTTTAATGATGATAAAAAAGTCCAAGAATTGCTACGAAAAATAAACCAAGACATACAGCGAGAATTATCAGAAAAAAGATATAACCATTCTATAGGAGTGATGAAAAAAGCTGAAGAATTAGCCAAGTTATATAAAGTAAATATAAACAAGGCTAAGTTAGTTGGACTAGCACATGATATAGGAAAAGAGCTTTCAAAAGAAGATAAACTAAAATATGTAAAAGAAAATGATATAGAGATAGACAGGATAGAAAAAATTAATGTGGGTTTATTGCATGGAAAAATAGGGGCAGACATTTGCAAAAAAAGATATGATTTTACTGAAGATATGCAAGATGCAATAAAATTTCACACAACTGGAAATAAAGACATGGACTTATTGGCAAAGATTATTTTTGTGGCAGATAAAATAGAAGAAGGAAGAAAATATAAAGATAAAAACAAAATGCAAGAATTAGAATTAATTAGAGAAGCTGCTAAAGAGAATCTAGACGAAGCTATGCTTGGCTTGATAGATTCTTCATTAATATATACAATGCAAAAAAAGAACTTAATTCATCCAGATAGCATTTCAACGAGAAATCAATTAATTATAAATTTAGAATTTTAACTTTTTATCTTTATTTCTTCGGATTTGTATGATATAATTAGCTTGCTTTAGGGGGTAGAGCTTATGATTTTTAAAGACTATTATAAAATCCTTGATTTAGAAGATAATAAAGCTACACCAGAAGAGATAAAAACAGCCTATAGAGAGCAGGCAAAAAAGTTTCATCCAGACATAAACACAGAAAATAATTTTTCGGAAGAAAGATTTAAAGACATAAACGAAGCATATAAAGTGCTATCAAATCCAACATCAAAAAGAAAATATGATAGAATGTGGAATTCTAATGTTGGAAAGAAAAAGAAATTTGAAGAAAGTAAAAGAGAAGAAGGCTCTATTTTTAGTAATTTTTTCAATATGTTTTTCGGAGAGCAAGAAAATATTAAAGAAAGCAAATCCAGAAAAAAGAAAGAAAAAATTGCAAAAAAAGGTGAAAATGTAGACACAGAAATAGATGTGTCTATTGAAGAAGCTTTTTATGGACAAGACAAAAAAATTTCTTTAAGAGCGCAAAATGGAAAAATGAAAACTTTTACGGTAAAAATACCTGCTGGAATTAGAAATGGAGAAAAAATAAGGTTAATAGGTCAAGGAAAAAAAGGTGAAAACGGAGGAAAAAACGGAGATTTATTAATAAAAATAAATATAAAAGATGACAAAAAATATGCTTTAAGAGGTATCGATTTATATACAGATTTAAAAATTACTCCTTGGGAAGCAGCCCTAGGAACGAAGGTGTCAGTAGACACAATAGGAGAAACCATATTTTTACATATTCCACAGGGAATAGAAAGTGGAGAAAAAGTAAAAATTCCGGGCAAAGGTTATAAAGACGGACAAGGCGGCAGAGGAGAATTAATTGCAGATGTAAAAATAATGATACCAAAAGTACCGACTAAAGAAGAAATGGAGATTTTTAAAAAACTTAATCAGGTTTCAACATTTAATCCAAGAAACAATTTAGAATAAAATATGTAAGAGTAGCTGATAGTTTGAAAAAGTTAACATAAAAACAATAAAAATGTTGACTTATCGCTGGAATTACGCTATAATTAAAGGGTAGTGATTCTAACGAAAGATAAACTATGGCAGCGAAGATTCATAGAAAGAGGGTAAATGTATTATGGAGATTGTACAAGGTAAAAACTTTAGTATAACTGATCCACATGGAGTAAATACAGTAATATATAGGATAAATGAAACAGAAAAAGAATATATAAAAGAATCACCTAAATTTACCATAGAAAGATTGGACTATGCAGAAGAATTAAGAGGAGATGTAAAAAAGAAAACTTTTTTTGTAGAAAATCCAAAACTAGAAGAAGAATTAGTTATTTTATCTTTTGGAAAAGATAGAGTAGTAGTAAATATGGGAATATTAGAAGAAAATAAAGTATTAATTTCTAAGAAACCATCATCTTTAAAATTTAAAACTCTTTATTCTGAAAAAGAAGAAGAATTTAAAGATTTTAAATATACACCAAATTTAAAAAGACCAATAACAATTATAGACCCAGAAACAACAGAAGAAGTAAAGCCAGTACTTTACTTTGATAAAGATACAAATGAAGTAAAAGGAAAATGCAAATTAAAACCATATAAATCATATTTTGCTTTTGAAATTAGAGAGGATAAATAAAAAACCAGAAAGGGGAACTGAAATGAGTCGTACAAATGTAGATTCAAACAAAACATTTCACGCTATTAATTCAACAATTATATTCGAAGATAAGGAACAAAATAAATTTGAAAGTCCAGTAGGAGGGATAAATACAAGAAGCAAAAACACTAAGGCTGATAATATTGAAATTCCTCTACAAGATGTAGCTAAACTAAGAGATGACAACGGAAATATAATTTTTGAAGGTAGTCTAGAAGAAGTAAAAGCAAAGGCAGCTGAATTAGAGGCAAAGAAAAAAGAAGATATAGGAAGATAATATAACAAAAGCGAAGGTGAAAAAATATGAACTATAAAGTTAGTAAAACCTTAAAAGACAATAAAAAAAGCTTAATAATTATAGTTGTACTATGGGTTATTTTATCCATAGTACTTGTTGCACCTATAGGGTATGCAATTGGCCTTGCAAACCAAGGAAGCAGTTTTGATTTTGATATATTTTTAGAAAATGTATTTACAGAAATAGTTAGTTTCACATCTATTACTAGAGTATTTGATGCAGCATATATAGGATACTTTGGAAAAACACTTTTATATTTTACAATTATATATGCAGTTTTTGCATTTATAGGGTTATTTAAATCAAGACCAAAACACGAATATACAGATATAGAGCATGGCTCAAGCGATTGGTGTGAGAATGGAGAGCAATATAGTATATTAAGTAAGCATAAAGGAATAATATTATCTAAACATAATTTTCTTCCAACAGATAAAAGAGGAAATGTTAATGTGTTGGTAGTTGGACGGCTCTGGCTCTGGTAAATCAGCATCATATTCAATACCTAATGCATTCCAAATGTTAGGCTCATATGTATTTACAGACCCTAAAGGGGAGCTATATGATAAAACAGCTGGATATTTAAGAAAAAATGGTTATGAAATAAAAGTATTAAACCTAGTAAATCCAGCAAATAGTGATGGATATAATCCATTACTACATATAAGAAGCGAAATAGATGTTGACGTTATAGCAAATACAATTGTTAAAGGACAGAAATCAGAAAGCGGAAACAATGACCCATATTGGGATGATATGGCAGAAATGCTACTTAAAGCACTTATATATTATTTAATGGCAACAAGACCAGAAGAAGAGCAAAACTTGGCAAGTTGCTCAGAGCTAGTAAGAGCAGCAAATGCAAATGGAGGAAGTAACTTACTTACAGATTTAATGAATCAACTTCCATATGACCATCCAGCTAGAATGAATTATAAATCTATAGAAATAGCACCAGAAAAAACATATGGATCAATACTAAGCTCATTACAATCAAAACTTGGTAAATTTGACTCAAAAGAAATAGCAGAAGTTACATCAACAGACACAATAGATTTTGATGAAATAGGTACAAGAAAAACGGCTGTATATGTTATATCATCAGACACACATAAGGCATATGACTTTTTACTTACGATATTCTTTTCACAGATGATACAACAATTATATGACTTTGCAGATAAAAATGGTGGAAGATTAAGAATGCCAACATTCTTTATACTAGATGAGTTCGCAAACATAGGACAAATACCGGACTTTGATAAAAAAATATCAACCTCAAGAAGTAGAGGAATTTCATTTAGTGTTATATTGCAGAACTTAGACCAATTAGAAGCGGTTTATGAAAAATCATATGAAACCATCATGGGTAACTGTGATACACACGTATTCTTAGGAAGTAACTCATATAAAACAGTAGAGTATTTCTCAAAAGCATTAGGAGAAAAAACAATTTCTAGAGAAAGCTTGTCAGTAAATAGAGATAAGCAATTTCATAGACAAGGATATAGCGACTCAGACCAGGTTATGGCAAGAGCATTAATGACACCGGACGAATTAAGAAGAATGGATAATGATATGTGTATTATCTATGAAAAAGGCCTAAAACCAATAAAAGACGAAAAATATTATTATTTTGAAACACCAATGGCTAGAAAGTTAGCAGAGATAACATTAAATCACTTAGAATTTGATGTGGGAAATAGAGGAAAATGGAGAAAATTCAATCCATATAATCCTTATGTAGACGGACAAGAAGAAAAAGCAAAAGACCTCAAGGTGGAATCATTAGATGATTTATTTGATGATGTGCCAGAAGAAAATAATACTACATTAGATAATGATATTAATAATAATCAGGATATGGCTCAGGATAATCATAGTAATATACAAAATACTCAGGAAGATACTCACATAAATCAAGAAGTAGAAGCTCCAATCTTACCACAGGATGAGCAAGAAAGTAGCGAAGAAGACGAATTATCAATGGATGTGCAACAAGAATTAGAAGCAAAATTTGATGAGTTATTTGGAGCATTTGAAGACGAATAAATGGCGCTTTAGGGACAGGCCTAAAAACGACAATGTTGTCGTTTTGGGGACAGACCTAAAGCTATTTTTTTTGCTCGTTATATGAAAAACAAAACAAATGTTTACAAAAACTATTGACTTATTTAATTCCGTAGTATAGAATTATGTAGAAAAATTAAAATTTGTTTTATGAAGGGATAGATAATATTGAAATTTATACATATGGCAGATATGCACTTTGATGTGCCTTTTACAGTATTAAATAATAGAAATAAGCTAGGCGAAAAACGAAGACTCGAGCAAAGAGAAGCATTTAAAAAAGTAATAGAATATATTAAAGAAAATAATATCGAATATTTATTTATTTCAGGAGATTTATATGAGCATGAGTATGTAAGGCAAACCACAATAGAATATATAAATAATTTATTTAAAGAAATTCCAAATGCAAAAATATATATTACACCTGGAAATCATGACCCATATATAAATGGCTCTATGTATAAAACATTTAAATGGAATGATAATGTATTTATTTTTGACGAAAAAATAAAACTAATAGAAAACCCAGATTGTGATATTTATGGTTTTGGATTTAATGATTTTTATCGTAGAAATTCTGAATTAGAAAATTTTACAATAAAAAATAAAGAAAAAATAAATATATTAATAACTCATGGAGCACTTAATGGTGGAGCAACAGAAGATATGGAATATAATCCATTAAACAAAAACAAGTTAAAAGAAATAGGGTTTGACTATGTAGCATTAGGTCATATACATAAATTAGACTACAATAATGAAGAAAATCAAAGAATAGTATATCCAGGTTCTACTATATCTATGGGATTTGACGAATTAGGTAAACATGGAGTTATTTTGGGTGAATTAGATAAAGAAAATATTAATTTAAAATTTCTACCTATGGATAATAAAGAATTTAAAGAGCTAGAATTAAATATTAGTGAAATTAATTCTGTAGAAGAATTAATAGAAAAAATAAATAATTTAAATTTAGAAGAAAATATATATTATAAAATTATTTTAGTGGGCGATAAAAATTTCGAAATAAATATTTATAATTTGTTTAAATATATAAATAATGAAAATATAATAAAAATAAAAAATAATACAAAATTAAAAATTAATTTAGAAGAAATTTCAAAAAATAATAATTTAAAAGGATTATTTGTAAAAGAAATTTTAGACGAATTAAATAAAAATAATTATAATAAAGAAATTTTAGAAGAAGCACTAGAAATTGGATTAAATATAATTGAAAAATAAAATTAATTATAAAAAAATAAATAAATTAAAAACAAAATAAAATCAATTAAATTAAAAAAGGAGAAAAAATAATTTGAAAATAAAAAACATAAAAATAAATAATTATGGAAATTTAGAAAATAAAGAAATTAATTTAAAAAATAAAATAAATATTATTTATGGAAAAAATGAAAGTGGAAAATCTACTTTATTAAATTATATAAAAAATATTTTTTATGGAATTTCAAAAAACAAAAATGGAAAAAGTATTTCTGATTACGAAAAATATAAAACTTGGGGGAAAGAAGAATTTTCTGGTAAACTAAAGTATGAATTAGATAATGGAGACGAATTTGAAATCTATAGAGACTTTAACAAAAAGAATCCAAAGATATTCAACAAGAGTTTGGAAGAAATTTCCAAAGACTTTAATATTGCCAAAAAGGATGGGGTGCAATTTTTTTATGAGCAAACGAATGTGGATGAAACCATGTTTACTTCAACAGTTGTTGCTATGCAGAATGAGGTAAAGCTAGACAAACAAGACCAGAGCGTACTAGTACAAAAACTTGCAAACCTTGCGGGAACAGGCGATGACAATTTGTCATATAAAAAGGTTATGGACAAGCTAAATAAGCTCCAAATAGAAGAGGTGGGTAGTGATAGGTCACAAGGAAGACCAATAAATATTGTCAGGGATAGAATGAAAAAAATAGAGTTTGTCTTAAAGGAGTTACATCAATATCAAAATGACAAACAAATTAGTGAAGACAAAAAGAAAAACTATATGGAAAAAATTACCAAGCTAGAGCAAGAATTGGAGCTATATAAACAAATCAGCATAATCATGTTATGTAAACAAAACGAAGAAGAAAAGATAAAGATAAAATCATCCTACAAAAACGAAAAAAATAAAAAAATAGAAGAGTTAAATTTACAAAAAAATAAATTAACAGAAAAATTAAATGAAATAAATTCAAAAAAAATAAATAATAATTCTGGAAAAAATATAGAAAATAATTTTAATAATTTAAAAAATAAAATAAAAATAAAAAAATATATTTTAATTTTATTTTTAATTCTAATAATAAATATTTTAATTTTTATTTTAAATAAAAATTATTTAAAAAATAATTTGATAAATATTTTTAATTTTTTAATAATTCCAATTTATTTAATTTTAATATTTATTATTGAAAAAAATAAAAATAAAAAATTAAATAATAAAATAAAGTTAGAAAATGAAAAAATCCAAGAAGAATTAAATTCTGAAAATGAAAAAATAAATTATGAAATAAATTTATTAGATAAACAAATAGAATTATTACAAGAAGAAAAAAATAATCAAGAAAAAGAAATAGAAAAAGAACAAATAGAATTAGATAATAAAATAGAATTAAATTTAGAAAAAATAAAATTAGACTTTAAAAACAAACTAGACGTAAATAAATACATAGAAGAAACAGAAAACAACAATATTAATAACTTAATTAATAAAAAGCAAGAAGAAGTAAATAAAAGTAAAATGGATTTGCAAGCCATAAAAATACAAGAAGAAAATATATCTAATAAATTAGAAGACATGGTAAACTTAAAAGAAGAATATGATGAGTTAGAGGAGCAACTTCAAGAGCTAGAAAAAAGAAATAATGCAATTAATTTAACAAAAGAAATATTAACAAAAGCATATATAAATATGAAGAATAATATTACACCAAAATTTACACAAAACTTATCATATAATATTTCAAAAATATCTGAAGGCAAATATACTAAAGTTGGTATAAATGATGACAAAGGGCTAATAGTAGAAAATGAATTCGGAGAATATATACCAGCAGAGTTATTAAGCGTTGGCACTATAGACCAATTGTATTTATCATTAAGATTATCCATGATAGATGACATGTCAAAGGAAAAAATGCCAATTATGCTTGATGAAGCATTCGCATATTATGACGACGAAAGATTAGAAAATATTTTAAAATTCTTAAATGATAATATGAACGAGCATCAAGTGATAATATTTACATGTACACAAAGAGAAAAAAGGGTTTTAGACAAATTAAATATGGAGTATAATTTAGTTGAGTTATAATATATGTTGAAATCTTCCTAAAAATAAGGTATAATAATTAAGTATTATTTATTAAATGGGTTTATAGGTTTAGCCTTAAGTAAAAACCTAAATATTATATACAAGGAATGATAACTTATATGTTTCAAAAATTAGAGGCAGTAGAGAAAAGATTTGAAGAATTAACACAAAAAATTAGTGACCCTGAGGTTATAGCTAATCAGAATGAGTGGAGAGACTTAATGAAAGAGCATTCAGAGATAGAGCCTATAGTTGAAAAATATAGAGAATATAAAAAAGTGCAAAAAGATTATGATGATGCCAAAGAAATGCTTGATGACGCAAATACAGATAAAGAATTAAAAGATTTAGCTGAAATAGAAATGATGGAAGCAAAAGAGAAACTTCCAAAATTAGAGGAAGAAATAAAAATACTTTTAATTCCTAAAGATAAAGATGACGACAAAAACGTAATTTGCGAAATTAGAGCAGGTGCTGGAGGAGAAGAAGCAGCATTATTTGCAGGGACTTTATTTAGAATGTACTCAATGTATGCAGAGAAAAAGCACTGGAAATTAGAAATTTTAAATGAAAATGAAACAGGACTTGGCGGATATAAAGAAATATCTTTTATGATTACTGGAAAAGGTGCATATAGTAGATTAAAATTCGAAAGTGGAGTTCACAGAGTGCAAAGAGTGCCAGATACAGAGGCAAGTGGTAGAATTCATACATCTACAGTAACAGTTGCAGTACTTCCTGTTGTAGAAGATGTTGAAATAGAAATAAATCCAGCAGACATAAAGATGGAAGTGTTCCGCTCATCTGGTGCAGGAGGACAGCACATTAATAAAACATCATCAGCTGTAAGGCTTATACACGAGCCAACTGGAATAGTAGTAGAGTGCCAAACAGAGCGCTCACAATTCCAAAACAAAGATAACGCCATGAAAATGCTTAAAACCAAATTATATGATATGGAAAAGCAAAAACAAGATAGTGAAATTAGAAATGCTAGAAAATCTCAAGTAGGAAGTGGAGATAGAAGCGAGAAAATAAGAACATACAACTATCCTCAAGGACGTATTACAGACCATAGAATTGGACTATCTATTTATCAAATGGACGATTTTCTAAATGGAAATTTGGACGAAATGATTGATAACTTGATTGCTGCAGATACAGCAGAAAAATTAAAGGGTGAAGAAGAATAATTCAATTAAATAAAAAGAATAAAAATAGACCTATTAAAATAAATATAATAGTAAAAAACGAAAAGGAGAACACATGGAAACTATTATAAAAACAACTTTAATAGGTCTATTTTTTGGCACATTTGGTACAACATTAGGGGGAATAATAGGAGTAAGATTAAAAAAGAGCTCCAACAAATTTCTAAGCTTCATATTATCGTTTGCATCAGGATTAATGACTGCAATTATATGTTTTGAATTAGTGCCAGAGGCCATGGAAATAGCAAGTTTGCCCATGGTTATATTAGGAATGCTGCTAGGCATAATAATGATGATAATATGTGAAATCTTTGTGGATAATCTATTTCAAAAAAGAGAGAAAGCTGTAAATATAAAAGTAAAAAAATCCAAAGAAAGCGATAAAGGCATACAAAAAAGAAACTTATTAAAGACAGGAATGATAGTAAGCATTGGCCTTGCGATACATAACTTTCCAGAAGGATTAGCAATAGGCTCTGGATTTGAGGCATCGCTTAAACTTGGACTATCCCTAGCAATTGCAATATGCTTCCATGATATACCAGAAGGAATTTCCATGGCAGTGCCAATGAAAAATGGTGGCATGAAACCCTCAAAAGTAATCTACTATGTAGTACTATCTGGGATTACAACAGGAGTAGGCGCTTTGTTTGGAGCACTAGTAGGAGGAATCTCCCAAGATATAATTGCCATATGCCTTGCATTTGCGGCAGGGGCAATGATTTATATTGTATCAGGAGAACTTACACCAGAATCAAATAAACTATACCAAGGTAGAATGTCTGCAATAGGTAACATTTTGGGATTCATTATAGGAGTATTTGCGATGAATGTATAGAAAGGTATATTTTATAGAAAAAAAGTATATCAAGTTTTGGGTAGGTTGCAGTAATGCAACCTACTAAATGTAAACAGGGAGGCGTAACTGTAAAAGAAAAGTTTATTTATATAAATCTTAAAAAATCAACCACTGACATGTCGAAATTTGTCGAACAATTTTTCTTGCATTTTACATAAAAATATGATATATGTATAGTATGTTAAAATTGGTATCAGAATTTAATTAAGAAGAATCTTAAAAAATTTTATCTCATACTAATGTAATTCAATATAAATTTAATTTCGTCATATATTATTTTTTCTTAAAAAATTCATGAAAACTTCAAAGTTAAAATTTATTCAATCAAACTTACAAAAATCTCCTCAATTTTTGTCTAATATATACTTCAAAAAATAATGAAAACTAAAATTAAAAAAAGTATTGAATGCTAACATAAAATTTGATAAAATGTAGGAGGCAGTGATATGCAGGAAAAGAAACAAGAAACCCAAAATACACAAAAGAGATTGGAATTAACAAATGACTATGTATTCAAAAGGATATTTGCCAAGCCAAAGAATAACCAAGAGCTAAAAGAATTTGTAGAGGCAATATTAGACATTAAAATCAAGAAAATAGAGGTAAAAAATCCAGAGATAACAAAGAATTATACAGATGAAAAACTAGGAATATTAGATATACGAGCAACAATAGATGATGATAAAATACTTGATGTGGAGATGCAGGTGTCTAATATATATACGTTTGTAAATAGGAATATAGGATATGGAGCAAGGCTAATAGCAGAGGATACTAGAGTAAGTGAAACATATGAAGGACTAAAAAAGTTTATATCAATAAATATATTAGTAGAAAATTTGCTAAAAAGAAATACATATCATAGCATAGTTCATTTAAAGTTTGACAATAATAATCCAAAAAAATATGTAGATATGGGCTATAAAGAAGAGCAAGAAGATTTAACAGACAGAATAGAAATTCATTATATAGAATTACAAAAATTTATAAAAAGTAAGCCAGGCATGAATAGCAAACTAGAGCAATGGTTATGGCTTTTAACGGGGGAGGATGAGAAGATAGAGATGGCAAGTAAGGAAAATAAAACAATTGAAAAAGTAGTAGAAGACTTGGATGAAATGAGTGCAGATGAAAATGAGAGACTAGAGGCATATAAAAGAAAGTTGGAAATAATAGATTATAATACAACAATGGCACAAGCTGAGAAAAAAGGAAAAAAGGAAGTAGCAAAAAAAATGAAAGAAAAAGGATTTGAAATAAAAACAATTGAGGAAATGACAGGCCTAAGTAAAGAGGAAATTGAAAAGTTATAGAATAATTCTATATAGATAATTAATTAGAAAATATAAAGATGAATAAGGAGCTTGCTGTATGCAGGCTCCCTATTTACAGTTATTTTTTAAATAAATTTTTACATAGATTAATCAGATTAATCAATTTATCAACATCAATATTTTCTGCTTCAATCATTTTTTGTAATTTTAGTACAGAGACATCATTAATTTCATTTTCAGTTTTATAATTAAGTATAAAATTAGGAGTAACGTTATAAAATTTTGAAAGTTTTATAATAATATCTTCATTAAGAGCTGTATGGCCTAATTCATAGTGATTGTATGTAGTTCTAGACATTTTTAAATAATCAGCAACATCTTTTTGTTTCAAATCTCTATCTTCACGTAAATCTCTAATAATTTCAAAAGGTTTTTTCATAATATTATCACCACATATAGTTAACCATATTTAGAACATTTATAACTAAAAATACAAAAATATTGGGTTTTTTATATTGACAAGACAAAATATTGAACATATAATTTTGACAGGATAAAATTAATAACTTATATGTAAAATATATAATAAAAGGTGGTTAAAATTATGAAAAAACTAAAGAATAAAGGTATTACGCTCGTTGCATTAGTTATTACAATAGTTATTATAATAATTCTATCAACAATAGCAATTAATTTCACATTTGGAGAGAACGGTTTAATAACAAGAGCACAACAAGCAGCAGAAATGTCAGAAGTATCAAGAATACTAGAGCAATTAGAAATGGCAAAGGGCTCAGCATATATAGATGGAGCAGGAGACATAGACCCAGACCATTATTTTGACATTTTAGAGGAAGAAGGAATAATAAATGATAAAGAGACAGATGTAGTGGATAATGGAGACGGAAGCTATGATGTAACGACAGAAGGAGATAGAGTATGCGAAGTAACACTAGAGCCGGATGGAGACTTGGACATAGAATATGTAGGCAAAAACAATGAGCCACGCATAAGTAGTATAAAAGTAACAGACAAAACAGAAAATAGTATAAGTGTAGAAGTAGTAACAAAAAATGTAGACAATGCAGAGTACACATACTCATACAAAAAGACGGATGAAGGAGAAGAAGCTTGGCAAGAAGCAGGAAAAAGCAACACAAACACCTTTACATTTAGTGGATTAGAGAATAATACGTCATATGATATAAAAGTAACAGCAAAATTAGATGATGGTACGACAATAGAAAAAACAATAACAGTACAAGTAGGAGAAGAAACACCACCAGTACCAGAAATACCTGACAATACAATAACATTTGGACAAGCAACATGGCAAGGAGATGGCACCGCAAGCATGGAAATTTCTACGACAGAGTCAGGATATACACTACAATACCAAATAGGCAGTACAGAAGGACAATGGACAACAATCACAAGAGGACAAAGCATAACAGGCTTAAAACATGGAGACACAGTATATGCAAAAATAACAGATGGAGTAAATGACAGTGAGATTCAACAAACAACAATAGAAGATAAAACAGTACCAGAGGTAAATGTAACTGCGGAAGAAAAAACAAGTAATAGCATAACAGTAAGTGTGTCTGCAGTAGATAAAGAAAGTGGAATGTCAGATAATGTAACATACACATATTCTATCAAACAAAGTGGAAGTGCAGATTATTCAGTAGAAGCAACAGATATATCGCAAAACACATACACATTTAGTGATTTACAATCAGGGATAAGTTACGATATAAAAGTAGAAGCAAAAGCAGATAAAGCTGGAAATATAGGGACAGGTTACTTGGCAGGACAAACAACAACAGATATTCCAGGAGGAGAAGACTTACTAGAAGATGGAACGATAATAGTAACTGACCCAGCATGGAGTGATGGCAAAGCAAGTATAGATATTAGCACAGATTCTGGTTATCAAATAGAGTATCAAGTAAACGACACATCAGATAGAAGTTGGACAAATATAGGAAACAGCGGAACAGTCTCAGACCTAAAATATGGAGATACAGTAAACATTAGATTAACAGATAGAACAAACCATGGAGACTTTGTAACAGTGACAATAGGAGACGAAATAGCACCAATAGTAAATGTAACATTAGGAACATCAACAAGTAATAGTATAAAAGTAAATGTAACAGCAAGTGACAATGAAAGTGGAATGGCAGCAAGTCCAACATACACATATTACATTAAACAAAGTATTGAAGAAGACACAGCATATATAGCAAAAGCAAATAATATTGCAGAAAGCACATATATATTTACAGGATTAATCCAAGGAACGAGTTATGATGTAAAAGTAGAAGTTACAGGTGACAATGCAGATAATACAGGAACAGGCTATTTAGCAGGACAAACAACAGCAACAATTCCAGATGGAAGTGGAGAAGATGTAGAAGAAGGAGCAATAACATTTGGAGCAGTAAGCTGGAGTAGTAATAAGGCAAGTATCTCAGTAAGTACAAATACAAGTTACCAAATTGAATACCAAATAGGAGCAATTACAGAAGACAATTGGACTGGAATAGCAAATAATGGTACTATTTCAAACTTAAACTATGCTGATACAGTATATGCACGTTTAACAGATGGAGTAAACCATGGAGAATATGCAAGTGCAAGTATAACAGAAACAATAGTACCACAAGCAACTACAATAAGCTTAGATGGAACAAGCACAGATACAGATGGAAGTGTTACAGCTACAGTTACATTAACAGATAATGAAAGTGGAATAGATGTAACAGGAAGTAAATGGGTATATAACACAACAAGTGGAAATATAGGAATAGAGGAAGGAAGTTATACAAATAGTTTTACAACAAATCCAGAAGAATTAACATTATCAACAGACACAGCTGGCACATATTATCTACATGTATTAACAAAGGATATTGCGGGAAATAAAATAGAGACAATATCAGATGCAATAACAGTAGAAAAAGCAGTACCTGATATGGGGGATGCGAAACCAACAGAAGGTCAGGACGGACCAACATTTGATACAACTACACCAGTACAAGACGACCAAGGCAACACAGTAGTAATTCCAGGAGGTTTCCATTTAGATGCAGATAGTGGAACAAGTGTAGAAGAAGGAGTTGTAATAGAGGATGGCGATGGTAACCAATTTGTATGGATACCAACAGGAACATACAATGTGACTTTGGCAGTGGATAGTGATGAAACAGTAGATGGCCAAATGACAAATAATTTAAGTAGAAGAAAATTTACATCAAGTGGAGCAACAGAGGTAAGTGATGATTCTGGAATTCTAGATGACCAAGATGAACCCAATGAAACTGATTACTACTTTTATGGAGAAGGAGATAGTCGTTCAGTTGCATATAATCAGATTGGAGCCTTTAAAGACAGTGTAAGTAGAAATGGTGGTTTTTATATTGGCAGATACGAGTTGGGTAAAGGTAATGTAGTTAAGGCAGGAGTTACTCCTTATGTTAATATTACAAGAGATATAGCAAAGAGTCAGGCAGAAGCAATGTATAGTGGCAATACTTATGTGGTAAGTGAGTTAATAAGTAGTTATGCGTGGGATACAGCATTAAATTTTATATGTCAAACAAATAGTGAAGGATATACATTAGCTACAACAAAAAGTAAAACATATGGTAATTTTTATAAAGGAACTAAGAAAAAAACGGGAGCATATGCTGCAGATAATTATAGCAATATTCATGATTTGCTTGGTAATTGCTGTGAATGGACTACGGAATACTGTTACTGTAGCGACGGACCTTGTGTTCTAAGGGGAGGATATTACAATTATAGTTATCATGATTACCCTTATGCAGCCTTCCGTTACAAGGGCGAGTCAACTGATAATGCCTCGGATGGCTCCTCAGCTCGTATCCAACTGTATGTCAAGTAAAATTGCAAGCACCACGATGGCGCGAGCAAAATTTCATAAACGATAAAAAAACAAACCAATGGTATTGAACATTGGTTTGTTTTAGTGTATAATAACAAAAGCACGAAAAATAAAAAATTAAATATAGGGTTAAAAACTCGATAGAACTTGAAAAATGAATAAGTATAACAAGAAAAAGGAGATACACTATGCAAGAATTAATAGAAGGATTAAATGATAAACAAAAAGAAGCGGTACTTGCTACAGAAGGGCCATGTTTGGTTATAGCTGGTGCTGGAAGTGGTAAGACAAAGGTATTAACACATAAAATAGCATATTTAATGATGGAAAATCATGTTAAGCCATGGAATATTTTGGCTATAACATTTACAAATAAAGCCGCAAACGAGATGAAAGAAAGAGTTGAAAAGCTTGTTGGAGAGGCTGCAAAAGACATGTGGATTGGAACATACCACTCTATTTGTGTACGTATTTTAAGAAAATACATAGACAGGATAGGTTTCGACCATTCTTTCCTAATATTTGACACATCTGACCAAAAGACACTTATTAAAGAATGTATGAAGACATTAAAGATAGATGACAAAATGTTTACGGATAGAAGTGTTTTGTCTGAAATTAGCAATGGAAAAAACGAGATGCTCACGCCAGAAGCATATCAAACAAAATATGCAGGTGATTACAGAAAAGAAGTTATTGGTAGGATATACGAGCTATATCAACATAGACTAAAAGAAAATAATGCAATAGATTTTGATGATATTATAAATTATACCATTAAAATACTTACAGAAAACGAGGATGCTCTAGAGTATTATACAAACAAGTTCCAATATATTTTGGTAGATGAGTATCAGGATACAAATAAAGCGCAATTTACTTTAGTTACAATCCTAGCTTCTAAGTATGGAAATATAACAGTTGTTGGTGATAATGACCAGGGTATATATAGCTTTAGAGGTGCGGATATTACTAACATACTAAATTTTGAAAAAGATTTCCCTGGAACGAGAATTATAAAGTTAGAGCAAAATTATAGATGCACAGGAAATATTTTAAAAGCTGCAAATGCAGTAATAAAGCATAATGAAAATAAATATGAAAAGAAATTATGGACAGAAAATGACGAAGGAAATCTTCCGATAATACACAAGTCTGACGATGAATATGATGAAGGAAGATATATTGTAGAGGAAATAAATCATTTAAGACGAGAGGAATATTTTAAGTATTCAGACTTTGTAGTGCTATACAGAATGAACTCTCAATCAAGAGCTATAGAGGAAATTTTAAGAAGAGAAGGAGTACCATATAAAATTGTTGGTGGTTTAAAATTCTATGAAAGAAAAGAAATTAAAGACATTATTTCTTATTTAAGATTAATATATAATTTCTCAGACAATATTTCTCTAAAAAGAATTATAAATGAGCCAAAACGTGGAATTGGAAAGACGAGTATAGATAATATACAAGAAATTTCTGAGCAAACGGGATTGTCTATGTTTGACATTATAAAACACGCAGATGAATATGGCTTAAGTAGGGTAAAAGCAAATGGTGCAGAGTTTATAGAAACTATAGAATACTTAAGAGGAAAACTTGATGAGCTTAGTATTTCTGAATTAATAAAAGAAACTTTGAATAAGACAGGATATGTAAAAGCACTAGAGTTAGAGAATACAACAGAAGCAGAAACAAGATTACAAAACTTAGAGGAGTTCTTAACAGTTGCAATAGAGTTTGAAGAGGAAGAAGCGGAAAACACATTAGGAGATTTTTTGGAAGGTATTACATTAAGTAGTGACATAGATGGAATGGAAGATTCAGACGATTCTGTTACACTTATGACATTACATAGTGCTAAGGGACTAGAATTCCCAGCTGTATTTTTAGTTGGTATGGAAGAAGGAATATTCCCAGGCAATAAATCCATTGGAGAGCCAAAAGAGTTAGAAGAAGAAAGACGTTTGTTCTATGTTGGAATTACTAGAGCTAAACAATATTTATACCTAACATGTGCTAAAAAGAGAACAATATTCGGCTCAACAAGCTATAACGCAGTTTCAAGATTTATTAACGAAATTCCATCAGACTTATTAGATGGATATGACCAGTTAGAAAATTCAAAGTCAAATGAATTTGAGGATAGCGGATATAAATGGGAATATGGTACATCCTCTAAAGTAAAAACATACAAGATAGATAAAGAATATAGCAGTAACTTTGGAGTAGCAGCATCAGGCTTCCAATTTAAAACTGCAGAAAACTTTTTGAATTCATTAAACAATAAAAAAACAAACGAAGGCACGGATATAACTAAATATGAAGAAGGACAGCGCATTTACCATAAAAAATTCGGAGAAGGAATAATTAATAAAATTGAAGAAGAAGGAGAAGACTATAAACTTGACATTTCTTTTGATAAAGTAGGACATAAGAGATTAATGGCAAAATTTGCAAATCTTGAGATTATATAAAAAATGTATAAAATTTGAAATTTCATACATAATAAAATTAGAAAATGTATGAAAGGAATGATTAGAATGCCAAATTTAAGTCAAGTAGAGTTACAAAATTTAAGACATTTTATAGGCTCTCACGAAACATCTTATCAAAAATTAAATGCATATGCTTCACAAGTAGTAGACCCACAACTTAAGCAGATGTTTACTAAGGCTGCACAAGACAGTTTAAATACAAAACAAAAATTAATGTCTTTTTTAAATAATTAAATGTAGCCACACTACAATAGTGTTATTATGTATTATTTTGGAGGTAAATTTTATGGATGAAAAAACTATGGTAAATGATATTTTGGCTGGTGTAAAAGCAAGTTTAGGCTCATATCAAACAGCTATATCTGAAACAGAGAATATGCAGCTTAGACAGACTTTACAACAAATAAGAAATAGTGATGAGAGTTTTCAATATGAGCTTTTTAAAACAGCAGAAGCAAAGGGGTACTACAAACCCGCACAACCCGCAACTGTTACGGAAATACAAGAAGTAAAGAATTCACTTCAATAAAAAAGCGAAAAACGGAGCAAAAAAGAGAAAAAAAGAGATAATAAAAAATATAGTTAAACAATTGGAAAATTTAAAAAAATTTTCCAATTGTTTAAAAAAGTTTTTTAATATAAAATATTAATGTTAAAATTTTAAGATGGGAGTGTTTAACATTAATATTTTAAAAAAGGTAGCAGTAACCACAAGAAAATCAATAAAATTACTAGTCTTGATGTTTTTATCTGCAATAATCTTAGTAGGATTAGTGGTATTATTCTATAATCCTACATATGAAGTAACCTTAAATGGCGAAGTTATAGGTTATACATCAGATAAAAGTGCATTACAAGAGAGAATTAATGAATATACTTCTGAAGATGAGGAGAATAATATAGCATTTAGACAAATAAATGCAACACCTACATATAAATTGTGTTTATTAAAGAAAGATGTTCAGACTAATGATGAAGAGATATATGCAAAAGTAACAGAGGATTCAACGCCTTATTATAAATATTATGCAATAACAGATGATAAAAAAGAAAAATTTTATGTGTCTACTTTTGAAGAAGCGGAAGAAATAGTAAATGAATTAGAAGACAAAGATAGTGCAAATCAAGATGATATAGGTATTTTAGAGAAATATGGTAAAGAGCTTAAAGAATTTACAGATGTAGAAAAATGTGTATCAGAATTATATGAGAAGAAAGTTGTAGTAAAAAAGACTACTTATTCTACTCCATCTGCATCTAATTATACTTCTGGAAGGTCTTATGCAAAAGTAAATTTAGGCATTAGTCTTATTAATCCAGTGTCAGGTATTATAACATCAAGGTTTGGAAGTAATGATAGTGTAAGGTCACATTCACATTCAGGAATTGATATAGCTGCACCATATGGAACACCGATAAAAGCATCTGCATCAGGAACTGTAACTTATTCAGGAAATGCAAATGATGGATATGGACTTTATGTAATAATTTCCCATGGAAATGGAGTGCAAACTGTATATGCACATTGCAGCCAATTGCTTGTTTCAGCAGGTCAAACGGTAAGCCAGGGAGAAGTAATTGCAAAAGTTGGCTCACTCAACAGGAAATTCAACAGGAAATCATCTCCATTTAGAAGTTAGAAAAAATGGAGTAACATATAATCCACAAAATTATGTATATTAAAGTGAAACAAGGTGACAGGTTTTAACCTGTCACCTATATTGTGCTTTGATATAGAAAAATCTTGTTTTTTTCCTCCGTCCCCAAAAACAAGATTTATAAAAGTCTTATTTTTTCACAAAATGCGAAAAACTCTTTTTAAGTGCATTATTTTTAATAAAAATTCTTCCTGTTTCATTTAACTTATGTACAAATAGCTCAGGATTTGATACATACGTGCCAAATTCTGTAATTGAAGTATAAAATTTTGCTATTTTTTTATAATCCGTATTGAGCTCATTAAGTACTAAGTAATATTCGTTTTTATATGTACATAAATATACTTCTTTAGCAACTTTGTTTGCATCATTAAGTTTATTATTTAACAAATAGTCTATAAAATAACAATAATCATCAAAAGAAACAAAACGATATATCAAATAAGAAGATTGTATATTATGTACTTTTCTTTTGGCTTTAACTTTTTTCTTTGGAGATACATAAAAATGCTTTTTCATCGTATCTGGCATTATTTTAGTAACAGTTAATATAAAATCATCTTCTGTCATGGCCAATGCCTCTATTTTTACTTTACAATTTCTTGTTTTAAAACCGATTTTTTCCTCAGCTTCTTCAAGCATATCTAAAAATAAATCCTGGCACTCTAAAGAATTAGACATGAAATCATGAAAATTTATATCTTTTTCTTCTAAATCGTGCATAGATAATGTGATTTTAATTTTATTTTCGTTAAGTTTTTCAAACTTCATAAAAACCTCTCATTCGAGCCGATGCTCTATAAAATTTATAATGTAATAAAAACATTATAATTACTGTATTATATTTTGTAATCTAAAAAAAGGTAACTATAAATATAACACAAAAATAAATAAAAGGGAATAGTTTTGAATAAATTTATTGTAACATAATATTAATAAAAAATAAATAGAAAACTTTTCCTGTAAATCTTGAAAAAAATTGCTTTACAGGATATAATACATAAGTATAATATTTAATAAATGTATATATGCAAAAGAGGAGGATATAATAAATATGGCAACAAGAGAAAAAAATGTATGGATATTAATTGTATTTATTTTATGTGGAATTGTTGTAGGAGGATTACTAGGGGAGCTTGCATCAAATGTGGATTTCTTATGGTGGCTTTCTTATGGACAAGAATTTGGACTAGCAAGTCCAATAACATTAGATTTACATGTAATAACTTTAACATTTGGACTAATGTTTAAAATAAATATAGCAAGCATTATAGGTATGATTCTTGCCATATTCATATATAGAAAAGTGTAGTTTTATATAAATATATAGGGGGCTAAAGGAAAGGATGAATTATTATGAAGATGAAGGAGCTTCCTATATCAGAAAGACCATACGAGAAATTAGAAATGTATGGCGCAAGTGCACTTTCAAATGCAGAATTAATTGCTATTATAATAAAGTGTGGAACTAAAGAAGAAAGCAGTGTTAGCATTGCACAAAAAATATTATCATTGGAAAAAAATGGAGAGAGCAATTTAAGATTTTTACAAAATGTATCAATAGAAGAATTTATGAGTATAAAGGGGATTGGAAAAGTAAAAGCACTGCAACTTATGGCAATTTGCGAGCTTACAAAAAGAATGTCAAGACCCTTAAATACAAATCAAATACAAATTAGTTCACCAAAAGATGTAGCAGATTTACTAATGGAAGAAATAAAATATGAAAAAAGAGAAATAGTAAAAGCTATTATACTTAATTCTAAAAATATAATAATTAAAATTGTAGATGTATGTTATGGAGGCACCAATTCTGCAATATTAAAACCAAAAGATGTATTACAAGAAGCAATAAAACAAGGAGCACCAAAGATAATTTTAGTACATAATCATCCAAGTGGGGACCCAACACCAAGTAAGTCAGACTTTGACTTTACCGATAGGCTATTGCAAGCTTCAAATATTATGGGAATAGAGATGTTGGACCACATTGTAATTGGAGAATATGGGTTTAAAAGCATTTTTTATTTAAAGAGCAAAAATAATTAATATTGGAGAGAGGGATAATTTTATGAGTTTTTTCGGACTAGGTTCAAAAGATATAGGTATAGATTTAGGAACAGCGAATATATTGGTTACTTTAAAAGGAAAGGGGATTGTTTTAAACGAGCCATCTGTTGTGGCAATAGATAGAAAATCGCAAAGAATAATTGCCACAGGTCATGAAGCAAAAGAAATGCTAGGAAGAACTCCTGAGCAAATTAAGGCAATAAGACCATTAAAAGATGGTGTTATTGCTGATTTTACAGCTACGCAATTAATGCTAAAAAACATAATATATAAAATTGCCAAAAGATACAATGTGGGTAGACCAAGAGTTGTAGTTGGAGTTCCATCTGGTATTACAGAGGTTGAAGAAAGAGCAGTAGAAGAAGCTGTTTTACAGGCAGGAGCTAAAGAAGTATATTTAATGGAAGAGCCTATGGCAGCTGCAATAGGCGCAAACTTAGACATAGCAGAGCCAAGTGGAAATATAATTGTAGATATAGGTGGAGGCACAACAGAAGTTGCAGTTATATCATTAGGTGGAGTTGTTGTTAGCAATTCTATTAGAGTTGCAGGAGACGAGCTAGATGAAGAAATTGTAAACTATATAAAAAGAGAAATGAATCTTGCAATTGGAGAATCTACAGCAGAAGAAATAAAAAAGCAAATAGGATGTGCAATGCCACTTGTTACAGAAATGAGTCTTGAGGTGAGTGGTAGAGATTTAACTACAGGCCTTCCACAAACAGTAAAAATTACTTCAACACAAGTAGAAGAAGCAATACAAGAATCTATAGATAAAATAGTAGAAATTATAAAACAAACATTGGAAAGAACTCCTCCAGAGTTATCTTCAGACATCATGGAAAAAGGTATATTCCTTTCCGGAGGAGGAGCACTAATAAAAAACTTAGACAAGTTGATTTCGGAAAGAACAGAAATGCCAGTGTACGTAGCAGAAGACCCACTTGAGTGCGTGGTAAAAGGTACTGGTAAAACATTAGAAGATTTGGAGAGATTAAAAACGGTATTAATAAATTCAAGAAATAGAAAGTAGGACAAGTATGTATAAAAATAAAAAGCGTGGAATAATAGGTATCGTTATAACAATTGTTATCTTAATATTATTAGTAGTATTTACAAACAGTAATGTAAATCAGATGTCATATATAGAAAATATATGCAATATTTTTGTGATGCCTATACAAAATGGATTTACGTATTTGAAAAACAAACTTTCTGGAAATGATACTTTTTTTGCTGATATGGATACTTTAAAGCAAGAAAATGAATCCTTAAAACAGAAGAACAGTGAGCTTGAGCAATCTTTAAGAGAGCTAGAAGTAATAAAATCAGAGAATGAGACATTAAAAGAGTATCTAAACTTAAAAGAAAAATATCAAGATTATACTACAATACCAGCAGATGTAATAAATAGGGATATAAGTAATTACAGCAGTACAATTGTAATTAATGTGGGCTCAGATGACGGAATTAAAGAAGATATGACAGTAATTGCAGATAGTGGATTAGTAGGTCATGTTATTTCTGTAACATCAAATACCGCAAAAGTACAAACAATTGTAGATACTGCAACAGCAGTTACTAGCACAATTAGTACCACAGAGGATACAATAATAGTTCAAGGAACATTAGATGATAAAACAACATTAAAAGCTACATTTATACCAACAGATGCTGTTGTTTTAGAAGGAGACAGTGTTGAAACTTCAGGAATTGGTGGTATATACCCAAAAGGAATACATATAGGAACTATAAAAGAAGTTATAAATACAAGTAACATAACAGATAGATATGCTATTGTTGAAACAGCTGTTAATTTTAATAAACTAAATACAGTACTTGTAATTACCAATTAAAAAGCAATCTAATCACGAAAGGAATGAGGACCGGTTTGAAAAAAACAATTTCAATAGTACTACTAATATTAGTCTTTTTTATAATTTATTTCATACAGTCTAATTTCTTTACATGGTTTACAATAGCAGGTATAGAGCCAAACTTATTTGTAATATTTGTACTTTTTATAGGACTGTTTGCAGGTAAAAAATTAGGATTAATATTAGGAATAATATTTGGATTTTACATAGACGTTATTATGGGGAGACAAATTGGAATATCTGGTATAATGCTTGGAGTTGTAGGACTACTAGGAGAGTATCTTGACAAGAGTTTTTCAAAAGAAAGCAGACTTACAATTATGCTAATGATGGCGGGAAGTACAATTATATATGAAGTTGGTTGCTATATATTTAACATAATTACATTGGGTGTAAGCGTAGAAATCATTAGTTTTATAAAGATATTATTAATAGAAGTATTATACAATTTAATAATTGCTATAATAATTTATCCTTTAATACAAAAAATGGGACATGCTTTAGAAGAAGTATTTAAATCTAGAAATATATTAACAAGATATTTCTAAAAAAGGTGGTGAAAAATTGGGGAAGAATAATAATACAGAGGGGAGATTAAGGTATAATATACTTACAACAATTGTGTACATAATAGGAATTATTTTAATTATTCAGTTGTTTAATTTGCAGATTATACATGGCGCTGAATATAGAGAAGAATCTAATTCAAGGCTAACGCGAGAGAGCGTCCTAAAGGCAGCAAGAGGCTCAATAAAAGATAGAACTGGAGTGGAGCTTGTTACAACAGATACAAAATACAGTGTTGAAATTTATAGTACAAAAGTTGATGATAGCACACTAAATAATTCAATAAAAAAATTTATAGAAATATTAGAAAACAATGAAGATGAATTCATAGACAATTTGCCAATTGAAATTGACCCTTTTAAATTCACCCAAGAAACAGAAGAAGAGCAAAAAAATTGGAAAAAGAATAATGATATAGATGAAAATTTTAGTGCAGAAGACGCTTTTAATGCTCTAAAACAAAAATATGAAATTACTGAAGAGGATAATGCTTTGGCAAGAAAAATTATGGTGGTAAGATATGAAATTACTAGAAATGGATATAGCTCAACCAAATCAGTAAAAATAGCTAATAACATAAGTGATACATCTGCAGTACAAATTAGAGAGCAAAACGCAAAATTATCAGGTATGAATGTAACAACAGAGCCAACAGTTTCATATACATCAGGAAGTTTAGCATCACATGTTTTAGGTTATGTAGGAGCAATTAGTGAATCTGAGTATGAAACTAGAAAAGATACATATAGAAATGATGATGTGATTGGAAAAGATGGCATTCAATATGTTTTAGAGGATTATTTAAAAGGAACAGATGGAGTAAAACAAGTTGATATGACAGTTGATGGAGCAATTACTAGTGAATATATTTCAAAAGAAGCAGTCGCAGGCTCAGACGTTATATTAACTCTTGATGCCAACTTACAAAAGGTTGCAGAAGAAGCGTTGAAACAAAATATAGAAGATATAGCAAATGGCAAATATGGAGATAAACATGATGCTAAAGCTGGAGCTGTAGTTGTTATGGATATTAATAGTGGAGAAGTTTTGGCGATGGCAAGCTACCCAGATTATAATCCAGAAAAATTCTCTGAAGAATATTCAGAAGATAACACGGGAAGATATACAAACAGAGCAATAAGCTCAGCATATCCACCAGGCTCTACATTTAAAATGGCTGTTGCAACAGCAGCATTAGATACAGGCGAAATAACAACTAAAACGAGAATTAATGATACTGGTGTGTACCCATATAGTTATCATCCGGTATGCTGGTATTATAGAAATTATAGAAGCGGACATGGATACTTAAATGTAACCCAAGCTCTTAAATATTCATGTAATTATTTCTTCTATGAAATGGGATATAGATTAGGCATAGATAAGATAGCAGAATATGCTTCAAAATATGGATTGGGTAAAAGAACAGGAATAGAGCTTACAGGTGAAGCATCTGGAACACTTGCTAGTACTGCATATGCAGAGAGTATAAATTATACATGGTATTTGGCAGATACACTAGCTGCATCCATAGGTCAAAGTTATAATGAATTTACACCTATACAAATGGCAAGATATATAAGCATGATTGCCAACGGTGGAAAAAATGTTGATGTAACCCTAATAAAATCTATAATAAATTCAGATGGCTCAGAGGTTTCAAAGGAAGATGTTGAAAATTATATAGATAATAAACTTGGAACAAAGAATGAGGTTGAAGAAGATTTAAATATATCAGAAGAAAATCTACAAGCAATTAGACAGGGAATGAAAGGTGTTACCAGTGAGGCAGGAGGTACAGCTTATTCATATTTTACAGATTTAGATATGGTAATAGCAGGAAAAACAGGATCGGCACAGACACAAGACGAAGATATTGTGCATGGTTGGTTTGCAGGATTTGCTCCATATGAAAATCCTGAAATAGCAGTAGTTGTACTTATTGAAGGAGCTGGCTCAGGAGGATATACAGCTTATACAGCAAAGCAAATAATAGAAGAATATTTTGGTATGAATTCGGAAGAAATAACAGAAGACAAAACTGCGGAGTCGAGTTTAGAGAGTGTTAGATAATAATAAAAATAGATTAACTGGATGTGCTACTTGAGAAAGGAATGAAACCAAGTATGAATAATTGTATTAATATTAATATGAAAAAAAATCAAGTAATAATAAAAATTGATGAAAATGCTGAGCAAAGAGAAATAGTATCATGCTTAAAGAAAAAAATCTTAGAGCTAAAAAACTTATATAAGGATGACAAAACTCCAATACTGATTACAGGCAAAATTCTGAAGAACAGGGAAATGGAAGAAATACAATCAGTCATTAAGAAATTTATCGATGTTCAAATAGATTTTGATAGTCCAAAAGTGTTGGGATTACACGGAATAAAGAAAACATTTTATAAAGAAGTAGCAACTTCAGAAACTAAATTCCATAAAGGCTCTCTACGCTCAGGACAAAGACTAGAATTTGAAGGCAGTATTGTAATAATAGGTGATGTAAATGCTGGGGCAGAAGTTGTTGCAGGAGAGAATATAGTAGTGGTAGGAGCTTTAAGGGGCTTGGCGCATGCAGGAGCTAAAGGTAACAAAGATGCCGTTATAGAAGCGGTTGATATAGAGGCGGTCCAAATTAGAATTGCCGATATTGTAAAAGAAATAGAAAGAGATGAAGGAGAAATTCATAAAGTTAAAACTTCTGCATATATAAATGATAAGGATGAGCTTATATTAGAATAAAGCTCATGACAAAAGCAGCAAAACTAATGCAATGAATAAAAACTCATCCTTAACGCCTTCGTTATAAAGAAAGAAAATTAAGCAGATTAAAAGAATGTCATCATAATGTAGTTTTATGCCAAAAACTTCAAATATGATGTCATCTTTTTTTTCTGTTTTATGATTCATATTATCTTCTTGTCTGGAAATATTATGATTATGAGAACCCTTTTCATTATTATGGTGATGGTTGGCATTATTATAAGCAGTATTTCTTTTTGCGGAATTGCTATTATTCACATTTCTAGCATTATTTTGTGGATAATTATAGTATGGTCTAGGATAAAAATGTGGAAAAAATGGAAAGTTATACATCATTCTTCTTCTCACCACCTAGGGAGCTAAAGGTTTCAAATGCTTTTTCTAAACCAAATAGCTTAATATACTGGTCTACTTTTTCTCTTCTACTTTCTTTTAAATATGGCTTTAATGATAATAACAAATTTGTTCTTGGGTCATTTTTATTTGAATTCATGGAATCCATGACTTGCTTCATTTTAAGAATAGTATTAATGTCAAGCTCTGGAGAGCCACTGTCATCACTACTTGATTTATCTTCATTTGAATTGTTATCTTTATTATTGGAAGAATTCTTTAAATTATTAACAATATTCTTTAGCTCGTCAGGAACATCGTTATTTTTTAGAATTTGATTAATTTGATTCATTAAATTACCCATATCATTTTCATTCATAGACATTCCTCCAAAATAAAAATTTTTGTGTTATTTACTTTTTTTTATCTCATTTATAATCTGCTCTGCATCCTTAGATTTAAGCATGTTGCTTACTTTATTTAATCCTTGCTCTAAATCTTTTTTATCCATTTTAGAAAGCATAGCCATTAAACTAGCCATATCCATATTGTTATTCTTGTTATCCATACACTCACCTCAATATAATATATGTTATAAAACCTATATTATAATATGTTAAATAATAAAAATTGTTACTTTGCAAAACTGTAATAAAAATGTAATATAAATTTAATATTTGTCTAGAAAATGAGCTTCCGTAAAAAAAGAAAAAAAGTAAAAAGAAATTTCATAATTTATATGTTGAAAAATATCAAAAAGATGCTAAAATATAATCATTATATTGTATGAAAAAATATTTCTATATATAAAAATATGCAAAAGGAGAAAATATACATAAAAAGTTTCACAAAAGACATAAAAGTATTGAAATAGTAGTAAAAATGTAGTATAATTTATTTATATGTTATAAAAAAATTGGAGGTTATTATGAACAAATTATTAAACAAATTACTTGCCTTATTTTTAGTAATAGTTTTAGTAGGTACAAACCTAGCAATATTAGGAGAATATACTATAACTTTTGCATTAAGTGATGATGAATTAAATGAGCAAACATCAAGCACTAATCATAAAAATGTAGAATTTAACTCATATTTTTATGGCAATTCACATAATCAAGCATTTGAAATAAATAGTGAAGATGCAAAGATATATCTTAATGTCAAAGTAAACAACTCTGGATATTTGGAAAATGGAGTGATAGAATACCAAAATCCAAACTTTAAGCTTAAAGGAGAAATTACAAACGAGAATATCCAAAGCATTGATGTAGAAAACAATAAGGTATTATTAAATAAATTAAATAATGGCTCTGATATAGTTATTGAGCTTCCAATTGAAATACTAAGAAAAGAAAATATTACAGAAGATTACTTTGGTAAAGAAGTAACAGCCAAATTTACTGCTACATACATAGATGGTAACGGAAAAGAGAATGGAATTGAAAAAGAAGTTGTAAATAAACTTGCATGGAAGGATACAGCAGAAGCAGAATTAACAGTTGAGCCAACAAAATATATACCATATGTAACAGATGGAAACTATGGAGTAATGCTTCAAACAAAAGTAAATTCCAAAGTAAAAGACAATAGCTTACCAATAAAAAATACTAATATAGAAATAGTTGCACCAATAATAAACAAAATAAGGCCAACATCAGTAAATGTTATCGCAACAAAAACAGAAGCAACAAATGGAAAAACAGATGGATTAGATTTTAATAATAGCAATTATACATATGATGCAAATACCGGAATAGTTACAATAAGCAATTCAAATATGACAGGCGAAAATGTTTCTTGGAAGGAAAATGCGACAGATGAGTATTTAGTTAATTATATATTTGAAGGAGAAGAAATATATAATTATGTTAGACAAAATGGAGTAAATACATCTGTAACAGTAAATTCAAATATCAGCGTATATAATAATGCAGATACTGTTATAACAAGAACAAAAGAAGCAGAAATAAAATACACAGAAAAGACGGGAGAAATTACTGATTTTAGTATATCTGCACTAAGCAGCATTAGTAAAGGATATGTATATGCTAATTATGATGCAGATGAAAAAGTTGAAACAGAGTATTATACAAGATATGTATCAACTGTAAATAGTGCAAAATTAGCAAATTCAATAAAATTTTCACAGGGATATGATACTTTCTTAACAGAAAAAAATGCAGCAGGTGCTACAACAATAGGTGGAAATAATTATGCCTATAATAAACGAATAGAAATCAGTCAAGCTATATTTAATAAAATGCTTGGTGAAGACGGAGTTATTACAGTAAAAGATGATAAAGGAATTGAGCTTGGAAAGATAAATAAAGAAACAACTCTAGAAAATGGAGTTTATGTATTAAATATAAATTCCGGAAACAATAATAAATTATCAATAGAAACCACTGCACCAATAACAGAAGGACAACTAGAAATAAATATTGTAAAAGCTTTGAGTGGAAACATAGATTACTCAAAAGAGCAAATGAAAAACTTTGTAAAAATGAAATTAGACTTAGAAGGAGAAACAAATACTACAAAATCTACAACAAGTACTGAGATAATATTAGAAGAGCCTGAAACAAAAGTTGAACTAGAAGTAAGCAAAACAGATTTAACCACAGTTGTAGAAAATGAAAATGTAGAAATTAGAGCAACATTAGATACTTCTAGTCAATATAATGCATTATTCACAAATCCAACATTAAAAATAACATTACCAGAAGCAGTTAAAGAAATAGATTTAAAAAGTTCTAACATATTGCTAGCAAATGGTTTAAAAATAAAAGATACGAAAGTATCTGAAGAAAAAGGAAACAAAATTATTAATGTGGAACTTGAAGGTACACAAACAGAATATTCATTAAATTCAGATTACAAAGGAGCAATAGTAGTACTTAATACTGACCTGACACTTGATACATTAACCCCAAGTGGAAATGATAAAATTACTATGGAATATGTAAATAATAATGAAACAGCAACAGAAACAGAGGGAGTATTAGACGAAACAGTTAACTATGTTGCACCAACAGGAGTTGTAGCAGCAAATGGTATTAGCAATTATAAAGAAGGAGCAGAAGATATTTTATCAATGTCTGATGAAGCTCAAACAGTAGAAATTGATGCTTATGCAAACGAAAGAGTTGCTACAATGAATGGAATAATTATTAATAACTATGGAAACAACATAGGAAACATAGTTGTATTAGGAAGACTTCCATCAGAAGGAAATACAAGAATAGATACAAGCGATTCATTAGGCTCAACATTTAATATCCCTTTATCTACACAATTATCACTTACAGGCGTAGATACATCAAATTATAAAGTATATTATTCAGACAATGTAAATGCTACTAGAGACATAGAAGATGTCAACAATGGTTGGACAGAAGAAGGTACAACGAATTCAAAATCTTTCTTAATAGTATTTGCAGAAGACTATAAGATGCCAGAAGGAACAAGAATAGACTTTACATATGATATTACAATTCCGGGAAACCTTGAACCAAATAGTGCATCATATGGAATGTACAAAGTGTACTATAACAATGAATCAGAAATAGGTGCTATGCCAGAGAGTAAAGAATCAGCAGTAATAGGAATAAAGACAGAGACAGGCCCACAACTTTCAGCCGATATTTCTGCTAATATAGACACAGTAAGAGAAGGACAAATTGTAAAAATGACAGCTACTGTAAAAAATACTGGTGAGCAGACAGCACATAATGTAAGAATAAGAATTCCAGAGCCACACTATATGAGCTTTGTAGAATTACGTTTAAATAGTAACTTTGCACCAGTAGATGAAGAAGTACCATTAGTTAGAGAAATTGGAGATTTAGAGCCAAACGAAGAAAGACAAGTATCATATTATTTGCAAGTTGAAGATAGTGCTATTAGGGATTACAGTAGTTCAGATGAAAATGCTGTTTCACCTGACTTCCCAAAAACTGTAGAGCATTCTTTAGAAATCTTTACAGATGAATTAAAAAATCCAATACCTTCTAATATATATACAATGCAGATTGATGATGGAAGCATATCAATTAGTATGGTACCAAGTGTAGAAGATGATACAGTTCTAAAAAATGGTGATGAAATTAATTTTATAATTACTTTGACTAATATAAGAGACCTAGAAGGAATAAATAATGTTGTTGCTAAAATTGTATTGCCAGAAGGATTAGAATATACTAGTGCAACAATAAAAAATTCATTAATGGATGAAAATGGTATAACTGATGGCATTTCATATAATGAATCGACACGTACTTTACAGTTTGCTTTAGGAACACTAGAAAGAGTAAAATATATTTTACTAAGTACAAAAGTTATAGATGACACTGGAGATATAAGGATGTTAGCAACAGCTACTGGAGACGGAGTCGAAGAAAACTACTCAAATGTTTTTGAACATAAAATCGAACCAGTTAAATTAGAGGTATCAGAACTAACATCTACTCCAAGATATGTAAAAGAAAGAGAAGACATTACATATAAATTTAGTGTAACAAATGCAGGAAATTCACAAGCTACTAACTTAAAAATAATAGACCAAATTCCAGATGGAATAAGAGAAGTAAATGCAACTTATACATATAATGGAGATACTGCAGCTGTATCTAAGATAGAAGATGGCAAATTAACAATAGAAATCAACTGGCTAGACCCAGGAAATACTACAGAGGTTGAGATAGTTGCTACAACAGAGTTTTTGCCAGATCAAAATGATAAAGAAATTAGAAATAAAATTTTAGTACAATCAGATAGCATGGCAGATATTGAGACTAATGAAGTTGTAAACTATGTAGAATATAACACAGATATAAATCATCCAGGAATACCAAATGACGACAATAATCCTGGACAAACATCAAACAGATACAGAATTACTGGTACAGCATGGATAGATAGCAATCAAGATGGTAGAAGAGATGATGGAGAAGAAATCGTTTCAGGAATACAAGTATATCTATTAAATCAAAGACAAAATACTATTGTACAAGACGTAGATACAAATGAACCAAAAATCACAACAACATCTAATAACGGAAGATATGAGTTTAGTAATCTTGAACCAGGAAACTACTTAGTAGTATTTGTATATGATTCATCAAGATATAGTTTAACAACATATCAAGCACAAGGTGTTGATACAGCGTTTAACTCAGACGTTATTGACGTAAACTTAACTCTAAACGGAGAAAGAAGAATAGCAGCAATTACAGATTCAATACAAATAACTGATGATAATGCAAGAGATATAGATATTGGTATGTATGAGGCAGCAAAATTTGACTTAAGACTTGATAAATATGTAAGCAAAGTTACATTATCAACTCCAACAATAGGAACAAGCGAATATGAGCATAACAATTTGAAAGTAGCACAAGTTGAAGTTTTAGGACAAAACTTAGGAAAGAGTACAGCAGTAGTTGAATATACAATAATTGTTACAAATGAAGGAAGTGTACCAGGTTATGTTAGAAACATTGTAGACTATATACCAGATGGATTTTCATTTAACACAGAATTAAACAGAGATTGGTATTTATCTGACAATGGAAATATATACAATGCTAGTCTAGAAAATACTAGATTGAACCCTGGAGACACACAAGAAATTAAATTATTACTTTCAGTAAACATTACAGAAGATAAACTTGGAATAACAAGTAATACGGCAGAAATTTATGAGACATACAATGAACAAGGATTACAAGATATAGATTCAGAAGAAGCAAATGGAGCAACAAATGAAGATGATATGTCAAAAGCAGACTTAGTATTAGGCTTAGTAACAGGTAAAATTGTTACTTATACAGCAATAATAATTGCAGTAATTGCTATATTAATAATTGGCATATATGAGATAAAAAAACATGTTTTAAATAAAAATAAGAAAGTTTAGAAGAAAGGAGGACCATAATGAAGCGTAAAATTTTAATTGCTACAATAATTTTAATAATGCTACTTTTAAATGTATTTGTAGCAAGTGGTATTCTTACAAAAGAAGTAATTGCAGCAGATGGAGATGCAACAGAAACTGATGCAACTTCAAGAGCAATGAGCTTTGGACAGATTGTAGAAGGACCAGATCCTGGTAGTTACTCATATAATTTATGTGGAGACTGGGAATGTTTTACAACTTCTGGAGCACCACACTATAATCCACAAAACCCAGGATATCAAATATTCTGTACACATAATGGTACACCAGCAGATGCATATTATTATGATATAACAAAAGCACAGGCTGAATCTTGTATAGGATTAGAGTTTAATGCACATGGAAGCTGTGCAACCGGCAGATATGAAGGCTTAAAATCAACGACATTCTTTACAGCTACAGGTAGTGGCACATTGGAGCCATGGCAAGCATATATAGTATCTGATGAGCCAATAGATGCATATTCAGATTTAAAGAATGAAGCTTTATGGGGATATAACAATAGTTTATACCAAGAATCAATAAACTATCAAGACTTTGATGACCAAGTTAGACCAAAAAATGGATTGGACCCTAAAGATGCAACAAATCATGAAAAAGTATTAGTTGCAGTAGACCAACCAGGAGGATTATATACAGTTGGACCATATAAAATGACATATACTGAAGGAATATATGGCAATATTGCATTTGGTGGAGTACATGAAATGACAGTCGTTGGCTTTAATAGAGAAGGTACAATGGTAAGAGACGACATAGAAATACAAAAATTTGTAATAGACAATCAAGAAAAAACACCGGAATATTTTGAACCAGAGTCACCACTCTATGTTGATGAAACAGAGCAAGTCTACCCAGAAAGTGACCAAGAATTTGATGTAATATTTGAAGATCCAAATGCAGGACTTGCAGAAGATGACCCAAATAGAATAGTAGCATATTCTATCAAGGTGGTATTCCAATATATGCAAGCAAATGGCGAAAAAGTGGATTTCCAAGGATGGAAATATGATCCAGTAACATATTATCATAGAAATTATGACTACCATGACCATCGTGATTCAGAAGGAAATATTACAAGAAGTAACTGTTATTATTGTGAAAAAATAGGTATAAAAGACCCAGTTCAAAAGCAACCAGTAATGTGTGCAGATGCCATAAGAACATTATATGAGCAAGAATTTTACTTGCCAGGTGAGGGGACACCACCACCACCAGATGAGCAAGAGGATTTATTTATGAATTTGGGTGGATATGTATGGGAAGATATCTTAGAAGGTAAGGAATCGCTTGCAGATGGCCTTCGTACAGATAGCGATATTAAATTAAAGAATATTAAAGTTACATTATATACAGAAGATGATGAAATGGCAGTAGTAGAGCAATTAGAGCAGGATCCAGATAAAGAAGTATGGAGACATATTAACTCTACTTTAACTGATGAAGAAGGATATTATCAATTTAATGGTCTAGACCCAATGAAAAAATACTATGTTGTCTTTGAATATAATGGACAGACATATTTGCCAACAGACTATAAGAGGCCAGAATATAATACTGAGGAATGGAAGAAGACTTCAAAGGCGACAGAAGATAACGGAGAAAGAAGCGGATTTGATAGTAGATTCCAAGAAATAGGCTCATCACCAAAGAATTATCCTTCAACAGATAATTTGGGATCAGGTCAATTAGTAGAAGGACATAACCAATCATTTAGTCAAATAGAGTTAATGGGATATGAATTAAATGGAAGCACATATACTAAATCCGGAACTCAATTAATAGATGGATATGAATATGATGAAAATGGTTTACAAACAGACGAATATACAGAAGGTGTAGTAAGTTCACAAATCAGGTCATTTGTAGAATCAAACCAAAAATTCCCAAGTGAAGAAGAAATGAAAGGTATCTACTCACAAATTGCCGGAGGAGATACAGAAACTTGGAGAAAATTACAATTTATAGAAGATTGTAAAATAAAAGCTTACACTGGTAACCTAATTCAAGGGGGAGAAAAAGATTTATACCCATATTATGAGAAAGGAATGTTCTATATAAATAGTACTTCTAATGAGGTTGGTAGAGGAGCTGAAATTAGCCATGACCAAAGCGATAAAGTGGAAGAAGGCAAGACTTATAAACCAATATATGATGGACAATACTTTATAAACTTAGGTCTATGGAGAAGACAAGAATTTGATGCGGCTCTTAGAAAAGACGTATATAGAGCAACATTAAAGATAAACAACAAAACAGTAGTATATAAATATGATAAGAGAAATACAAATTCGGGTGATGGAGAAGGTACTAATGTAAGTAGCGGCTCAGATAATAACACATATTGGGATATCAATGTGAGAATGTCTGATTATGATGCATACTATGGTATGGAATATAATAGAGAATTGTATGAGTCAGATTACTTGTTTAATACACCAGGAGGTATAGCGGAAGGACATCCAGGAAACCCACTAGAAATTTATGTGACTTACAAGATTACAGTTAGAAATCAATCAATGAGTATAATGGGACAAATTCAAGAAGTTGTTGACTATTATGATAAAGAATATACTTATAGAGATGACTTATCTTGGGTAACATATGATAACAATACTGTTAATGAAGATGAATTCTATAATGCAATGGTCAGTGAAGATGTTGGACAAATTAGTAGTGCAAAGGCTACAGATAGTAGTGATAGCAGTAAATATGGTGCAGCATCAGAAAGTGACATTGCAGGAAATGAGTACAATGCAGTATATATTAAAGGATTATCTGGTAAAAAATTAGCATCTGGTGAAAGTGCATATATTTACTTGACATTCCAAGTAAATAAAGAAAACAACAGGGTAATATTAGATGGTGGCAAATATGCAACAACAGATACTCCAAAAGAGAATATAGCAGAAATAAATGGATTCTCTACATATTATAAGGATGGAACAAGCCTTCCAAATGGAGTAAGTAAAGGTTCATCTGATATAGCGGGATTATTAGATAGAGACTCTAACCCAGGTAACCTTGAATCAGAAGATATACAAGGCGAAAATTACGAAGAAAACTTTGAGGACGATACAGATAGAGCACCAGGTTTAAGAGTAATTATTGATGAAGAAGCAATAAGAAAAGCTAATGGTGTTGTATGGGAAGACCAAAGAAATGAAACAGTTGGAGACAGTGGAAATTCTTCAGATACTATTATTGGTGATGGTATTAGACAAGAAGGAGAAACTGGTGTACAAGGCGTAACAGTAGACCTGATAGAAAAATGTATAGACGGTACAGAATGGAATTGGGGAAATACTACAACAGCAGGCAATGGCGGATATGATTTCTCAAGCTTCATACCAGGTGACTATATAGTAAGATTCCAATATGGAGATACTGAAGCAACAGCAGTTGCTGGTAACTCAAATGTAGTTTCATATAATGGACAAGACTTTAAATCAACAACATACCAAGAAGGTATAGACCAAAATGGACCTACAGATATATCAGAAAATTACTACGGTTATACTGATACAGCATCTCAAAACGAAACAGGAACATTTGGATATGACATATATGCTTCAGATAGTAATTCTACAAACTATTCAGATGCAAAAGATATTTGGAGCAGAAGAGAAGCAGTTAATAATTATAGTACAAACAATGTAACAAACCATGTGGCAGAAGTATTAGCATCAGCATATAGCGGAGATTCAAGTTTATATGGTGAATTAATAGAAAATACGAAAATGACAGCAGAAACAGGTGTTATAGTAGTTGAATTTGAATATGATAGACAACAAACAGAAGGACCAAAAGATATAGCAAACAACTCAAGCAACTCAAGTAGAGATTATGTAGGAGATAACCAATATAATAGTAACTACACATTAAATAATATAGATTTAGGACTTACAGAAAGACCAAAAGCACAGCTAGAAATAGATAAATCTGTAGCAAATGTAAAAGTAACACTTGCAAACAATACAATTCTATTTGATATAAACGAAGCTGCAAACAATGCATTATGGCAAGACCATAAAGAATACAGCATAGATGAAGAAAAGATGAACAGCAACGACGGTGGTATTGACTTTGATGGCGGAGAAATAGGAATGTATGACGAGTACTATACTGACGAAGCTAGACACAGATATTCATTCAGAGAAGTAATTGACACAGATATAATGAGAAGAGCAGACAAAGGTTTAATACAGCTTACAATGGATGAAGAATTAATGCATGGTGCTACAATACAAGTTACTTATACTGTAAAAATTACAAATGTTGGTGAAGTAGATTATGTAGACGGAGCTAATAAAAACTTCTATTACAAAGGAGATACATCAGGAGCAAGTGTTGCTACAACAACAGCAAATCAAGTAGTAGACTATGTGGCAAATAACTTCCAATTCAATAGTACAAACGCTACAAATACTGCAGACGGATGGACATTTATAGAAGATAGCAACTTACTAAATAGTGATTTAGTAAATGCTAGATTAACAGAACAATTATCACAATTTAATACAATTATCGAGACAGAGAACTTTGGAGAACAAGCATTATTACCAGGACAAGAAATTAGCAAAACATTAATATTATCGCAATTGATAACACCAGAAAACACAGACGATGACTTAACTTATAATAACATGGTCGAAATTGTAAAAACAAGCAACACAGCTGGTAGAAGAATGGCATACTCTGTAGTAGGTAACCAAGACCCAACATTATCAGATGCGTCAGAAGTAGATACAAGCATGGCAGAAAGAATAGTAATACTTCCACCATTTGGTAGTGGAGAAATATTAACATACTGTGCAATAGCACTTGCTGTTGGAGCGGTCTTAGTAGTAGGAATTGTATTAATAAGAAGAAAAGTACTTAAAGGCAAAAATAGCTAATAAATAGTGAAATTTGGGTGACAGATTTAAATCTGTCACCCAAGTTTTACTATTTTTTTGCAATGTATTGAAAAAAATGCTATTTTGCGATAAAATTATATGCATAAACTGTTATAAATTAAAATAAAAAATAATAACACATCACATTTTGTAAAAAACTTTTTTATATTATGGATTAAATGTGACAAAAAAATTTATTGAAAAGAACTATAATTTAAAACAGCATTAAATAAGCTGTTTACACGAAAGAAAAGCTACATAGAAAACATTAATGCATAAATAAAAAGTTAGAGGTGGTTAGTATGTTTCAGAATATAACAAGAGATTCACTAGACAATCAGAATGAATATAATGAAGAAAGTAAAAAGGTTAGTGCAAAAGATGTGTTAAAACGATTATTGGCGAAACAAAATATAATGTTATATATAATAACATTCATGATATCAATGGTTGGATTTGATGATAATACTCTAATATTTTCATTAGTACCATTTGGACTAGCTATTATTGCAGGAGCATTAGGAAACAATAGACCAATAGGTATCATGTATGTGTTATCACTAATAGGCACATTTATTCGATTTGGATTTAATAATTTATTAGTATATTTTATAACTTCTTTAGTATTTTTTGTATCTATTTTAATTGTAAGACCAAAAATACAAGAAAACGTAAATGAAAAAAGGAAAATAGGCGGACATCTAATCTTTGCAGTTGTGCTAGTACAGATAGTACCAATGTTCTTTAGAACATTCTATGTATTTGACCTATTAACAAGCATCATGCTTGGAATTACGACTTATATATTTTATAAGATATTTGTTAATTCTATCACAATGATAATAGATTTCGGAGCAAGAAGAGCATTTACAATAGAAGAAGTAATGGGGACAAGCCTTCTTTTGGCAATTGCTGTAACTGCATTTGGAGATTTAAATATATTTGGATTCTCTATTAAAAACATTTTAAGTATATTAATTGTTTTAGTATTAGGATGGAAAAATGGTGTATTAGTTGGAGCAACAGGGGGCATAACCATAGGAGTAGTGCTTGGAGTTATTACAGGTACAGAGCCTATAATGATTGCAGCATATGCAATATCTGGACTGATTGCAGGACTATTAAATAGATTTGGCAGGATAGGTGTAATAGTAGGTTTTGCTTTGGGAAATGTTGTACTTGCATATGCAGCAAATGGCAATACTGTACAACTTATAATGTTTCAAGAAATACTAATCGCATCACTTGGACTATTGGCAATTCCTAAGAGCATAGAAATTAATATAGAAGATTTAGTAGGAAGCACAAAACTGTTACCAGAAGTTACAGAAAGAGATTTAGAAGAAAACAGAGATACAATATATAAATTAAATAGTATGTCAGAAACAATCTATGACATGGCAGAAAGCTATGGAGAAGCGGCTGCTACTATCCTTACAGAAAAAGAATTAAAAGAGCAAGAAAGAACAAATATAGATATTTTCTTAGAAGAGCTTAAGAAAAACATAGAAGAATTAGAAGATAATATGTTATACGAAGAAATCTATTATCCTACGGAAAAACTAATTACAGACATTTTTAATTACTTATTAGAGAATGATGTTATTACAGAAAAAGAATTTGTTAAGATATTAGAGAAAAATAATAATTATATAGTAGGATTTGAAAACACAAAAAGTCAAGCAAAAGAAGATATATACAAAATGGTAAAAGCCATAAACTATTCATATAGAATTAGCAAAATAGGATTCATTTGGAAGAAAAAGTTAGATGAAAGTAAAAAGAATGTGTCTTCACAACTTAAAGGAGTATCAGAAGCTATATCTAAAATGGCAGAAGATATAAATAAAAAAGAAGACAAATTTAGTGATAAAAAGCAGGAAATATTAAAAATATTAGAGCAAAAAGAGATAGAAATAAAAAGCTTAGAAATAAAGCAAACAAGCTCTGGAAGATATGTTGCGGAAGTATATACAGATACATGTGAAAATCCAGACGGAACAGAATGTGACATAAAGAAAATATGTAAGATTTTAAGCAAAGTTTTAGAGCAAAAAATGATAATGCAAAAACAAGAATGTGGGTTAAGATTAAATAAAGAGAGCTGTAAATTTACATATATTTCTGATGACAACTATAATGTACAAATCGGCTCAGCCAAATCAACCAAAGAAGGCTCACCTGTATCTGGAGATAGTAGCTTGCAAATAAAATTAGATGATGGAAAATATTTGCTTGCATTAAGTGATGGCATGGGCTCTGGCCCAGAAGCAATGAAGAGCAGCAAAATTGCTGTCAAAATGCTAGAAAGACTATTAACAGCAGGTTTTGAAAAAGATGTATCATTAAAACTAATTAATTCAACACTTTCAGCAAATACAGAAGAAGACATGTATGCAACATTAGATATAGAAATATTAGACTTATTTAATGGAAATATGGAATTTATAAAAAATAGTGCATGTCCAACATATGTAAAAAGAGGAAGAGATGTTCAACTTCTAAAATCAATGTCACTTCCAACAGGAATATTAAATGATGTGGACTTAGTTGTATATGACTATGACTTGCAAGATGGAGACATATTAGTAATGTGCACAGATGGTGTAATAGATTCAAATAAAGAATACCTAAATAAACAATTATGGCTAAAGTATTTATTAGAAGATATGGAAACAAATGATGCACAAAAAATTGCCGATATAATAATAAGTGAGGCAATTGATAATGACTTTGGAAAACAAAAAGACGACATGACAGTGATTGTCGCTAGGATTACAAAAAAGTGAGCCATTGGCTCACTTTTTTGTGAAAAATGTATGATTTTGTTGTAATTACACCCTAAAATATGATATAGTATATGTGTAAAAAAATATGCACTTTTGGAGGTCAGTATGAGTAGAGGAAAAAGATATGATGGAGAGCAAAAGCTGAATGTAAAAAAAGTATTTGCTGTTATCATAGCAATTGCAGTAATTGTAATGTTTATAATAGGAATTAGCAAGTTATTTAACACAGAGAGTGTAACACAAGAAAAAACAGTAGCGTTAAAATATTTTCCAGTATATACTGAAGGAAAATGGAGAGTAATAGATTCTAGAGGAAATACAATAATCAGGGCAGAATATGATGAATACATAGTTATTCCAGATAGCACAAAGCCAATATTTATATGTACAGTAAATGTAAATTATGATGATGGTACATATGATACAAAAGTGCTTAATGAAAAAGGAGAAGAGATATTAACAGATTATGACACGGTTGAGGCAATAGAAAATTATGATAGTAGCAACAATCTATGGTATGAATCTGGAATTCTTAAGGTTTCTCAAAATGGAAAATATGGCATAATAGACATGAATGGAAGCATTTTGGTAAATTGCGAATATGACTCAATATCAGCTCTTAAAGGAGTAACAAACAGTTTACTTACTGAAAAAGATGGAAAATATGGAATTGTTGATAATGTTGGCTCTGTAATTATAAATAATGAATATAAAGAGATTAAACCAATATCAGAGCAATACGAAAATGGATATATAGTTGTAGATGAGAATGATAAATATGGTGTAATTAATTACACTAAAACAGTTGCCCTAGAGAATAAATATGATGATATAAAACAAGCATATGGAAATGGAAAATATTATATTGTAAAAGAAGGCAATGATTGGAAAATTGTAGATACAGATGGAAATGAATTCATTTCAGAAGAGTATGAAAATATAGTATCTGTGAATGGGGAAAATGCAGTAATAGAAGAAAATAACAAATATGGTGTAGTATCTATTGCAGATAATAAGGCTATAATAAATCCAGATTATGATAGCATTTCTTATGCTACAGGCAGTAATTACATTGTAAGTCAAGACGGAAAATATGGAGTAATGGATTCAAATGGAAACAAACTAGTAGACTTTAATTATACCAATATTGTATATAGAAGTGTAGCAAACTTCTATGAAGCAACTAATGAAGATTATACATCAGATTTAATGGACACAGATATGAATGTTAGGCTATCAAATGTAATTATTTCAGAATTAAATACTGAAAGTGGATATTTAAAAGTTAGACAAAATAATGAATATAAATATTACAACTTTAGATTTGAAGAAAGAGAAGCTAAAGATATATTAAGTAGCAATACTTTATTCTTAAGCCAAAATGAGGAAGGAAAGTATGGCTTTGTAGATAGAAATGGTAATGTTATTGTAAATTATATATATGATGATGCTAGAGAGCAAAACGATTATGGATATGCAAGTGTAAAAAAAGATGGATTGTGGGGAGCTATAAATTCTAGAGGAGAAGTAGCGGTTGCACCTTCATATAATTTAGATAATAACACTTTAGTAGAATTTATTGGAAACTGGCATCTTGGAGAGGACTTAAATTTATACTATTTTACAGATAAGTAAGAACATAGGAGGAATTAATTTTGGAACTTATGACAAAATATCAATATACGTATTTTATTCATCCGTATATGCTAGAAGAGGGAAAATATAAAAATTATTTACAAAATTTATTAAGAAACTCAAAGTGTAAGATAAGGTTTTTTGATAAACAAAAGGATTTACACTTATACACATACTTTTTACCAGTTGTTCGAGACTATATGTTTTGGTCTTTTGGACTAAGCAAAGACGCAATTAAGGATTTTAAAAAATTAGACACAACTGTACAATCTACTTTACTAGCAGAGCATGATTGCAATATATTTAATTATCAAATTACGGAGAATTTACAAGGAAAAGTTGAAACAAATAATGGGATATTTTTTGAAATATCAGAGATAAAAATTGTATGTTTTAGCTCTGGAATATGTTTCCTAGTATTTAAAACAAATTTGGAGAATACAAATAGCTTTTCAGACATTTTGAATTTTAATTATAAATTTAGAGAAATAAATTCAGAGGCATACAATTTAAAAGAATATGAGAATATAAAAATTCAGTCGAACTCATTTAAAAATGTAAAAGATATATCTGTACTAATTAAAGAAATTACCGGAAATGATATTATTTCTAAAAAAGCCAATATAGGTGATGAAAAATTTTTCGTATATTCGTATGCTTGTTTAGACCAAAAAGATTGGGAAGAAAACGCAGAAAATCAAGTGCTAGATAATTTGTTTGAAAAATATCGCTCTGTACAACCTGCAAATTCTCAAATAATTGATGATGAATATTCCTTTGAAGGAAATGATAGATTAAAAGAAAAAAAATCAATATATAAAAACCAATATATACGATATGGATTTACAGTGGCAAGCACTGTGTTGCTCACATCTAATGTAAATACCACTAATTTTACGGTAGTACCACAAAAGTTTGAAAGTGAGTATTTATATACATATATGCTCATACTATACAAAAAAATGATGTTAAATAAACTAAATTATAAGTTTAGCCGTGGGTTTAAAGGAGCAGAAAAAGAATTTTTAGAATTTACAAAAAAGATTTGGATACATGATATAACAAATGAAGAATTTGGTGGAAGATTAGAGCAAAATTGGATGAGTAATTTAGAAGTAGAAGACGCTTTTATGAAGCTAAAAAATGAGTATGATATTACATATAAGAAATATAATGTTGAAGAAATGAAAAAGAATAATAAAGTGACTGTAGTTATTGTTGGAGTGATTTTGATTATTAATTTGCTCACAATCATATATGCAAGCTTGGCATAAAGTACTAATCTAAAATTAAGGAGATAATAATGTAATGAAAGTTACAACTGGAATTGATATTATTGAAGTAGAGAGAATTAAAGAAGCTATACTCGAAATGGGTGATAGCTTTTTAAATAGAATATATACGGAAAAAGAGATAGAATATTGCAATAAATCAGAGGTAATGAAATATCAGCATTTTGCTGCTAGATTTGCTGCTAAGGAAGCTGTGTTTAAGGCAATTTCCGAATATATTGATGGTAGAAAAGATGTTATTTGGAAAGATATAGAAATAATTAACAGCGAAAGTGGAAAACCTGAAATAAATGTGGATAAGCTAAAAGAAAATATCAATAAAGCTGGTGATAATGTCAGACTAATTAATATAGATGTTAGTATTTCACATATTAGAGATTTTGCTGTAGCCAGTGCAGTGGTTTTGATTGAAAAATAATCGGAAGGGGAACTTATAGATGCAACTTTTTGATTCACATGCTCATTATAATGATGAAAAATTTGATAATGATAGATATGAATTAATTGAAAAGATATATGAATCCGGTGTAACTAGATTGATTAATGCAGGGTATAGTCTAGAATCGTCAAAATATGCCTTAGAAATTGCAAAAAAATATGATTGGATTTATACCATATCCGGAATTTCGCCAAATGATATACCGGATACAGAGGACTTGCTAGAAAAGCAATTACAAGAGCTAACAGACTTTATAAATACCGAAAAGCAATTTAATAAAATAGTGGCAATTGGTGAAATAGGTCTAGATTATTATTGGGAAAAAGAAGAAGAAAAACGACTTTTGCAAAGAAAAGCATTTATAAAACAAATAGATTTAGCTAATAAATTAAATTTGCCGATTGTAATTCACACAAGAGAAGCAGTAATGGATACACTTCAAATATTAAAAGAGCATGAAGTGATAAAAAAAGGTGTATTTCATTGTTGTCCATTAAATCGAGAATTAGTAAAAGAGGCTTTAAAACTTGGATTTTATATATCATTTGCAGGACCTATAACTTTTAAAAATTCAAAAAATGCTGCTGAAATTATAGAAATGGTACCTTTAGATAGAATACTAATTGAGACAGATAGTCCATATTTATCACCAGAGCCTAATAGGGGAAAACGCAATGATTCTAGAAATGTAAAATATGTTGCAGAGAAGATAGCAAATGTTAAACAAATGAGTTTAGAAGACATAGCAAAAATTACGTACGAAAATGCAAGTAAGATTTTTGAAATTTAAGAAAGTGAAACACGGGAGCAGATTTAAATCTGCTCCCGTGTTTTTAAGCTTATTTCAAATTTCTAATTGCTTCAATTCTGTCATCTATAGATGGATGAGTTGAAAATAAACTAGATTTTCTTTTCTTCCCACCTTTAGCATTTGCTTTAAATGGACTTACTATATACATGTATGCAGTAGCGGTATTGGCTGTTTTTAATTCATTTGAATCACTATCTAATTTTTGAAGTGCAGATATTAAACCATCTGGATTTCTTGTAAGCTCAACTGCACTAGCATCAGCCAAATACTCTCTACGTCTTGATAATGCAAGTTGCATTAATTGTCCAAAAATTGGGGCTAATATTAAGCAAATTAAACCGATTATCATTAAAATTGGATTTCCTTTATTATCATTATCTCTGCCTCTTCCCCAAAATAGAGCTCTACTAACAAAATCTGCAAGCATAACTATAAATCCTACCATTACACTAACAACTGCCGAAAGTCTAATATCATAATTCTTTATATGAGATAATTCATGTGCAACAACACCTTCTAATTCATAATAATCCATTTTTTCAAGTAAACCCGTCGTAACACAAATTACAGAATTTGCTGGATTTCTTCCTGTAGCAAATGCATTTGGTTGAGGGTCATCCACAACATATAGTCTTGGTCTATGCTCTAAGCCAGATGCAACCATTAATCCATCTAAAATATTATTTAATTTTTGATATTGCTCTTCGGTAGCAGGGTGTGCACCGTTTACTGAAAGCACAATTCTATCACTATAATAGTATGATGCCCATGAAGTTGCAATAGAAAAGACCATTGCTATTACAATTGACATAGAGCCTAAATCAAAGGCCATACATACATAATATACAATAAGTGTAATTACTACTAAAAAAATTGCTACGATTACACCAGTTTTTATTTTATTTTTTCTAATATCTTCATACATAATATATTTTCATTCCTTCTGTAAAATAGTCTATATAAGGTACGCTCCATCTTGCTGGCACATACATTTTTTATTCTCCATGTATTAGAATAGAAAATATATGTGCCGCGTGGAACTATTTATGCGTAAGCATGATAAGTATAAAAATTGATTATTTACCAAAATCAACCTTTACATTCTTTTTGGCTTCTGGAGTATCAACTTCAAATAAACTTTCTGCTGTGAAGTGGAACATTGATGCTATAATATTTGAAGGGAAAACTTCTAGCTTAGTATTATATCTTGTTACAGTGTCATTATAAAATTGTCTAGAATAAGAAATTTTATTTTCTGTATTTGTTAATTCTGTTTGTAGCTCAGAAAAGTTTTGATTTGCTTTTAAATCTGGATAATTTTCTGCTACAGCCATAATTGTTTTTAAAGTGTCAGACAATTCATTATCTAATTTAGCTTTTTCATCAACTGTCTTTGCATCTGCCCATGAAGAGCGTAAATCTGTAACCCTTGTAAGTACATCAGCTTCATGCTCCATATATCCTTTTACAGTTTCAACAAGATTTGGAATTAAATCAAATCTTCTTTGTAATTGGACATCAATTTGGCTCCATGCGTTTTTTACTCTAAGTCTCATTGTAACTAAGCTGTTGTAAAGTGCTATTAAAGCTATTATAATGACAGCAACTATTATAAGTATAATCCACACCATAAACTTATTTCCTCCTTACATAAAATTTGCTTATATAATAACATATTAATACATATTATACAACAATATGAGGAAGATATGTGAATTTTTTGTAAATTTTAAAAAAATATCATATTTGTGGTACAAGCTGAATATAATAGTAATATACGAATTTTAAAAAAATGAATGAAGTTATAAAAACATTGATAGACTAGATGTTTAGAGAGTTTGACCAAAATTTGACAGGAAAGGATTTATATGTTATAATAATTTTGTTGCTTTTAAAGGAGGGAACAAATTTCGTATGAAAAATAATGATAAAGCGTCAATATCGCTGAAAAAGATTGTTTGTATTAGTATTATACTTATTTTCTTATTAAGTGTTGGCGTAATGGCAGGAAATGTCAAGGTAAATAATGTTAAAATAGTTTTATCAAGTGGATACGAGATGGATGTTTTAACGACTAAGACTAGTGTCAAAGATATTTTAGACGAAAATCATATTGTATTATTAGAAGATGAAAAAGTAACACCAAATACAAGTGAAGAATTATCTGATAATAATACAATAATAATATCAAAAGAATCAGAAAATATTGAAATATCTGATAATGAGGAAGTAGAAAAATCATCAGATATAACAACAGAAGATGTATTGAATAATTATAGTACAATTATTGAGAAGATAGTTGTTGAGAAAGAAAAAATACCTTATGAAACAATAACAAAAGATGTTACAACAGGAAGCGGTACTAAACAAGATAGAGTTGTACAAGAAGGAAAAGATGGTATAAGAGAAGTAACATATAAGGTAAAATATCAAAATGGTGAAGAAATAGAAAAAATTAAAATTTCATCAAAAGTTGTAAAAGAGCCAGTAGATAAGATAGTAGAAATTAGAACAAAACAAGTTACAACAAGAAGTAGTAGCTCTAGAACAACATATAACAATGGTACATGGTCTTATTCTAGTGCTGAAATAGATTTATTATGTGCTATTACTGCACAAGAATGTAGCTCAAGCTATAATGGAGCTTTAGCAGTTATAACAACAGCATGTAACAGAACAAAAAGTAGCAGTTGGAAAAAATACGGCTCAGATCCATTAAGCCAATATAAAGCACCAAGTCAGTTCTGTTATTCTATTGATAATCATTGGAGAAAAAGATTGAATGGTAATTATCCATCATATGTAAAACAAGCTGTATTAGATGCACTAAATGGTAAAAGAAATCATAATTATTTATCTTTTAGAGCTGCAGGATACCATTCAGGTGAAATTATAGGTGGAAATGTATATTTTAATTCATTATAAAATGCAAATATAATAAAAGCAATAAAGTGGAGGAGATGGGCATAACCATCTCCTCTTTTGAGTAAAAAGGAGGAAATAAATGAAATTAGTTTCATGGAATGTAAATGGCTTAAGAGCAGTTATAACAAAAGGTTTTGAGGAGTTTTTTAAAGAAATAAATGCAGATATTTTTTGTATTCAAGAGACAAAAATGCAAGAAGAGCAAATTGATGACAAAATAAAAGAAATTTTCAAAGAATATAATTGTTATTGGAATAGTGCCGAAAAGAAGGGTTATTCTGGAACAGCAGTATTTTCTAAAGTAAAGCCAACTAATGTTACTTATGGAATTGGAATAGAAGAGCATGACAAAGAAGGAAGGGTAATAACTTTAGAGTTTGAAAAGTTTTATTTGGTAAATTGCTATACTCCAAATTCAAAGAGAGAATTGGAAAGATTAGATTATAGAATGATATGGGAAGATGAGTTTAGAAAATATTTATTGAAATTAAATGAAACAAAACCAGTTGTAATGTGCGGAGATTTAAATGTTGCACATGAGGAAATTGATTTAAAAAATCCCAAAACGAATAGAAGAAATGCAGGTTTTACTGATGAAGAAAGAAATAAAATGACAGAATTGCTTAACTCTGGTTTTACAGATACTTTTAGATATTTGTATCCAGACAAAACTGGCATGTATTCATGGTGGTCATATATGTTTAAAGCAAGAGAAAAAAATGCAGGATGGAGAATAGATTATTTTATAGTTTCTAAATCAGTAGAAGAAAAAATAAAAGAAAGCTATATTTTTTCTGATGTTATGGGCAGCGACCATTGTCCAGTAGGGTTAGATTTAGAAATATAATAATAATTATAGAATATTTTGAATATAGTATAAATATTTAAAATGAAAGGAAATAGTAATGGAAAATAATAAGAGGAAGCTCACTAAATGGCTTTATTGGTTTTTATTTGCCGTGGCTGTTATATTAGTTTATAAAACCTTAGATAACTTTTCGGCAATTGGAAATTGGATAAAGAACTTTTTAGATGTGCTAATGCCATTTATCGTTGGCTTGCTTATTGCATATTTATTATACATACCATGTAGAAAAATAGAAAGTATATATAAAAAAAGTAAAAAGCTAAAATTTATAAAAAAGAGAGCAAGAGGACTTTCTATTCTTACTGTATATATAATAGTACTAATTATTTTAATTATAGCAATTAATTATTTACTGCCTATAGTCTCAAGCAGTATTATTGATTTGGTGAGCAATATTCAAGTTTATTATAATTCACTAATTACAAACATAGACAATTTGCCAGATGATTCTATACTTAAGAACGAAATTGTGCTTGATGTAATAGAAAGTATAAAAAATATTGACTTAAAGCAGTTTGTTAACATGGATAAATTAGCTGAATATGCTAAAGGTGTTATAAATGTTGCTGGTAAAATTTTTGATTTCTTTGTAGCAATAATCGTGTCAGTATATTTATTATTAGAAAGAAAGCAAATATTAGAATTTATTAAAAAATTAGGAAAAGCCATTTTTAAAGAAAGAACATATAATAACTTTGGTAAATATTTTGACAGAACAAATAATATTTTCTTTAATTTCTTAGCAGGACAGTTGCTTGACGGAATTGTAATTGCAATAATAACTTCAATAGCAATGTCCATAATGGGAGTAAAATATGCGGTATTATTAGGAGTTATGATAGGTGTATTTAATCTTATTCCATATTTTGGAGCAATTATTGCTGTGATACTTGCTGCTTTGATTACTTTGTTAACAGGTGGCTTCTGGCAGGCATTGGTTATGGTTATAGTAGTAACAATATTGCAACAAATTGATGCTAATATAATAAATCCAAAAATATTGGGAAATTCACTAAAAATAAGTCCATTACTAGTAATATTTGCTGTATCATTAGGTGGCGCATATTTTGGATTCTGGGGAATGTTCTTATCAGTTCCTGTTATTGCAGTATTGAAATTGCTAATTACAGATTTTATTGAATATAAAAATAAAGAAAAAAGTATAGAAGACGCCCAGAAAGAATAGATAACAAAAAGTGGCTTGCAGATATAATTAGAATTTCTAATTACATTTGCAAGCCATTTTATACGAATAACTCTCTTAAACTTCTAATCTCTATCCCAATAAAAATAATTAATAAAAAATTAATAAAGTAACACTTTTTTCTTAATAAACCTCTGCTATACTAATAGACATGGAGATAATAGCTACAAAAGTAAGTTAAAAAATTCGTAATTATGCAGTAAATGTGCTATAATATTTATGTAATGCTAAATTTAGAAGGGATGAAAACTTATGTACAATATATTAGTATGTGATGATGATAAGGAAATAGTAAAGGCGATAGAAATATATTTAAGTAAAGAAGGATACAATATTTTAAAAGCATATGACGGAATGCAAGCATTAGATATTTTAAAGAAAAATGATGATATTCAATTAATTATATTAGATATTATGATGCCAAAATTAGATGGAATTGAAACTGCAAATATAATCAGAAAAGACAAATCAATTCCAATAATCATGCTATCTGCAAAATCAGAAGATTACGATAAAATATCAGGTTTAAATAATGGAGCGGATGACTATGTAACAAAGCCATTCAATCCACTTGAATTAATTGCAAGAGTAAACTCACAGATACGCAGATATACAAGCCTTGGCTCTATGGTAAAAAAAGAAGAAGACAAAAACATATATAAATCAGGAGATTTAATAATAAACGATTCTACAAAAACAGTAGAAGTTGATGGAAAAGAAGTCAAATTAACTCCAACAGAATACAACATATTAAAATTCCTTACTAAAAACAAAGGAGTAGTTTACTCTATAGAGCAAATCTATGAAAATGTATGGGAAGAAGAGAGCTATGGCGCAGAAAATATTATAGCAGTACATATAAGACACATAAGAGAAAAAATAGAAATAAACCCAAGAGAGCCTAAGTATCTTAAAGTTATTTGGGGAATAGGCTATAAGATTGAGAAGCTTTAAAAAATAATTATTTTTGGAGGTGTTAAATGGGCAAAAAAATTTGTTGGGCACGTGTACTAAAGAATATCGCATATGTTTTGTTTCCAATATTTTTGTCACTACTAATTCTTCTTATATTTTGCTTGTCATATCCATTAGAAAGAGAATCAATAAATGCAGGCTTGGATTTTTACGATACTAATACCTTCGCAGAAGACTATGCATATGAGATTTTTGACAGCATAAAAACTGTAGATGCATTAAAAGAAAACCAGCAAGAAGGGGCACATGGATATTATTATGAGCGTACAGAAACAGTGGAAGATAACGGGGAGGTAGAAAGTATAAATCATTATGCAGATTATCATGGAGCAAATGTATTGTGGCTAATAGTGGATAATGACACAAAATCTGCGTACACAAATGTGGAATATTCTCTAGATACAAGCAATTTCGAAGATATAAAAAGCAAGATAATGTCAAGTCAAGAAAATTGGCAGTATCAAGATGGAAAAATTGAAACAACTATAGAGAAATTAAGCAATGAAAATATTGAATATATAAATAGTAGATTAAACCTAAATGAAACAGAGATAGCGGACAATTTGGAAGAGAATGCTGAAGGTGGAATTCAAGAGACAGATAATCAAAACCAAAAGAGCGATTACACTATTTATACAGCCCTTTCAGATAATATGGAGTATGTTGATAATATTTATACAGCTAGACTTTTATATAACACGTTATCTATAGTTAATCAAAATTTAGTTTTCTTAATTCCAATTTTAGTAGGATTAATTATAGCATTAGTGCCTGTAATTGTAATAGGAATAGGAAGAACAAGCAAGCAAGAAGCGGTTTCTTTAAACTGGTATGATAAAATTTTAATTGAAATAGCAGCTCTAATTGCCTTCTCTATTGGCTGTATTGGCGTAGTATTTATAGCAACTGTTAACGGAGCAACTACTGTAGTTGTATTTACACTTGCAATTTCTATGGTAGCAGTAGGATTGCTAATAATATATCTAGCATGTATAATGCTTTTCGAAACAATTGTAAAAAGACTAAAAACACATACCTTTATAAAAACAACTTTTGCATATTGGATTTATATAAAAGGAAAACAATTTATAGATAATATGAAAATAACCAAAAGGTTAATACTCTACTTTGTGGCATTTATAATTGTTAATCTTTTCTGCTTTGCAATCACATGGTCAGACGGATTTCCAGGAATAGTATTGATAATCATACTCTATGTGCTTACATTTAATTTTTTAGCAAAGAGAGTAAAGTCATTTATAAAAATAAATGACACAATAAGAGAAATATATCAAGGAAATACAGATGTGTACTTAGACGAAACAGAGCTTAGTAAAGAAATGAAAGAAACCGGAAGAGAAATAAATGATATTGCAGGCGGATTATCAAATGCAATAGAAGAAAAATTAAAGAGCGAAAGACTTAAAACAGAGCTCATCACAAATGTATCACATGACATAAAAACACCACTTACATCAATTATAAATTATGTGGATTTACTAAAAAAAGAAGGTGTAGACGGAGAAAAGGCAAGAGAGTATTTGGACATATTAGACAGTAAATCACAACGCTTGAAAAAACTTACAGAAGATTTAGTTGAGGCATCAAAAGCATCATCAGGAGCAATAAAACTAAATATGGAAAGACTAAATGTAAATGAATTAATAAAACAAGTATCTGGCGAATTTGAAGACAAATTCAAAGCACATAATTTGCAAGAAATAATATCATTGCCAGAAAAAGACGTGTTTATTAACGCAGACAGCAGATACATGTATAGAGTATTAGAAAATATGTATTCAAACATAGCAAAATACGCAATGGAAGGAACAAGAGTATATACAGACATATTAGAAAAAGACAACAAGATATTAATACAACTAAAAAATGTATCAAAACAAAAATTGAACATTAGTGCAGACGAATTGATGCAAAGATTTGTTAGAGGAGAAGCCTCAAGAAATACAGAGGGAAGCGGCTTAGGCCTTTCTATAGCAAGAAGCTTAACAGAATTGCAACAAGGGCAATTCAACATCTATCTAGATGGAGATTTGTTCAAGGTAACTATAGAATTCGAGAAAAAATAGCAATCTTGTTTTTGGGGACGGAGGAAAAAAACAAGATTTAAACGATAATGAATAAACAATTTACAAGAAAATCACTTCTAAAACTTAAAAAAGTGTCCAAAATTTGTAAGAGTTTGGACAAAAAGTAGAATGTCCCAAACGTGCAAAATTTTGGAGATAGATTTTTATATCTATCTCCTTTGTTGAATTTCAAAAACTTGTTTTTTTCCTCCGTCCCCAAAAACAAGTTTTTTCTCCCTTAAAGTATCCTTTTGTCTTAAGAAAATCTCTGTATGGCTTGGAGAAAATAAATTATTATCAATTAAGTTTTGTATCTTGTCTAACGAGTCCCACTCAACAAAATCAACTTCTTCTTTTTGTAAAGCTAAGTCCTCTAAATTTACATCTTTTTTTGCATAATATATGTCAAAGAAAAATTGCTCTTCATCGTTTCTTCCATGCTCTAATAATTCCAATTCAGCAGGGTCAATGTCTAAATTCAACTCTTCTTTTATTTCTCTAATCATTCCCTGAATACTAGACTCGCCAGTTTCTAAATGACCGCTAGTAGAGCCATATTTCCCATTTTTTAATGCACTTCTTTTTTGAATTAAAAAATCACCTTTAGCATTTTGAATAAAACATAAAACTACAGCAATATATTTTCCATCAGGAATAGGCTCACCTTTGTATATGGTTTCTCCAGTTAAATTTCCATCTATATCATATAAATCTCTTTCTTCCATTGATGTTCCTCCTGTTAATAAGATAATAATATTATAAAACAAAGTATGGAATTTGAAAATAGGGGGATGGAGGAAATTTACAATTTCTTTACGAGCAATGTATGTTTTAAATTATAGATTTTAATGTGGGGTGTTGACATAAATTCTAGAATATAGTAAAATGAATAAAATTAATTCTAAGTGATTTTAATCAAAATCTAAAATTCCCAATAAATTAAAAAGTTATAATTAAAGGATGTGAAAAATGTATTTACGTCATGAAATAGGAAAAATAGGAGAAGAGCTGGCTGCTAAGTATATCCAGAGCTTAGGCTATACAATTGTAGAAAGAAATTTTGCTGCAATTCAAGGCGAGATAGATATTATCGCTAGAGATAAAAAAGAATTAGTTTTTATTGAAGTAAAAACTAGAACTAATACTTTATATGGTAAACCAATTGAAGCAGTGAATACTCCAAAGCAAGAACATTTAATAAGTACAGTTAAATATTATTTGTATTCGAAACATCTAGAAAATGAATTTGTAAGAATTGATGTGATAGAAGTGTATATTAATGAAAGTACGTATAAAATAAATCATATAAAGCAGATTATATGAGCACTTTTAAAACTTTTTTAAGGTAGATTTTAAAATTTACAAAAAACTGTTGACAAATTATGTCAATGCTGATATTATAATACCATATTAATTCTTATAGATTTAATTCTAAATCTAAATTTCCAAAAAAGAGGTAAAAGTTATGTTATCAATAGTAAAAAGCATGTCCTTACAAGGTTTGGAAGGATATCTTGTTGACGTTCAAGTCGATGTTTCGGCAGGTATGCCAAATTGGGAGGTAGTAGGTCTTCCAGATGCCACGGTTAAAGAATCAAAGGAAAGAGTAAGAACAGCAATTAAAAATTCTGGATTTGATTTTCAAAGCAGAAAAATCGTTATAAACTTAGCGCCGGCTGACACTAGAAAAGAAGGCTCGTTTTTTGACTTGCCAATCGCAATTGGCATTTTGCTGGATTTTAAAGATATTAAATGGCAAAATTTAGAAGACACTGTATTTATTGGGGAATTATCGCTTAATGGAAAGATAAATAAAATAAATGGAGTGCTGCCGATGTGCATAGAGGCAAAAAAGTTAGGCATAAAGCGAGTTATTCTTTCAGAAGAAAATGCACAAGAAGCAGCCATTGTGTCAGGCTTAAAGGTTATTGGAGCTACAGATTTAAGACAAGTAGTAGAATATTTAAACAATAATGAAGACATAGAGCAGACAGAAACAAATATACAAGATATATTTAATAAAAAACATAAATATGCATTTGATTTTTCAGAAGTAAAAGGGCAGGAGAATATTAAAAGAGCATTAGAAGTAGCTGCAGCTCGGACGGACATAACCTGCTTATGGTTCGGAGCACCAGGCTCAGGAAAGACAATGCTTGCTAGAAGGATACCGACGATTCTACCAGATTTAACATTTGAGGAATCGCTAGAAATTACGAAAATTCATAGTATAGCAGGATTACTTTCAAAAGACACACCAATTCTTTTAGAGAGACCATTCAGGTCACCTCACCACACAGTTACAGTTAATTCTTTAGTTGGTGGGGGAAAAATACCAAAACCAGGAGAAATTAGTCTAGCTCATTTTGGAGTTTTATTCTTAGATGAGTTACCAGAATTTAACAAAAATACATTAGAAGTTTTACGAGGGCCGCTAGAAGATAGAGAGGTCACAATAAGTAGAGTAAATGCAAGTTTAACTTATCCATGTAACTTTATGTTTGTTGCATCTATGAACCCGTGTCCATGTGGATTCTATGGCTCAAAGGAAAAAGAATGTACATGCACACCAGAGGCTATTTCTAGATATATGAGCAAAATAAGTGGACCACTTCTAGATAGAATAGACATTCAAGTAGAAGTAACTCCAGTTAAATATCAAAAGTTAGAAAGCTCCGACAGAGTAGAAACATCAGAAGAAATAAAAGAAAGAGTGGATAGAGCTAGAAAAATACAACTTGAAAGATATAAAGAGCATGGAATTTTTTCAAATTCAGAATTAACTCCTCATTTGAGCAATATATATTGCAAATTGGACTTAAAATCAAAAGAGATTGTACAAAATGCTTTTGAAAGATTGGGTTTAAGCGCACGAGGATATGGTAGAATTTTAAAGGTTGCAAGAACAATTGCGGACTTAGATGGAAAAGAAAACATTGAGGCAAAACATATTGCAGAGGCTATACAGTATAGAAATTTGGATAGGAAGTATTGGAAATAGACTAAGCTGAAAAATAATTGTTTTGTTATAACTTACAGATTTTTGAAAGGATTAAAATCTATGATGGAGATTATAAAGATAGATGTGGAGGACGAAAGATATCCACAGAGATTATTGAAAATTTTAAATTTCCCTACGGAAATTTATGTTTCAGGGGATTTAGAGCTGTTAAATGCAAAATATACAGTTGGAATAGTTGGAGCAAGAAAGTGTACAGAATATGGCAGACAAGTTGCAAGTGAGTTTGCAAAAAAGCTTTCAGAAAAAGGAATTTGCGTGGTTAGTGGAATGGCAATCGGCATAGATGGAATAGCACATAATGCGGCAATAGTCGAAGCAGGAAAAACAATAGCAGTTTTAGGATGCGGACTTAATTACATTTATCCACCGGAAAATGAGTGGCTTTTCCACAAAATACTAGAAAAAGGTGGATGCATCATATCAGAATATCCACCAGAAACAGAGCCGGACAATAAAAAATTCCCAACACGAAATAGAATTATCAGTGGACTTTCAGATGCGGTGATTGTGGTAGAGGCAACACACAGAAGCGGAAGTACAATTACGGCGAGATATGCAAGAGAAGAAGGAAAACTGGTATATGCTATTCCAAATACAATTTATGCTACAACAGGTGTTGGCACAAATAGATTGTTGCAAGAAGGTGCAATTTTAGCTACAGAGCCAATGCAAATTATTCAAGATCTTAAAGAAGGGGTTGCTGTAGTGAATGACGGAAAGTTGGCTGTAGAAGTTAATGGAGCGTTTATTGAAGTAAATTATAGTAAGTTGATAAAAAGTAGAAAAAATAGGGCTTCAAGTAAGTTTAAGAGCAGAAAAGATAAGAGCAATGAAGAAAGCGATATTGGGCAAGCAAAGCAAGAAAATAATGAAAAAACAGAAGCAAGGAAGATGAACAAAGAAAATCTAACAATAAATCAGATTATGACAAAAGAAGAATTAGAAATTTATAGAGTACTTTCAAATGAGCCAGTACATATTAATGAGCTATCGAAGAAATTAGGTAAACCAGTTTATGAGGTTAGTCCAGCTATTACTTTAATGGAAATAAATGGGTATGTAGAACAGCCTCAGACAAATTATTTTATGAGAAATATTTAAAATCATTGTACCTATATACTTTCAAAATATGTAAAATTTATTATAATGAATAAAAGCTAAATAAGAGTTCATATGATTAGATATTTAAACACTTCTTCAGGATAAAGAATTTTATTTTTATTCTTAAATTCATCAATATCTATCCATTTTGCAACAGTCTTACCATAGTCATCTGTAACTATATACTCTTCTTGGTAATTTTCATCAGATATTTCAATTGAGTAAAATAAAATTAATTCATGAGCTTTTTTACCTTGATAAGTAAATATATTTTCAGATATTCCCAGAAAATCTTTAACTGTAATAGATATATTAATCTCCTCTAAAAATTCACGTTTTAAGGCTTCTTCGCTCTTTTCTAGAAACTCAATACCGCCACCTAAACATCTGTAAAATGTTTCATTTTTTACTTTATCAAAACCTTCTGAAACTAATAGTTTATTATTTTTGATAGCAAGACCTAAAACTACAGGTCTTATTTCTTTAAATTTGTCCATATTGACCTCCTTATTTTTTTAGTAAATTTCGTATTTTTTCAATTTTTTCTTTGTCTTCCACATAATTCATTCTCGGTTTAACAAAATTTTTAGCTCCTCTTTTTTCAAAATTATATCTAGGAATTAGTTGAACATGAAAATGATTCATTGGACCATCACACATAGTACAAAGATATACACTTTCCGAGCCATAAACATCTTTTAAAATATTCATAACTCTTTTAGCAAAAACAAACACATTGCTACATAATTCATCTGGAATCTCCATCATATCTTTATAGTGTTTTTTAGTTGAAATTATTACATGACCATTGGCTCTAGGATTACTAGCTAAAAAACATTCAAAATCATTATTTTCAAAAAGAAATTTATCAGAAATATTTCCATAGAAGCATTTGTTATTTTCTTTATCATAACAAGTAGGACATATTCCTAAATCTGTTAATATTGCAGGAGATATATTGCCATTGTTCTCTAAAATAGCCATTACAGAATCCTTTATTCTGCTCCATAGTACCTTTAAATTATTATAAGATAGTTTATTCTCTACATCATTAGAATTGACCCATATTAGTTTTTCCTGATCTTTTAAATCTATATTTTGGGAAGTAGGTCCATCATCTATTGATATATAAAAATAGCACTCTATATTCTCGCCCATAGGAGTAACGTATTTTAAAGTATATATCTCTTTAGTTATGCATAAATGATTTGCTCTCAAGGTTTCTTCTTCAGTTTCTCTAACGGCACATTGTTGCAGTGTTTCATCCTTTTTAAGATGACCTTTAGGAAAAGAATAATCATTCCTATTATTTCTGTATACCAATCCTATTTGTTTTGAGTTTAAATTTAATAAGATAGTTCCAGATTTTTTTACTAACATGTATATCCTCCTAATTTTATTTTTTTTATTATAATTGACTCTTCATGTTCTCCAATTAATTCAATTGAAATCTCATCAACTACTGTTGTAAATTCATAATCAAATGAATCTAACTTCATAATATTGTTAGTTTTACCTAAAGTAATATGAGGAATATATTTAATATAATTTTTAAAATGAGAAGATAGTATCTGTTCGTATATTTTATTGTGTAATTGTATTATTTCTTTATTACCTTGAATGCAATTCAGAAATATATAATTATCTTTAGATAATGATATTCCCTTAAATACAATAGTAAAAGGACTAAAATCTTCAAGTAAATTGGTTAATTTTCTAATTAATTCTTCATTAGACATATTGTGTGAAAAAGGAAATGCTAAAGTAATATGTGGTGCTATCAAATTTGCTAATCTATCATATTTATTTCTAATCTCTTGGATTTTATTGATATTTTTAAATTTTGGAAAGATTAGTATATCACGTTTGAGAGTATTGTTTTGCATTGCAATGACTCCTTAGATGTATGGTATTTTCACATGAAAATAAAATATCATAACAATATAAGAATGTCAATCAAGATTATGCAAAATTAACTGATAAAATAGAGAATTATTACTATAATTTTAGAGAATAGTACTCTTTACAATGTAATAGAAAAAATGAAAAATGCATTCTATTTCTCATAACCCGAAGGTCGTAAGTTCGAGTCTTACCCTCGCAACCACAAATTTTATTAGAGTCGCAAGTAATTAGTGGCTCTTATTTTTTGCCCATTAAAAGTTACATAAAATGAATTGGGCACCATTTGGGCACAGATCTATCTAAAAAGGTTATTGGTAAACCTTGAATTTTCGATATTTAAAAGTATATTTGATAAAATTCTATTTGAAATAAAATAAATTGTCTCTGCTTAAATTATAAAATATAAAATTGTAAAATTAATCAAAAGTATTTAAGCAGAAACTGCCATATCTTGATTTACTTCTTTATTATTATAATTTTTCATAGAATTTCTTCCTTTCAATTTTTT